>JBHJIX010000043.1:0-42837 GCA_050043025.1 Cohaesibacteraceae bacterium
TATCCAATGCGGTCAAATTCACCCGGACCGGTGGGGTCAAGCTCGACGCCTGGCTGGAAGAGGCCGAGGCCCCCATGCTGGTGATCGATGTGCTTGATACCGGCGATGGTATTGCGCCCAAAGATCAGGCCCTGATCTTCCCGCCCTTCGGCCGCACGGGCGCGGCGGAGGCCTCTGGCGCGGAAGGGACGGGTCTGGGTTTGCCACTGTCGCGCGGTCTGGCTGAGGCGATGGACGGACGGCTAGACCTTGTCACCTCGTCGATGGGCGTTGGAACGCATATGCGCCTGTCCATTCCCCTCATCTGGGCTGATGTTGACGGAGAGGGCGAAAGGTCAAACGCAACCGAGGACAGGCAGGAGTCCAAACCCCTGGAAGCTAAAAGGGTGCTCCTTGTGGTGACGCCCGACTACTCCAGCACGCCGGAGACCGAGGCGCTGTGCGCCACGCTTTCCATGCTCGGTGCCTCCGTGGACACGGTGCGCGAGGCGGCTCGCCTTGCCGGCCTGCACGACGCTTATGACCATGTGCTGATCGACATAACCTTCGACTACGCCGTGCTGTGGGCGCGGCTTAACCTTCCCGCCCTTGGACTTCGACCTGTCATGTTGGTTCGGCCATCAGAACGCGAAAGGCTTGAGGCTTTGGCGACAGCTGGCTTTTCGGGCTATCTCATCCGACCGGTCCGGCAATCCTCTCTGACAGCGATGCTGACCGATCAGTTCGGCACCCGGCCGACCGATGGCTTCCTGCCCGATCCCGCCGATGCCGAAACGATAGACCAGCCATCGGACAGTGATGCCGGCCCTGAAAACGAGCCTACCCGGCACATGCTCATGGCCGATGACAGCCCGGTAAATGCCCTGCTCGGCGAGGCTGCGCTTTCGCGGGCTGGCTACAAGGTCACCGTGGTCACCAATGGCGCAGAAGCGGTCGATGCCATGCGGGAGGTCGGGCCTGAGGGCTTTGACGGCGTTGTGCTCGATCTCACCATGCCGGTGATGGACGGATTCCAAGCCGCCAAAGCGATGCGTGCGCTTGGGTTTGAGGGCCGGATCGTTGCCGTTTCCGGCACCACCGATCCAGAGCTTGACCGCAAGGTGGAGGCGGCGGGTTTCGATGCCTTTGCAGTGAAACCGATTGCGCCCGATGCGCTGGCCGCGTTGATGGACACCTCTAAACTGGCCTGATCTCTAGACGGCTCAGAGGTACCTGAAAACCCGCCGCCCTGTGCCTGAGTCGCCAGCGGCACAAATCTGTGTCATGAGGCTGCCTCAAACTGGCCGGGCACCATCATCACCCGTCCCAAGGCTTTGACATGACACGGCATATCGCCTGCCCGGCGGTCCGTGCCATACTGAGGCACTCTGTGTCATGGGAACGTCGTAGAATTGTGATCGACCGAACGGCCAACACTTGCGCGCACGCAAACGGCTTGGGCAACGCCCGTCCGTTGAGATTGAGACCCCAAAATGACTGAGCGTGACTGGCGCAGCCGTGACCGTGTGCCTAACGCTAGCGGGCGCCGCCGCAGTGTGCAGAACGCTGCTGGGCAAGCCGCGCGCCGGGTCGTGGAACAGGTGTTTCCCTTCGCGCGATCGATGACGCCAACGCTGCGTGCACCGTTGCCGGGCACACCGCTTTACCTGCCTGAGGATGAGGCGCTGGCCGGCCCACTCAGCCCAGTGCTTGGCTCGATCGGCCCCCTGGAGGTTCGCCTGGCCACCACGCCGCGTGACATTCACCGAGCGCAGCGCCTGCGGTTCGATGTGTTCTACAAGGAGATGTCGGCCAAACCCGGCATGCTGCACCGGTTGCTGCGGCGCGACTTCGATCGATACGATCCGTTGTGCGATCATCTGTTGGTGCTTGATCTTGATGCGCCGCCCGATCCGCGCACCGGCGAACCGGCCATTGTCGGCACCTACCGCCTGCTGCCGCAAAGCGTTGCAGAAGAAAATGACGGCTTCTACACCACCGGTGAGTACAGGATTGATGCGCTTGTGGAGGCTCGGCCCGACCTTACCTTTCTTGAGCTTGGCCGCTCCTGCGTTCTAAAGCCCTACCGCACCAAGCGCACCGTGGAACTGCTGTGGCACGGCATCTGGCGCTATGTGGTGCATTCAGGCATCGATGTCTTGTTTGGGTGCGCAAGCCTGGAAGGGACCGAGCCCGACGAGTTGGCACTGCCGCTTTCCTACCTCCATCACTATGCTCGCGCGGAACCGGCCTGGCGTGTAGAGGCCCTGCCGGAGTTGCACGAACCGATGGACCTTCTGCCCAAGGATGAACTCGACACGAAGAAAGCGCTCAAAGCTCTGCCACCCCTGATCAAAGGGTATCTGCGGCTTGGCGGACTGATCGGCGATGGCGCCGTGGTCGACCATCAGTTCGGCACCACGGACGTGCTGGTGGTGCTGCCGGTGGAAAAAATATCTCAGCGCTACATCAGCTATTACGGTCCGGACGCCGAACGCCGCGCGAACTGAGCTGTGCCCTTCTAAACGGTTCCCTTCGCGCACCTTCACTGTATCGTGCAGCGATGTCCAAAATCGGGAGTGGCCCATGTTCAGCCGCACCAACATTTCCTATGAACCGCTTGATTTGCCAGACCGTGCTGAGCTCTCCGATGAGGCTATGCTGGCCGAAGCGCGCGCCTTTTATGAGCGCATGAAGACGCGCCACTCGGTGCGCGATTATGATCGCCGACCGGTGGCCAAGGCTGTGATCGAGGACTGCATCCGTACAGCCGGCTCTGCCCCGTCGGGCGCCAATCATCAGCCCTGGCATTTCGTGGCCATCGCCGATCCTGGGATCAAGGCGAAGATCCGTGAGGCGGCAGAGGAGGAAGAGCGGCGCTTTTACGGCGGCGGTGCGAGCGATGAATGGCTGAAAGCGCTTGAGCCCATCGGCACGGGTGTCAACAAGCCGCATCTGGAGGACGCGCCCTGGCTGGTCGTCATCTTCGCCCAACGCTGGGGCACCTATGACGACGGCACCCGGTTCAAGAATTACTATGTGCCAGAGAGCGTCGGCATAGCGACCGGTTTCCTGCTGGCAGCGCTGCACCATGCCGGGCTGGTGTCGCTTACGCACACGCCCAACCCGATGCGGTTCTTGAATGAGCTCCTGGGCCGTCCTGAGAGTGAAAAGCCAGTGATGATTCTCGCCGTTGGGCACCCTTCGGCCGCCGCCAGCGTGCCGGCTGCGGCGAAGATGAAGAAGCCGCTGGCTGAGATTGCGACCTTCGCTGAATAGCTATCGCCTGGCAGGCCTGCGTCACCTAGCGCCTTGACAGTAAACCGATTTCCGCTCAGTGCGGGAGGCGTCAGTACGCGGGCCTTTTCTTGGTGCCTGCCTGAGGACCCTGAGACATCGTGACGAAACAGTCTTCCTCCGATCGGCGAGCCGATCTGATCGGCAGCGCCTTTATGGTCGCTGCCATGGCCGGATTCGCGGTGGAGGATGTGTTCATCAAAGCGGCCTCGCAGACCCTGCCGGTGAGCCAGCTTTTGGTGCTGTTCGGGCTGGGCGGAGCGCTGTTGTTTTCGGCCATTGCGCTCGCCAACCGGGAGAACCTCCTTGCGCCTGATGCCTTCTCCCGCCCGATGCGGGTGCGGGTGTTTTTCGAGATCACCGGGCGGCTGTTCTTCGTGCTGGCACTCGCCTTCACGCCGCTTTCGACAACAACCGTGATCTTGCAGGCGGCACCGCTGGTGGTGGTCGCCGGTGCGGCGCTGTTCTTTGGCGAGAAAGTTGGCTGGCGGCGCTGGTTGGCCATTGCGCTTGGCATGGTGGGTGTCATCATCATGGTGCAGCCGGGCGCGGAGAGTTTTTCCCTCCTGTCACTGTTGGCGGTGATCGGCATGCTGGGCTTTGCTGGGCGCGACTTGGCCAGCCGCGCGGCACCGGCTTCGCTGAGCACAGCGGTTCTCGGGGCGCATGGTTTTGCGTCCATCATGCTGGCTGGCCTGCTCTACGCGTTATGGGAGCGCGTGCCCTTCGTGTGGCCGCAGCCGCAGGCGGCGCTTTTCGTTTGCGGGGCAGTGCTTGCCGGATTGGTGGGGTATTCCTCACTGATGAAGGCCATGCGGACCGGTGATGTGTCGGCCGTGACGCCGTTTCGCTACACGCGGCTTCTGTTCGGGATCGCCTTCGGCGTTGTCCTGTTTGGCGAAGAACTGAGCCTTGCGATGCTTGCCGGCTGCGGGCTCATCGTCTGTTCCGGGCTCTTTATTTTGTGGCGCGGCAAGAAGGCCGGCACCTGATGGGCCGATACCCGCCAAATGGTTGATAGGGGCAAATCACCTTGTTGCGCGAAGCGTCTTGCAGGGCGAAAGGGCCGTTCTTATATACCGCCCGATCGCGGAGCGCCTGACTGACGGGCTTTCCCCACCGATTTTTCATCCCACCCCCCAAGGGGATCGCGGCGCGGCAGCTTTTCTGATATGGCCTCGCGCATTCGCCGGAATGCCGCGCAGTCGGGTCCGGCCGGTCTGCCTGAAACACAATGAGGTACGATCCATGGCGAAAGTCATTGGTATTGATTTGGGAACCACCAATTCCTGCGTGGCCGTGATGGACGGCAAAAACCCGAAAGTGATCGAGAACGCTGAAGGCGCGCGCACCACGCCGTCCATGGTCGCGTTTGCCGATGGCGGCGAGCGGCTGGTCGGTCAGCCGGCCAAGCGCCAGGCGGTCACCAATCCGGACGGCACACTGTTTGCCGTCAAACGCCTGATCGGGCGGCGTTACGACGATCCAACGGTCGCCAAGGACAAGGACCTTGTGCCGTACGAGATCGTAAAAGCCGAGAATGGCGATGCGTGGGTGAAAGTCGATGACACCGACTATTCCCCGTCACAGATTTCCGCCTTCATCCTGCAAAAGATGAAGGAAACCGCCGAGGCCTTCCTTGGCGAGAAGGTCGAGCAGGCGGTGATCACCGTACCGGCCTATTTCAACGACGCTCAGCGCCAGGCCACCAAAGATGCTGGCAAGATCGCCGGCCTTGAGGTTCTGCGCATCATCATCGAGCCGACGGCGGCAGCGCTGTCCTATGGGCTTGAGAAGAACGATGGTAAAACCATCGCCGTCTATGACCTTGGCGGCGGCACGTTCGACGTTTCCATCCTGGAAATCGGCGACGGCGTGTTCGAGGTGAAGTCCACGAACGGCGATACGTTCCTGGGCGGTGAAGACTTTGACATGCGCCTGGTTGGGTATCTGGCCGACGAGTTCAAGAAAGAGCAGGGCATCGACCTGAAGGCCGACAAGCTAGCCCTTCAACGTCTGAAAGAGGCTGCCGAGAAGGCCAAAATCGAGCTGTCGTCTTCGACACAGACCGAGATCAACCTGCCCTTCATCACCGCCGATGCCTCCGGTCCCAAGCACCTGACGATGAAGCTGACCCGGGCGAAATTTGAAAGCCTGGTGGATGATCTGGGCAAGCGCACGGTCAACCCTATGGCGGCTGCTCTCAAGGACGCTGGCCTGAAAGCCGGCGACATTGACGAGGTTGTTCTGGTCGGGGGCATGACCCGCATGCCCAAAGTCCAGGAAACGGTGCAGGAGTTCTTCGGCAAGGAACCGCATAAGGGTGTGAACCCTGACGAGGTTGTTGCCATTGGCGCGGCCGTTCAGGCTGGCGTGCTGCAGGGTGACGTGAAGGATGTCCTGCTGCTCGACGTGACGCCGCTTTCGCTGGGTATTGAGACCCTGGGCGGCGTGTTCACCCGCCTCATCGACCGCAACACGACGATCCCGACCAAGACGAGCCAGGTGTTCTCCACCGCCGACGACAACCAGTCGGCCGTGACCATCCGGGTCTTCCAGGGCGAGCGTGAAATGGCTGCCGACAACAAGATCCTCGGCCAGTTCGACCTCGTTGGTATCCCGCCGGCACCGCGCGGCATGCCTCAAATTGAGGTGACCTTCGACATCGACGCCAACGGCATCGTGTCGGTGTCCGCCAAGGACAAGGGCACCGGCAAGGAGCAGCAGATCCGCATTCAGGCTTCTGGCGGTCTGTCCGACGATGACATCAACCAGATGGTCCAGGACGCGGAAAGCCATGCCGAAGAGGACAAGAAGCGTCGCGAGGTTGTGGAAGCAAAAAACCAGGGCGAAGCGCTGGTCCACTCCTCCGAAAAGGCTCTGGAAGACTATGGCGACAAGGTCGGCGAAGACGACAAATCTGCCATCGAGGCTGCGATTGCCGATCTGAAGACGGCGCTGGAAGGCGACGACAAAGAGGCCATCGACGAGAAGAGCCAGGCTCTGGCGACTGCGTCCATGAAACTGGGAGAGGCAATGTATGCCGCTAGCCAGGCTGAGGAAGAGGCTGCTGCCTCCGCCGATGCGGCTGCTGACGCTGCGCATGACGATGATGTGGTCGACGCCGAATTTGAAGATGTCGATGACGACGACCAGAAGAAAGCGTCCTGACGCTCTTCTTTCTCAATAGGTTAGAAAAGGCCCGGCAATTGCCGGGCCTTTTTTTGTTTGGTCAGGCTGCCTGCGGCGAACCGCGGCCGTGAGGGAGCAAGTGTCATCAAAGTGACGCGTGGTATCGCCATACGGTCGCGCCCATCATGCGTGACCTGACATATTCTGATTCGCCAGACCAGCCCGCCATTGAGGTGGACGCTTCACAGATCGCCGACAGTCGCCGCGCGTTCACCCCCTACGCCCCATTTGGAACCTGTTCGCTTGGTCCCTCGCGCAGCGCCATACGCGCGGTCGGCACGAAGCTGGTTCCCCGTCGCTTTCCGCGCATGGGGTCGATCCTCAACTGGCCAATCTGGCGGCTTTCGCTGCTTGGCCGTCCGGGGCCGGTGGATCTGGAGCCTTATGAGGGGTTTCGCCTCCGGCTTTACCCGCGCGAGAACCATGCCGACACCAAATGTTATGCTAGGCCAGGCCTAGTCGATCTTCCCGAAGCAGCTGCCATTGCGCGTTGTCTGACCGGCAGCATGGACCAGGAAGCTGTCGTGGTTGATGTGGGCGCCAACACCGGCACCTACTCTGTGCTGTGCGCCCATCTGGCCGCGAAGGCCGGCAAGACCGCTCGATTGCTTTGCATTGAAGCCAACCCCAAGACACAGAACCGCCTGGTCGCCAATCTCGCCTTCTCAGGCCTTGATGATCAGACGACCGTCGCGCGCTGTGCGGTGAGCGACTCACCGGGCATGGTGCAGCTGCAAACGGGCACCTGGAACCTGGGTTCGGTGAAGGTGACCGATGGAGCGCCAAGCCTGTACCAGAAGGGTCTGATCAATGTGCCGGCACGGCCGCTTTCCTCCATCGTTGCGGATGCGGGGCTGACACGCATCGATTTTCTCAAGATCGATATCGAAGGCCACGAGGTGCAGGCGATTGGGCCGTTCCTGCGGGACGCGCCAGAGCATCTTTTTCCGCGCATGGTGCTCGCCGAAACCAAGCATGATGCCGGCAACGCGCTGCGCAAGGTTCTGACAGACGCTGGCTACACCGCGACCTTGGAAGGGCGGTCCGACACGGTGTTTGAGCAGTAGCCAGGTTCCAAAGATCAAACTTTATGTTTTATTATTTATGAGTCATTATATTAAAAAAGAGACTACAAGAGGAAACCATAGATATGAAAATACATATAAGCATAACCTCATGTATCTTGGCGTTGAGTTGCTCATCTGCTTTGGCAGATGATCTTCAATCAATGCTATCCGGCGCGGTCATGACCAATGGGCGCTTCGAATTGAACGTTAATCCAGACGGTACGCTCTTGGGTGGCCCAGTTGTCGGTACTTGGGAAATCGTCGATGGCGAGTGGTGTCGAGACATTACCGCTCCGGAACAAGCCGCTGGCTTTGAGTGTCAAACGGTGGATGTGAATGGCGATGTCCTGACTTTTACGTCGCCAAGTGGTCGCACCGTCGAATGGACGCTGGTCCGCTAAGATCTATCACACGATTGGTTGCCTATCCGGCTACACCGCGACCCTGGAAGGACGGTCTGACACGGCGTTTGAGCGGATAGGCCCGCAGTAAAGCCGAGTCCTATTCGCTTGTGGATTTGAAGGCGTCTTTCAGCCTAAGCTCCTCGTACAGAGGAGCGCCGCGATGACTTTTGAGACCTGGATCGCCTTTGTCGTCGCCAGCACGGCGGTCGTCCTGATCCCCGGTCCCAACATCGTTCTGACGGTCAATTATGCCATCCGAGATGGCCGGCGCTCCGGACTAGCAACCGTACCAGGGGTGGTCGCTGGAGCGTTCGTGGCCATGAGCCTGTCGCTTGCCGGTGCTGGTGCGCTATTGGCGACCTCGGCCTTTCTTTTCACGCTTCTGAAGATGGCCGGAGCCGTCTATCTGCTCTGGCTTGCCTTCAAGCTCTGGATGGCGCCGACTGAGAACTGGACGGCAGGCGAGGAAGGCGCTCGCCAACCTCTGAGATCGGTGTTTCTTCAGTCACTTTTGGTCAGCGTACTCAATCCCAAGGGACCGGTGTTCTACGTCGCCTTCGTGCCGCAATTTGTCAGCGCCTCAGGCCCGATCTTTCAGCAGTTCGCAATTTTGATCCTGACCTTCCTGGCCATCGCGACTGTCAACAGCCTGTTCTGGCTCGTCTTTGCGAGCAGTCTCAGAGATCAATTCCGCAGGCCCTGGACCATGAAGCTGGCCAACCGGTTCGGGGCGACCTTTCTGGGCCTGGCTGGGCTCTTCACCGCCAAGGCCAGTCGCGCAGCTTGACGGACGTCTCTGTAACCTGATGTGTGAGCGGAGTGCGGGCTCTGTTCCAGGTGACGACCATGCTTGAAACTCTCCTCCCCATTGCAGCGGCCTTCTTCATCGTTGCCGTCTCGCCCGGTCCGGCCAATCTGGCGGTTGCGACCATCTCGATGCGTAGCGGGCGCGAAAAGGGATTGGAGTTTGGGCTGGGTCTTTCGCTTGGTCTTGCGGTGTGGGGCTGTATCGCTGCCACCGGTATGGGCGCATTGCTCCAGAGCTCGTTCTATGCGCTCACAGCGCTCAAAATCCTTGGTGGTCTCTACCTTTTGTGGCTTGCCTTTCAGGCAGGCAAATCCGCAGTCAAGGGCGACGAGCAGGCCGTGAGCATGCAAGAGAGCGGAAATGGCCGCTGGTTTTGGCGCGGGCTTCTCCTCAACCTCTCCAACCCCAAGGCTGTCATCGCCTGGATGGCCGCCCTTTCCATGGGGCTTTCCAATGACAGTGGCATTGGTCTGGTGGCGACGGTGACATTGATCTGCATGGCGATCGGCGTTCTGAACTACACCGGCTACGCGCTCGCCTTTTCACTTCCTGCCCTCCGGCGGGGTTATCGGCGGGTTAGCCGATGGGTGGAGGGCGCAACGGCAGCCCTGTTCTCGCTGGCCGGCTTTAGCCTCATCCGGTCGGCATTCAGCCGGTAAAGAGCAGTCCAACCAGCCAATTCTTGCTTGCAGAGCGGACCTTGCGTCCCCATTTGAGCGCCTGTCGCGGTTGACAGGTGGCAATGGGCCTGTCAACGCGGCACCCGCTCCGTTTCTCGTTCCTTTTCAACCCTAAGGCACCCCGGTTTGGCCAAGCAGGACTTCTATGAGCTTTTGGGCGTCGCCCGCGACTCCGATGACAAGGTGCTCAAAAGTGCTTTCCGCAAGAAAGCCATGCAGTTCCACCCGGATCGAAACCCGGGCGATGCGGAGGCAGAACAAGCCTTTAAGGACGTCAACGAAGCTTACGAAATTCTGCGCGACCCTCAGAAACGGGCGGCCTATGACCGCTTCGGCCATCAGGCCTTTGAACAGGGCGGCCCCGGCGGTATGGGCGGGTTCGGTGGCGGGGCCGGCGCGGCCGGCATGAGCGACATCTTTGAAGAGATTTTCGGCGAGTTCATGGGTGGTTCGCGACGCCGCTCCGCCGGTGGTGCCCAGCGCGGCTCGGATGTTCGCTACAATCTGGACATCACGCTGGAAGAAGCCTTTGAAGGCAAGACGGTGGATTTGGTGCTGCCGACCTCGGTTGCCTGTGACACCTGTTCAGGCACCGGCGCAAAACCAGGAACCAGTCCTGTAACCTGCGAAACCTGCGGCGGCATGGGCAAGGTGCGCATGAGCCAGGGCTTCTTTGCCATGGAGCGGACCTGCCCAACCTGCGGCGGGCGGGGCGAGGTGATCAAAGACCCGTGCGATGTGTGCACCGGCACGGGCCGCGTTACGCAGGAGCGCACGCTATCGGTCAATATCCCCGCCGGCATTGACGATGGTAACCGCATCCGCGTCGCTGGCGAGGGCGAAGCCGGCATGCGCGGAGCGCCGGCCGGCGATCTTTACATCTTCGTCTCAATCAAGCCGCACACGATCTTCCAGCGCGATGGTGCGGACCTGTTCTGCCGCGCGCCGATTTCCATTACCACGGCAGCGCTCGGAGGAGATTTCGAGGTCCCGACGCTTGATGGCGGGCGCACACGGGTGAAGGTGCCCGAGGGCACCCAGACCGGCAAACAGTTCCGCCTGAAGGGCAAGGGCATGCCCATCCTGCGTCAGCGCGAGGAAGGCGACTTGTACGTTCAGGTGCTGGTGGAAACGCCACAGAAACTCACCAAGCGCCAGCGCGAACTGCTGGCTGAGTTCGAAGCCGAAGGCGGGGACCATAACCACCCGGAAATGAGTGGGTTCTTCGACAGGGTGAAGGATTTCTTCGGGGGGTGATCCTCGCGTGGTTCATCCTGGCTTGCTTGTCCTCGCGGCTGATGCCGCTGCGGGCAAGGCGGGCACCCTGAAATAAGCCGGTTCTTCGCCAAGGTGAAGGATTTCTTCGGCGGCTGATCTTTGCCGATAGAACGTAAAAAACCCGCTCAGCCCATGGCTGAGCGGGTTTCTTCATTTCAGACTGATTGGATCAATTCACCGCGCCGTTGATGACGGGGCGCGCTGGGTCGGCTGCCCATTCGGTCATAGAACCATCATACATGGAGACATTCTCTTGGCCGGCGACCTCTGAAAGCCCGAACCAGACGACAGAGGCCCAATGGCCGGTGTTGCAGAAGGTAATGGCGGCCTGATCAAGCGGCACGCCAACTTCGCCGGCGATGGATGCCACTGTCTGCGCATCGGCATATGAAGCAGCATTCACATCATAGAGGCGCGCCTGCTCAAGGTTCACAGCACCTGGAATGGTGCCGGCGCGGGCGACGACGCCGCTTTGCTGCTCACCGGTGAATTGCGCTTCCGGACGGCCATCGACCAGCGTGATGCCAGACGCGTCGGCAACTTCAACATCGTCGGCTGTCGCGAGAAGCTCATCGCGGAAGCTGATCTCAAAGGATCCCTGCTCAACCGGTGCGGCCTCGGTTGAGAGCGCGCCGCCATCGCGGTTCCAGGCAACATAGCCGCCGTCAAGGATGGACACATTGTCATGGCCGAGGACCTTGAAGGTCCAATAGACGCGGGTGGCAGCACCGAAGTCAGAAGAGTTTTCACCCACAGGGGCGATCACCACATGCTCGTGATTGTCGACCCCGAGGCTCTCGATCAGCGCTTGAATGTCTGCCTCTAGCGGCAGGACACCGATGGTGCCGTCAATTTCGGTGCGCCAGCCGACCTGATTGTAGGCGGCGGCAACGGCACCTGGAATGTGACCCTGGGCGAAAGGATCGGCTTCATCGGTGACGTTGCGAATATCGAGAACAACGACCTCCGGCGCGTCGAGATGCGCTTGAAGCCAGGCGGTATCGACAAGCGGCGTGGCTTCGCCGGCCATGGCGGTTCCGGCCAAAAGAGCAGCCGCGGTGGTGGAAAGAGCAAGAGCGGAAAGGCGAGTCATCGGATGAACCCCGTTTCAAGGTAGGAAAGAGGTCTTTAAGCTAACCAAGACCAGCGCAATGGTCTTGCGACAAGAAGTTCATTTGACCATCAGATGGTACAAACTGTTTTGCCGATCTCTCAGATAGCGCAATTCCATTTCGCTCTCGACCGGGGGCCTGGATTGCTCAGGAGGCTGGCCTCGCTATGGACATGAAGCTAGGTCACGGAGCAGAAAACCAAGAACGCCCCAGCCAGAGATCTTCCCGTGCGCCTCATCCCTGCCTTCTGCCGACCGGTCCTGACCGGCCTCCTATAGCCCATGGTGTTGATGGCGACGAGCACTGGCGAGGCAAACGAAACCACTCCACCCAACCCAGTTGTTCCACCGATCGCTGTGGTGGGGCCAGCGCTGGAGGCCCCACCCAACCCTATTGCGCGGCCACAGCTAACGACCCGTTCAACTCCGCAAGCCGTACCTGCCCAGCCTGCGGCAGCGTCAAGCTGCGCGGCGACACTTCAATCGGCAGGCGGCGTTTTTGAAACGGTCGGCCAGCACACCGGCGAAGGGGTCTGCGGCATTGAGGATGCGGTGCGCGTGCGCTCTATCGGGCCTGTCACGCTGTCCCCCTCTGCGCTCCTCGCCTGCCCAACTGCGCTCGCCTTTTCCGATTTCCTGGCTGGCACACTGACACCCGAGGCGCAGGCAGCCTTTGGAAGCCGGCCATCCACCGTTCATGTTGCCGCGTCCTACGTGTGCCGGACCCGCAACCATGTGGAGGGTGCCCGTGTGAGCGAACATGGCTTTGGCAGGGCCATCGATGTGCGGGCGATCACAATGACCGATGGATATCAATGGTCCGTCCAGCCGCAGCCGGGCGATGCGACCAGCGGCGAGGCGCGTTTTCAGGCCACCTATCGCGAGGCTGCCTGTGGTCCGTACAAAACGGTGCTTGGGCCCGGGTCGGATGGGTTCCATCAAGACCATATCCATATCGACAACGCCCAGCGCTCCAGCACCTATTGTCGATGACGAAGAGGTCGGTTGCATTCGACCAACCGCGTTAACGCGCTGGTGACCCTGCCTCTTGCCCCAATCTTAAAACAGATCGTGCACTGTGCCGGCCAGGTTTCATCAGGGCATGGCAGCACCAATGAGCATCGACGCAGAGCTTTATCCGGTCCGGGGCGCGAGGGTACGGCGGGCCGTTCAATCCGCCCGCGCCGAGCTTCTGGATGCCAAGCACGCGCCTTTTGACCAGGCCGACCGCCAAAGCCGCCCTTCCGCACAAAGCAAAGCGACCGCACAGCGCTATCGCGCGCAGCTTGTTAGCGATCGCGATTCGATCTTGGCGCTTGAGACGGATTGGCAAGCTCTGACGATCCGCTCCTCTGGCTCGGTTGCGTTTCAGGCCTTCGATCTGTGCCTGCCTTGGCTTGATGCGTATGCTTTCGGCAGCGATCCGACCCATCATGCGCACATTCTGGCGCTCTATGATGCTGACGATCTGGTTGGCCTTGTGCCGCTTGCGGTGCGCCGTGATGGCCCCGTGGCGTGGGCCGAATGGGTCGGTGATCCGCTGATCCAGTATGGCGACGTGTTGCTTGACGCTGATTGCGACGCCAAGGCCGTTCGAGCCTGCCTGGCCGAAGCGCTGAAGCAATGGCCACTTGCCGGCCTGTTGCTGCGCAATGTGCGCGCCGATGCCCGTGTCCACCAACTGCTCGATCTTCCCGGCCATACCCTGGGGGAGACGCGCCAAGCGGCCATTGCTGACCTCACCGGCTTCGGTTCAGCGGAAGACTATTTCGCGACCTTTTCGAAACGCTCGCGGCAGAACCGCCGCAAGAAACGCAATGCGCTTGCCAAGCGCGGTGAGCTCTCCTTTGAGGTCGTCGAAGCCGGCCCGCAAGCCGCTGAGCTCTGCGATCTGGCGCTCGATTGGAAACTTGCCTGGCTTGCGGCCCGCGGCCTGTCGAGCCGTGCCTTTATGGATGCCCGCGCGCTGAAAACCCTGAAGGCATCCATTGCCCGGTCGAGCGTTGCCAACCCTATGACCTTGTTCGTTCAGAAAGTGGACGGCAAGCCGGCGGCGATTGAGATCGGCCTCACCGGCTCCCATGGTAACATTGCCTTCATGGGCACCTATGATCCGGCCTATGAGGCGCTGTCGGCCGGCAAGGTGCAGATGGAATCATCTATCCTGCACGGCTTTGAGGCGGGATGGGCCGGCTATGACATGCTGGCGCCCATGACCGGCTACAAAGAAAGCTGGTCGACCATGACCGTCGATGTGGTCGACTATCTGGTCGCGTCATCACCAGCAGCCTGGATCTACCGCGAAGGCTTCCTGAAGATTATGCGACCCACCATGAAGTGCATTTGGCTCGCCCTGCCGGCAAGCCTGCGGAGCACTCTGTTGCGCTCCGGCGGCGGCCTGGCCGTTCTCTAAGAAACGCTCACCTTCGAGCTAGGCTGACGGCCCAACCCACGCTACGCGTTCACATTGTAGGCGGCGAGCACCGCCATATTGACGATCTCCGCATCACTCGCGCCGAGACGCGTGATCTGGATCGGCTTGTCAAGGCCGACCAGCAGCGGCCCGATGACGGTTGAGCCGCCCAGTTCCTCAAGCATTTTTGTGCCGATGGATGCGGAGTGAAACGCCGGCATGACGAGGACGTTGGCGGGCGCGGTGAGCCGGCAGAACGGATACTGCTCCATCACGTCCATGTTGAGCGCCACATCGGCGTTCATCTCGCCATCATACTCAAAATCGACACGGCGTATATCAAGGATGCGTACTGCTTCCTGAACCCGCGCGGCGCGCTCGCCCGGTGGATGGCCGAAGGTGGAGTAAGCGAGCATGGCCACCCTTGGCTCATAACCCAGACGACGGGCGGCGCCGGCAGCCTCTTCGGCGATGTCCGCCAGCTCCTCGGAGGTTGGCATGTCGTGCACGGCGGTGTCGGCGATGAGGACCGTGCGGCCGCGTGCAAGGCAGAGGCTCGCCCCGATCACCCGGTGGCCAGGCTTAGCATCAACCACCCGACGCACAGACGAGAGCGCGACCGAATAGTTGCGCGTGACGCCGGTGATCATCGCGTCCGCTTCGCCCATGGCGACCATGCAGGCACCGAAATAGTTGCGGTCCGTGTTCACCATGCGCTGGCAGTCGCGGTAGAGGAAGCCTTTGCGCTGGAGCCGCTGATACAGGAACTCCGCATAGTCTTCCTGGCGGCGCGAAGTCCGAGCGTTGGCGATTGTCAGCATCGACAGGTCAATGCCGGCCTCCTCGGCTTCGCGGCGGATGACGTCTTCGCGGCCAACAAGCACCGCCTGTCCGAGGCCCTGGCTGGCGAAAGAGACTGCGGCACGCATTACCTGCTCTTCCTCGCCCTCGGCGAAGACAACGCGTTTTTTAAGCCGCTTCACGCGCTCATGGATGCGGTTGAGAACGCCTGCCACGGGGTCGCGCCGGGCGGAAAGCTCGGCCCGGTACGCCGCCTCATCGACTATTGGGCGGCGGGCAACGCCGGACTCAACCGCCGCTTTGGCAACAGCGGCCGGAATGGCGGAGATAAGGCGCGGATCGAACGGCACCGGGATGATGTATTGCGGACCGTAGCGGGGACGTGACCCCTGATAGGCGGCCGCCACCTCGTCCGGCACATCCTCGCGTGCCAGCTCGGCGAGTGCTCGCGCGGCAGCGATTTTCATATCGTCATTGATCGTGGTCGCCCGAACATCGAGCGCGCCGCGGAAAATGTACGGGAAGCCCAGAACATTGTAGACCTGGTTGGGGTAGTCGGACCGGCCGGTCGCCATGATGGCGTCCTGGCGCACCTCCATTACCTTTTCCGGTGCAATCTCAGGATCGGGGCTGGCCATGGCGAAGATGATCGGGTTGTCGGCCATCGACGCCACCATGTCCTGCGTCAGCGCTCCTTTGACGGACAGGCCGAAGAACACATCAGCGCCTTTGACTGCCTCTTCCAGCGTGCGGCGGTCGGTCTTGGTGGCGTGGGCCGCCTTCCACTGGTTCATGCCGTCTTCGCGGCCCTGATAGATGACGCCGCGTGTATCGCACAGGATGATGTTTTCCGCGGGCATGCCGAGCGCTTTAATGAGCTCGATGCAGGCTATAGCGGCCGCGCCCGCGCCGTTGCAGACGAGCGTCGTTTCCTTGATGTCGCGATTGGTGAGGTCGAGAGCGTTGATGAGCCCGGCAAGCGCGATGATGGCCGTGCCGTGCTGGTCGTCGTGGAAGACCGGAATGTCCATCAGCTCGCGCAACCGGCTTTCAATGATGAAGCAATCGGGGGCCTTGATGTCTTCCAGATTGATGCCGCCGAAGGAGGGGCCGAGATAGCGCACGGCGTTGACGAAGGCGTCGACATCTTCGGTGTCGAGTTCCAGATCGATGGAATCGACATCGGCGAAGCGCTTGAAGAGGACCGACTTGCCTTCCATCACCGGATTGGAGGCCAGTGCACCCAGATTGCCAAGGCCCAGAATGGCTGTGCCGGTGGAGATCACCGCCACCATGTTGCCGCGCGTTGTGTAATCGAACGCGCAGTCGGGGTTCTCGGCAATCGCCTCCACCGGGACTGCAACGCCTGGCGAGTAGGCAAGCGATAAATCGCGCTGCGTCGCCATGGGCTTCGTGGCGACCACCTCCAACTTGCCCGGACGGCCTGCGGCGTGGAAATCGAGCGCATCCTGATCGGTGATTGCCGGACGCTTGCCACCAAAGGTGTTGCGGGATTGGTGGGGGTCGCCGGGCAGGTCGCGGGCCATAAGGTGAGGTCCTTTCAGGATGGTTGAGCCGCTGACCATAAAAGCGGCAATGCAGGGATGGAAACAGTCCATAGGAACAAGTTCTAAAAAGGCCAAGTGAGGTTGCGTGAAAGGTGTTTGTCCAGGCTCTTTTGCCGGCCGGCCGGTCATGCACGGCTTTGGTGGCTGGTCCGCTGGCGTTTGAACCGGCATTTGCTAGAACGAACCCATGGACGCGCCCGCCCTGAAGCCTGACGACACACAAGCGCCTGCTGCCCCTCTGCCGGTGGCGCAGGGCGCAACACCTGTGATGGCGCAGTATCTGGAGATCAAGGCGGCGAATGCCGACAGCCTGCTGTTTTTCCGGATGGGCGATTTCTACGAGCTCTTCTTTGATGATGCGGCGGTGGCAAGCCGTGTGCTCGGCATCGCGCTCACCAAGCGCGGCAAGCATGGCGGGGACGACATCCCCATGGCTGGTGTGCCGGTGCATGCCGCGCAAGACTATCTGCAAAAGCTAATCGCCACCGGCCACAAGGTTGCTGTCTGCGAACAGTTGGAAGATCCCGCAGAGGCCAAGAAACGTGGTTCCAAGGCCGTGGTAAAGCGCGATGTGACGCGCCTCATCACGCCAGGCACGCTAACCGAGGACGCACTTCTTCCGACCGGTGGAGCCAACTGGTTGCTGGCGCTTGCGCCGGAGGCCGGCGGTGAAAGCTTTGGTCTTGCCTGGATGGATCTTTCCACCGGCGCCTTTCACGTCGGCGAAGTCTCAGGAACCCGTGTTGAAGCCGAGCTCGCCCGGCTTGCGCCGGCCGAAACGCTCTTTCCGGACACGCTTGACCCTGACGGGGAAGCGATGGATGCGCTCAGCCGGCTCGGCGGCAGTCTGTCCGCTCAGCCCTCGGCGCTGTTTCATGGGTCGGGGGCGGCTGGCCAGGTTGCGGCGGCCTTCAATGTCGCAAGCCTCGATGCGTTCGGCAGTTTCTCCCGAGGGGAAGAACGCGCGGCGGCAGCCCTAATCGGCTATGTGGAGCGCACGCAGAAACAAGCCTTTGCGAGCCTGAAACCGCCGGTGCAGGCGCGCGCTGGCGGGACCGTGGCCATTGATGAGGCGACGCGGGCCAGCCTTGATCTTGTGAAAGCCCGCTCCGGCGAACAGGCCACAACGCTTCTTGCGGCTATCGATCGCTGCGTAACAAGCGCCGGCACCAGGCGTCTCGCCGGACAGATCGGCGCACCGCTGACCGACCTTGCAACAATTGGCGCGCGTCACGACGCGGTGGATGTGTTCGTCGATGACAGTGAAGCGCGCCGAACCGTGCGGACCGCCCTCTCCGGCGGACCGGATTTGGCGAGGGCGCTTTCTAGGGTTCAGCTTGGACGGGCCGGACCACGCGATCTTGCCTCCATCGGCCTGGCGCTTGATCAGGCTGGCTTTGTTGAGGATGCGCTGCCCGAGGAGCTTCCCGCTCTCCTCCGATTGGCCCGCAAAGCCCTGGCGTCGCGTCCGACCTTGCTGACCGACCGGCTGGGCCGGGAACTGGTGGAAAGTCCTCCCCTTCTTGCCCGTGATGGTGGCTTTGTCGCCGCCAACGTTGATGGCGATCTGGATGCCGCGCGGTCCTTACGCGATGACGCACGAAAAGTGATTGCCGGGCTTCAGGCCACCTATGGGGACCAGACCCAGGCGCGTTCGCTGAAGATCAAACACAATGGCGTGCTTGGCTATTTCATCGAGGTGCCGACCTTGCAGGCCGGGCCTTTGCAGGAGGCGCCGGACATCTTTTTCCATCGCCAGACCATGGCGAATGCAATGCGCTTTTCGACCAAGGAACTGGCCGAGCTAGAAGCCGACATCGTCGGCGCGGCAGCGCGGGCACTAGCCTTGGAGAAGGCGCGGTTTGATGATCTGTGCGAGGCTGTGTTGGCCGAACGGCAGGCGCTTGACGGTGTGGCCGACGCGCTGTCGGCCATCGATGTGGCGGCTGGCCTTGCTGAAACGGCTGTCCATGACCGGCATGTGCGCCCCATGATGCGGGACGACCTCACCTTTGACATTCAAGGCGGTCGCCATCCGGTCGTCGAACGCGCCATGCGCGATGGCGGTAAGGCGCAGTTTGTTGCCAACAACTGCACGCTTGGCTGCGACGGCGATGAGGCCGGCGCGGTGCATCTCATCACCGGACCTAATATGGGCGGTAAATCGACCTTCCTGCGCCAGAACGCGCTGATCGCTATCTTGGCTCAGGCTGGCTGCTTCGTGCCCGCCGAAAGCGCGACCATCGGCCTTGTCGATGCGCTCTTTAGCCGGGTGGGCGCGGCAGATGATCTGGCGCGCGGACGATCCACCTTCATGGTGGAGATGGTTGAGACGGCCGCGATTCTGCATCAGGCCGGACCGAAGAGCCTTGTCATTCTCGATGAGATCGGTCGCGGCACGGCCACCTATGACGGGCTTTCCATCGCCTGGGCCTGCGTTGAGCATTTGCACGACAAAAGCCATTGCCGCGCCCTGTTTGCGACCCATTATCATGAGCTGACAGTGCTTGCAGAACGGTTGGAGCGCGTCGACAATCGCACCTTGAAGGTGCGCGAATGGGATGGCGACGTGATCTTTTTGCACGAAGTGGTGCCAGGCGCCGCGGACCGATCCTACGGGCTGCAGGTCGCCAAACTGGCCGGGTTGCCAGCTACAGCGGTTGCGCGGGCGCGGCAGGTGCTTGACCATCTGGAGACCCGGCGGGACCACGGTGAAGGCGAGAAACCGGACGCCGTGTTTGAAGGCCTGCCGCTGTTTGCTGCGGCGACACCGGTTGCGGAGCGAACCGAACCAACGGCCGAGCAGGTAGAGGAAGCGGCAAAAGCCCTGCTTGCCTCTTGGATGGATGGACAGGATCCCGACCAGATGACACCACGGCAAGCGCTCGATTTTGCGTATGATTTGGCAGCTCGCCTGAAGGAACCGCGCTAACCATGGCCACAGCCACCGCACCCCTGGATGTCAAACAAAAGCCAAAGGCGCGCATGGCGAGCGGGCCAAAACTGGTGCGACGGGATGATGCCGCGCCGCTTCTGGATGCCGACGCGCTTTACACCGCGATGCGCGATCATATTGAGGATTCTGGTTCTTATGATGCGGCGCACCCCGGGCTGATCCCGATGGTGCGGTCGGCCGTGGCGGGCATTTTGAGATCGGCGGAAACTCATCTTCTGGCCGATCGCGGCGGGCTTGCCTGCGCGCAGCGCTTGTCGCTCGCCGAGGACATGCTGATCGACACGCTCTTTCGCATCGTCACGACCTATCGCTACCCGCTGGTGAACCCCTCGGAGGGTGAACGGCTCGCCGTTTGCGCCGTCGGTGGCTATGGACGTGGCACGCTCGCTCCGATGTCCGACATTGACCTGTTGTTCCTGCGGCCTGCCAAGCAAACGCCCTGGGGCGAGCAGGTGGTGGAGAGCTTGCTCTACTTTCTATGGGATTGCGGCTTCAAGGTCGGCCACGCAACACGCACCATCGAGGAATGCGTGCGGCTTGCCAAACAAGACATGACGATCCGCACAGCCCTTCTGGAGGCGCGCTTTTTGCTTGGCGATGAGCCGCTCTTCAAGCAGTTCCATACCGCCTTTCAGGATCAGGTGGTGAAGGGGACGGCGTCCGAATTCGTGACAGCCAAGCTTGCCGAGCGCGACACCCGTCATGCCAAGCAAGGTTCGTCACGCTATCTTGTCGAGCCGAATGTGAAGGAGAGCAAAGGCGGGCTTCGCGACCTCAACACGCTGTTTTGGATCGGCAAATATGTCTACCAGGTCGGTGATGAAAACGAGCTGGTGACACAAGGTGTTTTCACACGGCGCGAGTACAATAGCTTCGTCAAGGGCAGCGACTTCTTGTGGGCGGCGCGGTGCCACATCCACTTCCTGACCCGGCGCCCCGATGACCGGCTCGCCTTTGATCTACAAGGTGCCATCGCTGAACGTCTCGGTTACACCGATCATCCCGGCATGCAGCCGGTCGAGCGGTTCATGAAGCACTATTTTCTGGTCGCCAAGGATGTCGGCGATCTGACCCGTATCCTGTGCGCGCGGCTTGAAGAAGCGGAGACCAAACAGACGCCGATCCTGGATCGCATGCTTGGTCCGCTGCGTCGGCGCAAGGTTAAAACGCTGCCGGGCAGCGACGTGTTCACCGTTGAGAATTCACGTCTCAACGTGGCCCATGAGAACGTCTTCAACGACGATCCGGTGAACCTTCTGCGCTTTTTCCAGTTGGCTGACCGTTATGGTCTTGCGCTGCATCCAGATGCGACACGGCTGATCACGCTTTCTCTGAAGCTGATCACGCCGGCGGTGCGCAACGATGACGAAGCAAACGCCATTTTCCTGGAGATTCTGACCTCACAGAACCGCCCTGAAGCCACCTTGCGACGCATGAACGAGACTGGGTTCCTGGGTCGGTTCGTGCCTGATTTCGGCAAGGTCGTCGCGATGATGCAGTTCAACATGTACCACCATTACACGGTGGACGAACATCTCATCCGCACGGTTGGCGTGCTGGCGCGGATTGAAAGCGGGCATCTGAAGGAAGAGCATCCGCTGTCGGTCACGCTGCTGCCGACGATCCAGAATCGGCGAGCACTTTATGTGGCACTTTTCCTGCACGATATCGCTAAGGGGCGGCCAGAAGACCATTCGATTGCCGGCGCCAAGATCGCGCGGCGGCTATGTCCGAGGCTTGGCCTGGCGGAAAGCGAGACGGCGCTGGTTGCCTGGCTGATTGAGGATCATCTGGTCATGTCGATGACCGCGCAGTCGCGCGATCTTGCTGACCCGATCACGATTGAGACCTTCGCCTCGCATGTGCAGACGCTGGAGCGGCTGAAGCTGCTTCTCATTCTGACCGTCTGCGACATCCGCGCGGTTGGGCCGGGTGTGTGGAACGGCTGGAAGGGGCAGCTTTTGCGCACGCTCTATTATGAAACGGAGATCATTCTCACCGGTGGGCATTCAGCGGGCGCGCGCGAGCAGAGGGTTAAGGCCGCCAAGGCCATGCTTTTCGAGGCTCTGCCGGACTGGACGGAGGCCGACCGCGAAGCTTATGGCGCGGTCCACTACCCACCTTACTGGCTGCGCACTGAACTTGATCGCAAGATCGCCCATGCGCACCTTATCAAAGGTGCCGATGAAGCAGGGGAAGCTTTCGCCTCGCTGACAGCGGTGCACAGCTTTGAGGGCGTGACAGAGATCGTTCTCTACACCCATGACCATCCCAAGCTTCTATCGACCATTGCGGCTGCTTGCGTGGCCACGCAGGCGGACATTGTCGGCGCGCAGATCCACACCACGGCGAATGGCAAGGCCCTCGACACGATCCTGATCCGACAAGAATTCGACGGCGAGGCCGATGAACGCCGGCGTGCCGACCGCATCGCCACAACGGTCGAAAGTGCCATGAAGGGCGAGGTCCATCTGCCGCCCATGATGGCCGAGCGCGGCAAGGCCAAAGGCAAGGTGAAGGCCTTCAAGGTGCCGGCCGAGGTGATGATCGACAATCAGGGTTCCTCGCGCTTCACCGTGATTGAAGCGGCCGGCCGAGACCGGCCGGGCCTTTTGCACGATCTGGCGCAGGCGCGTTCCGTCTTGTCGCTCGATACCCATTCCGCCCACATCGCGACCTTCGGCGAGCGCGCCGTGGACGTTTTTTATGTGACGGACCTCACCGGACAGAAGATCACAGGCCGAGCCAAGCTTTCGACGATCCAGAAGAGCTTGCAGGACGTGGTGGGCGGCACGCCGGCGAAGCCCCGGCCGGCGGCCCTGGCACGTCGCGGTCGGCGGCCAGCAGGGAATGGCATTCCAGATCCAACCGAACCGGCGCCCTCGACGCCGGCACCGCGACCCGCTCGGGCCGGCAAACGAACGAGATAGCGTGTGAGCCTTTTGCGCAACTTTGCCACGGTGGGCGGCGCGACCTTGTCGAGCCGCCTGCTGGGTTTTGTGCGCGATATCCTAATGGCGGCAGCTTTGGGTACGGGGCCTGTGGCCGATGCCTTTGTGGTTGCCTTTCGCTTCCCCAATCTCTTCAGACGGGTTTTCGCAGAAGGCGCGTTCAACGCCGCCTTCGTGCCGCTCTTCTCCCGCGCGCTGGAAGGCGAAGAGAGTGAAGCGGAACATCGCGCACGCGCCAAGGCGTTTGCCGAGGAGGCGATGGCCGGCCTTCTAACGGTGCTGACGCTCGTGTGCGCCGTGGCGATGATCGCCATGCCGATCCTGATGCTGGTTCTGGCGCCCGGCTTTGTCGGCGACCCGGCCAAGTTCGATCTGGCGGTGCTTCTGACCCGCATCACCATGCCTTATCTGGCGCTCGTTTCCCTTCTGGCGCTGATCTCAGGCGTGCTCAACGGCCTTGGACGCTTCGCTGCCGCCGCCTTTGCACCGGTTATGCTGAATGTGGTGCTGATCGCCGTCCTCTGGCTGATCCTCGCCTCCGGGTTTGCCGGCGCCGAACAGGCCGGGCTCTATCTCGCGGTCGGTGTCCTGATCGGCGGGTTCGTGCAATTGGCTCTTGTCATCGTGGACCTTCACCGCGCTGGATTCCTTTTGAAGCTCTCGCGGCCGCGCTGGTCGGACAAGATGAAGCGGCTGGTAACGCTGGGCGTTCCGGGTGTGATCGCCGGCGGGATCACGCAGATCAACATCGTTGTCGGCACGATGATCGCCTCGCTTCAGGCTGGCGCTGTGTCGCTTCTCTACTATGCCGACCGGCTCTATCAGCTGCCGCTGGGCGTGGTGGGCATCGCCATTGGCGTGGTGCTGTTGCCGGAGCTGGCACGGCGTCTCAAAGCTGGCGATGCAGCGGGCGCAGAAACGGCTAGCGCCCGGTCGCTTGAGTTTTCCATGTTGCTGACGCTGCCAGCGGCAGTGGCCCTGGCAGCGATCCCGGTTGAACTGGTGTCGGTGCTGTTCGAGCGCGGTGCGTTTGGCGAAGAGGCGCGCCTTGGCACGGCGGCGGCGCTGCAAGCTTTTGCCCTTGGCTTGCCAGCCTTTGTGCTCATCAAAGTGTTCTCGCCAGCTTTCTTTGCCCGCGAAGACACCAAAACGCCCATGCAGGTTGGCGCGCTTTCGGTCGCCGTCAACGTTGCTGCATCGCTGGCGCTTTTTCCCTTCATCGGTCATGTCGGCATCGCACTCGCCACCTCGCTTGCGGGCTGGGTCAACGCGCTGGTGCTCTACCGGCTGATGGTAAAGCGCGGCTATTGGCACATTGATCGGGCGCTCGCCATCAAGATCGCCCTACTTCTTGCCTGCGCGCTGGCTATGGGTGCGGTGCTTTTGGCCCTCGCGATGCTGTTGGCCGATTGGATGGTGATTGGTCAGCCCCTGCTCTTGAGGGTTGCCGGCCTGGGCCTGCTGGTTATGACCGGGATCGTCACCTTCTTTGGCCTTGCGCACCTCACAGGCGCGTCCCGTCTTGGCGATATGAAGCGCATGCTCGTGCGCCGGCAGACCGCGGACGGTTGATAACCGATCCAAGACCCGCGATAAGGCGGGCCGTTTTCCAACCCAAGTATGGATGCCTTTCATGAGCGACCAAGCTGGCGCTTCCTTCACGCCGCGTGTTTTTTCCGGCGTGCAGCCTTCCGGCCAACTGACCCTCGGCAACTATCTCGGCGCGATCCGCAATTTCGTGCCGCTGCAGGACACCCATGACTGCCTCTACTGCATGGTCGATCTGCACGCGATCACCGTGTGGCAGGATCCGAAGGAACTCGCCGATGCGACGCGCCATGTCGCCGCGGCGTTTATGGCGGCGGGGTTGGACCCGCAGAAATCAGCTCTCTTCAATCAGAGCCAGGTGCCCGAGCACACCCAGCTTGCCTGGGTGTTCAACTGCGTGGCGCGGCTGGGCTGGCTGAACCGTATGACCCTGCTCAAGGAAATGGCTGGTATGGACCGAGAAATAGCGAGCGTTGGGCTCTACGCCTACCCGACGCTGATGGCCGCCGACATACTGCTTTACAAGGCGACCGCCGTGCCGGTGGGCGAGGACCAAAAGCAGCATTTGGAGCTAACCCGCGACATCGCGCAGAAGTTCAACAATGATTGGGGCAAAGAAGTTTTCCCCATGACCGACCCGCTGATTTTGGGCGATGCGACACGGGTGATGAGCCTGCGCGATGGCACCAAGAAGATGTCGAAGTCCGATCCGTCGGACTTGTCACGCATCAACCTCACCGATGATCGCGACGAGATCGCCACCAAGATCAAAAAGGCCAAGCCCGATCCCGAACCGCTGCCCGAAACGGTGGAAGGGCTGGAGGGCCGCCCGGAGGCTGACAATCTGGTTGGCATCTATGCCGCGCTGTCAGAGCAGACCAAGGCGGAGGTAATCGACAGTTTTGGCGGACAGGGCTTTGGCGCCTTTAAGCCTGCGCTGGCTGAGGTCGCCGTGGAGAAACTGGGCCCTATGCGCGATGAAATGGAACGCTTGCTGGCCGATCCAGCCGGCATCGACGCCATTTTGCGGGACGGCGCGACCCGTGCCCGGGAGATCGCCGCGCCGGTGCTAGACGAGGTCTATGAGGTTCTCGGTCTGGTAAGGTAGTTGCTTCATGCACACTTTGCTCTGTGCCACCGGCACAACCGGCATGTCCCAACGGCCCTGTGCCGCGGGCACAACCGGTATGTTCCCCAGGCTCTGTGCCACCGGCACAACCGCGGGAGCTTGCGCACCGCGCCCACTCTTGTCAGTCTGGCGGTCCGTCATCGCTTTGCGGAGGCCTCATGCTGAAAACACGCCGCGCGTTTGAAGACGGGCACCAGCGCAAATTTTTGGTTGTGCTCGATGAAACGCCCGAATGCGAGCAGGCCATCGTCTACGCCGCCCGGCGGGCCGAACGTACAGGCGGCGGGCTGGTCATGCTTTACATCGTGCCGCCGTCGGAGTTTCAGCACTGGCTGGGTGTGGAAGAAATCATGCGCGCGGAGGCCCAGGCGGAAGCCGATGCAACCATCGACCGCTATGTCGGGCTTTTGCGTGGTCGTGGCCTTGCCCTTACGCCGGAACGGCTGGTGCGCGAAGGCAAAGCGCTGGAAGAGATCACCAAGCTCATCCAGGATGACGAGGATATTGCCATCCTTGTGCTGGGTGCCGGCACCGGCAAGGAGGGCCCCGGCCCCCTGGTTAGCGCGATTGCCGGCGGACGCGGAGCCTTTCCGGTTCCGCTGACCATTGTGCCCGGTGATCTCGACGACGATACGATAGAAGCCATCGCCTGACCGGCGACCAGATCGGTGGGTAGCAAATGATGCGGCAACTCTCCCTCACCGATGACCGCCGCGACGCACTGGTTGCTGCGCTTCAGGATTTTTTCCGCAGCGAGTTTGATGAGGATCTGAGCGCCTTTCGCGCTGAAGAGCTCCTCGCCTTCATGGTCCAGCAGCTTGGTCCGACGCTCTACAATCAAGGCATTCAAGATGCGCGGGCGTTTCTGGCCGAAAAGCTGGATGATCTCGACAGCGATTTCCCGCTGCCGGAGGAACGCTGATGCGCTTTGCTGCCATCGCTGACGTTCATGGCAATGCCTGGGCTCTGGAGGCGGTGATCGCCGACATGGATGCCGCCGGCATCACAGAGGTGGTGCATCTGGGCGATCTGTTTTCCGGCCCGCTCGACGCGGCCCGTACCGCAGAGCTTCTAGACGGGCGCGACTGGCCAACGGTTCTGGGCAATCACGATCGTTATCTGATTGAGCAAAATCCTGGCGACATGGGGCCATCGGATCGCGTTGCGTACGATCAGCTTGACCCGTCGACCCTGGATTGGCTGAAGACCTTGCCGCCGTCGCTGACGCTGTGGGATGAGGTCTATGCCTGCCATGCGACGCCCAGGGCCGATGAGCGCTATTGGATGGAGCGCGTGGAGCCGGATGGGTCGATCCGGCAATCCAGCCTCGACGAGCTGGAAGGCGAGCTTGATGACGAGTCTGCCGAGGCTTCGCTCATTCTTTGCGCGCACACCCACCTTCCCCGCATCGCCCGCCTGTCATCGGGCGTGGTTCTTTTGAACCCTGGCTCCGTTGGATGCCCAGCCTATGATGACGTCCATCCGGTTCCCCATGTGATGCAGACAGGTACGCCGAACGCCAGCTATGCCATTGTGACCAAGGCTCAAGAGGGCTGGGATGTTTCGTTCCGGTCGGTGCCCTATGATTTCGCTGCTGCCGCGCAGGCGGCGCGGACGCATGGTCGAGAAGGATGGGCGGTGGGCCTGGAAACCGGCTGGTATCAGCCCGGCAAAAGGACATGATCTGATGATAGACCAAACGTTCAAGCTCGGCGGCACGCTGACCATCAATCGGCTCGGCTTTGGCGCCATGCGGCTGACCGCACAGCCAGGCAATTTCGGGGCGTTTCCGGACTGGGAAGGCGGCGTTGCGCTGCTGCGAAAGGCGGCCGACCTCGGCGTTACTTTCTTTGACAGTGCCAGGGCCTACGGCCCGCAATGGGCCGACAAAATTGTCGGTGAGGCCCTTGGTCAGCGGGATGTCGTCTTGGCCACCAAGGGTGGGATCGACAAATTCTCACCGACGGATCTGAAGCGCGATGCCTCACCTCAAACACTTCTTGAGCAGATCGAGGACGCCCGAAAAAACCTGCAGCGCGACACGATCGACCTTTTCCAGCTTCATTGGGTCGACCCACAAACACCGCTCGAACGCACCATTGAAGCCCTGGCGAGCGCGCAGGAAAAGCGGCAAATCCTTCACATCGGCCTGTCCAATGTGAGCGTTGAGGAATTGGAGCGGGCGCGGGCCATCGCGCCCATTGCCAGCGTGCAGAACCGTTTCAACATGGCTGAAGATGATCAAAGCGAGATGGTCGATCACACGGCCAAGCACGGCATTGCCTTTATTCCCTACGGTCCTTTGGGGGCCACCCCAATGCAAAAGGGCGCCAAGCTGAACCCACCAGAGGCGCTTGCTTGGCTGCTCAAGCGCTCGCCCAACATCGTCCCTATCCCTGGAACAACATCGTTGGACCATCTTCAGGAAAACTGGGGAGCCTGGGACCTGACATAGGGCGGCAGGTGGCGGCTCTTCAACTTCTTAGAACCTTTCCAAACTGCTCGTTTTGCGGCATAAGCGATCCTAACGGCAGCCTGCACCGTAAACGGTTTGAAAAACGGACCGTCTGAAACCAGATGAAAGGGTGCGGGCCATCCGCGCAGACGCGCCAGAAAGAGTGGTTTTATGTTCATCCAGATCGAATCGACGCCCAACCCATCGACCCTGAAGTTCCTGCCCGGCAAGACCGTACTTGACGAAGGAACACTCGATTTTCGGTCCGTGGACGACGCGTCCTCATCACCGCTCGCGCAGCGCCTGTTCGCCATCAATGGCGTGTCCGGCGTGTTTTTCGGCCAGGATTTCATCACCGTAACCGCCGAGGTTGACGATTGGGCCCATATCAAGCCCGCCATCCTTGGTGGGATCATGGAGCATTTCGTGACCGGCATGCCGATCGTGGTCGACGATGCGCCTGTGGAAACCGGGTCCGGCGGTGAGTTTTTCGAGGAAGAAGACCGCTCGCTGGTGGAGACCATCAAGGAACTTCTGGAGACCCGTGTGCGCCCGGCCGTGGCACAAGATGGCGGCGACATCACCTTTAAAGGTTTTCAGGACGGCATTGTCTATCTCAACATGCGTGGCGCCTGCGCCGGTTGCCCATCCTCTACGGCGACGTTGAAGAACGGCATTGAGAATCTCCTGCGCCACTTTGTGCCGGGCGTGGAAGAAGTGCGGGCCAGCTGACCGCGACGCCTTGGACACTTTCTTTACTGTCTCTTGCCCATTCTCACCCCACCCCTCGTTGGATCGGCTCGGCCTCTAGGTCCGGGTTTTTCCGATTGTAGTCTTCCGCCGTCTAACTAATAGTTGTGTGATGGATCGTCCTTCCGATGCGCCGGACAACCGGCCTTCTCTCCTTCTGGCCGTCGATACATCTGGACCTGCCTGCCAAGCGGTGGTCGCCGAAGGAACGACCGTTCTTGCCGGCCGCTCGCAACCCATGTTGCGCGGCCATGGCGAGGCGCTGATCCCCATGGTGGAAGCGGTCTTGGCCGATGCAGGCGTCGAGTATGAAGCGCTCGACCGGCTGGGAACCACCATTGGTCCGGGCTCCTTTACGGGCATTCGGGTTGGGCTTTCGGCGGCGCGCAGTTTTGCAGCTACGCTGAACCTGCCACTTGTGCCGATTGGCACCTTGGAGGCACTGGCTCTGTCTGACGCCTTGGAAACAGGCCTGTCGGCACCGCGCGCTGTGGCGCTCGATGCGCGCAATGACCAGGTTTACGGCCAGCGTTTTAATGCCGAAGGCAAGGCGCTGGATGAACCGGCATCAATGGCTGATTTGGTGTTCGTGGCCTCCATTGAGCGCAACAGCCGCTTGATCGGGTCCGCGCAGCCGGTTCTGGCCGCGCTCGCACGGGCGAGCAACAAGCCCGTTACGCTGGGTCTGGCCGAGCCGGTGCCAAGGCTGGCCGCATTGGCGCAGCTGACGGCAGAGGGCACCCCGGTTGCCCATCCAAGCCCGCTTTATCTAAAGCCGGTCGATGCCGTTGCAGCCAAACCGTCTGGCCTGCGCGCAGGCGCCGTGTAAACTCTTGGCATAAACTATCGAATCATGGCGTTTCGCCATTGTTTGTCGCCATAGGTGGGAGATGGCCGACTCTTCTTCGTCTTTCGACAGCTGGACTCAATGGGCGGTGAACCCGCTGGCGACCAGCCTTGCACGTCCGCGTATCGTGGAAGATGCGCGGCTTGAGGAATGCGCCGACCTAGCCCTTCTGCATGATGCCGCCTTCCCGATCGGCTGGAGCGCTGACGATCTCGCCGGGCTGGTCGATGGTCAGACCGTCACAACGCGTGTTTTAAGGCCGCTTTCCTGGTTCGGTCGTGGCCCTATCGAGGGTTTCATCATGGTTCGTCTGGCAGGTGATGAGGGCGAGGTGCTGACCTTTGCCGTCTCCCATCGGGCCCGCGGGCGCGGTCACGGAACCAGGCTCCTTGATGATGCACTGATGGCGCTCCGACAACAGGGCGTCCAAGCGGTATTTTTGGAGGTCGCTGAAAGCAACGCCGCTGCGCTGACGCTTTACCGCCGACGCGGCTTTACCGAGGTGGGCGAGCGCCCCGCCTATGCCGCGCGCGCCGATGGCGGCAAGGAGCGCGCGCTTGTCATGCGCCGTGAATACCGCTAGCCCGACCACAATCCTCCGCCCGTCCCTCCAACCTTTTTCGTCCGCCCAATGGCTTCGCACCCAGAACATGCCGATCCGACGCCGCTTGAAGATCTGTGCGCCCAACGCGGCATGCGCATGACCGATCAGCGTCGGGTGATTGCCCGGGTGCTCGATGCGTCAACCGATCATCCCGATGTTGAGGAGCTGTACGCGCGGGCGTCGTCCATCGATCCGCACATCTCCATGTCGACCGTCTACCGGACTATGAAGCTGTTTGAAGAGTCCGGCATTGTTGCGCGGCTGGACTTCGGCGACGGGCGTGCCCGCTATGAACAGACCCCAGATGAGCATCACGACCACCTCATTGACGTGACCACAGGCCAGGTCATCGAGTTCACCGACCCGGAGATTGAGGCGCTTCAGGAGAAGATCGCCGAGCGGCTCGGCTACAAGCTCGTCGACCACCGGTTGGAGTTGTTCGGAAGGCCGATCGCCCGCAAAGCCGATACCAAGACCAAGCCCGATGGCGACTGACACAGCCGCGGACAGCGGTCCAAGCCGTCTGTCTATTGCCTTTGCGCTGATCAAGCTCACGCCGGTGATCCTGATGGTTATCTTCCTGGGGCCGGTGCACCTTCTCGTTATGCGGTTTGCGCCGCATCGCTGGACGTTTTTCCTCCCCAGGCTTTGGCACAAACTGGTGCTTTGGGTGCTTGGTGTGCGTGTGCATGTGGAAGGCGAGCCGCTGGCAAACGGTCCTGTGCTTCTTACCGGCAACCACGTTTCCTGGCTTGATATCCCGATCTTGGGGTCCATCGCGCCGTTGCGGTTCATCTCTAAGGATGATGTCGCCGATTGGCCCATTATCGGCTGGCTGATCACCTTCCAGAAGACACTGCTTGTCAGCCGCACACGCCGTCAGGACACCGCCCGGACCATGGCAGAAATGCGGGAAGCCCTGGCTGAAGGTGATCGGTTGGTGCTCTTCCCTGAAGGCACCTCTTCGGATGGCGGGCAGGTGCTGCCCTTTCGTTCAGCGCTCTTGGGCGCTGTTACGGGTGATGAGACAAGCATTGCCATTCAGCCCTTTGCGCTTGCTTATGTGCGCCAGGGCGGCTTGCCCATTGGGCGGGGGGAGCGCGCGCTGCTTGGCTGGTATGGCGATCTGGATCTGTTGCCGAGCTTTCTGCACATCATTCATGGCGGCGTAGTCGATGTAGCGGTGGTGTTCGGTGAGCCGCGAACGCTGGAAGCTATGGGTGGGCGCAAAAAGGCTGCTCCCCTGCTGGAGGCGGATGTCCGTCGAAGTCTGGCCCGCCGGCTCCGTTCTGGCTGAGTCATGCCGCATGGCGATCCACCTAGGAAGCGTCGCCATTTCACGCTATGGAGCGGTTTGGCTTCAAACTTCTCGCGTCCGACAGATTTCATGACCGCTAACAACCAGGCTTCAGGCGGCAAAAAGGTCTTCATCAAGACCTATGGCTGCCAGATGAACGTTTACGACTCCGACCGCATGAGCGATGCGCTCGCGCCGGCCGGCTATGCGCCGACGCAGGACGCGGCGGATGCTGACCTCATCCTGCTCAACACCTGCCATATCCGCGAAAAGGCGGCAGAAAAGGTCTATTCGGAGCTTGGGCGGTTACGGCAGCTGAAAAAAGCGCGCGAGGCCGATGGCAAGGCGACCATGATCGGCGTTGCCGGCTGTGTGGCGCAGGCCGAAGGCGAGGAAATTGCCCGCCGCGCCGATGTGGTCGATCTGGTGGTCGGACCGCAAAGCTATCAGTCCCTGCCCGACATGGTGGCCCGCGCCGCCGATGGCGAGCGCGTGGTGGTCACAGAGTTTCCTGACGAGGACAAGTTCGACCACATTCCGCAGACGCCAAAAAAGGTGTTGGCAAGCCGTGGCCCGACTGCGTTCCTCACCGTGCAGGAAGGCTGCGACAAATTCTGTACCTTCTGTGTGGTGCCTTACACGCGCGGCGCTGAGGTTTCCCGCGATGTGGCCAAAATCCTCGATGAAGCGCGGACCATGGTGGATGCCGGCGTGCGCGAGATCACACTGCTCGGCCAGAACGTGAATGCCTATCACGGTGAAGGGCCTGACGGTTCCACATGGTCGCTGGCACGGTTGCTTCACGCGCTGGCTGAGATCAATGGGCTATGGCGACTGCGCTACACGACATCCCATCCGCGCGATATGGACGAGAATCTAATCGCGGCGCACCGCGATCTGCCGCAGGTGATGCCCTATCTGCATTTGCCGGTGCAGGCAGGCTCCGACCGCATTTTGAAGGCGATGAATCGGCGCCATACCGCTGATGATTACCGACGGCTCATCGATCAAATCCGTGAGGTTCAGCCGGATCTTGCCCTATCGGGCGATTTCATCGTCGGCTTTCCTGGGGAGACCGATCAGGATTTCGACGACACGATGCGGCTTATCCGCGATGTGACCTATGCATCAGCTTTCTCGTTCAAATACTCGCCGCGCCCCGGAACACCTGGCGCCGATATGGATGGCCATGTCGACGAGACGGTGAAAACCGCACGGCTGCACGCGCTTCAAGCGTTGCTGGCCGATCAGCAACGAGACTTCCAGGAAAGCAAGGTCGGCCAGACGTTCGATGTCTTGTTTGAGAAGAAGGGGCGCGAACCGAGCCAGCTTGTCGGTCGCTCACCTTGGCTTCAGCCGGTGCATGTCGATGCGCCGGAGAGCCTGCTGCGCACCATGCAGACCGTCACCATCACGCGCACGGGCCGCAACAGCCTGTTCGGCAATCTCGTTCAGCCGGCATTGGAGGTCGCGTCTTGACCGACGGGCACACGTCCGACCACGCGTCCGATCTTGCCCATATCGTGGGGGAGTTTGACGACAATCGGCTGGTCGGCGATCTTTATGGCCAGTTCGATCAGAACCTTGCCATCATCGAGCACAAGCTCGGTGTGGATGCGGCTGCGCGCGGCAACAAGGTGTCGCTCAAGGGGCCACCTGACGCTTGCGCCGTCGCCCGCCAGGTCCTCGACAGCCTCTATCAGCGCTTGCAGGACGGCCACTCGCTGCATCCTGGCGACGTGGAAGGCGCGATCCGCATGGCAGAGACGTCATCGGCCCAGCTTGATCTGCCGGCCATTGAGCCACGGGGTGGGACCTTGAAGCTGGCCACCGTCGCAACGCGCAAGAAAACCATCACCGCCCGCAACCCGGCGCAAGATGCCTATATCCGCGCACTCGACCGGGCTGAGCTTGTGTTCAGCACCGGCCCGGCCGGTACCGGCAAGACCTACTTGGCCGTCGCCTATGCTGCCGCGCTCCTTGAACGCGGCGACATTGAACGGCTGATCCTGTCGCGCCCTGCGGTAGAAGCCGGTGAGCGGCTGGGCTTTCTGCCCGGCGATATGCGCGAGAAGATCGATCCGTACCTACGGCCGCTTTACGATGCGCTTTACGACATGATGCCCGCCGAAAAGGTCGAAAAGGGCATTCAAAGTCAGGTGATTGAGATCGCGCCCTTGGCGTTCATGCGTGGGCGTACGCTTTCCAATGCAGTCGTCATCCTTGACGAGGCCCAAAACACGACATCGATGCAGATGAAGATGTTCCTCACCCGACTGGGTGAGAACTCCAAGATGATCATCACCGGTGACCCCAGTCAGGTGGATCTGCCGCCAGGACAGACATCTGGGTTGGCGGAAGCCTACCGCATGCTGCGTGGCATTGATGGCATCGTGCATCTGAAGTTCCGCGCCGAGGACGTGGTGCGCCATCGTTTGGTGACGGAGATCGTCCAGGCCTATGACGAAGCCGCGCGGCGGCGGGTTCGTGCCCAGGCGGAACGCCAATCGCCGCTTCTGGGCGGCGACCTTTAGCAGTGAGCCAGACCCCAAAAGCTGCGGCACCAGCCGTTGAAATCGCCATTGATGGCGGTGATTGGCCACCCGAAGCTGAGATTTCCGGTTGGTTTGAAGATGCGCTGGATGCGGCTGCGCGGGAACTTGGACTGTATCTGCGTTATGGCGAAATCAGCGCTGTCCTTCTTGATGATGTCGCCATGGCTGAGCTCAACGCGGCGCATCGCGGGCAAAACAAGCCGACCAATGTGCTGTCTTTTCCCGCCTTTGCGCCGCAAGACGTGACGGCTCTCGACACTTCCAAGCCCTTTCTACTCGGCGACCTCGTCTTTGCGGACGGCGTGATTGCGCGCGAAGCCCTTGCCGCCGGGCTTAGCATTCACCATCATATGGCCCATCTTGTCGTTCACGGATTTTTGCATCTTCTAGGCTATGATCACCTGAATGATGAGGATGCGGATGCCATGGAGGCGCTTGAAGCGCGCATTCTGGCCCGGCTTGATATCGCCGACCCCTACAAGGATGGCGACCATGGACATGCAACAAGGACTGCCGGGGGATAAGCCGCCGGCCCATCGATGAACGACGATCCTTCCAGTCCCGGCCGTCTTGAGACGGCCCTTTCAACCCCTTCTACGACCTCGTTGACGACGCGCCTGTTCGGCTGGATGCGGCCGACCAATGGTGTCGATCTGCGCACCGATCTTGAGGATGCGCTGGCCAATGAGCAGGCGCCGCACGATGACTTCTCACCAGAAGAACGGGCGATGCTGCGCAATATCTTGCGGCTACGCGGGACCCGGACTGAAGATGTGATGGTGCCCCGGGCCGACATCATCGCTGTCGATCACACGACGTCGTTGGGTGATGTTCTGGCCAAGCTGCGCACGTCCGGTCATTCGCGCATGCCGGTGTTCGATGGATCGCTCGATCAGCCGATCGGCATGGTGCACATCAAGGACGTCGTCTCCTATCTGATCGACCGCGCGCAGGAGAACCCGGCGACGGGGCGGGCTAAAGCGCGTGCTCGCAAGGCTGCTGAGGCTGCGAAGGCCGAAACGGCTGGCGATGCGACCTCATCCGTTGATTCCAATGCGGCCTCGCGGTTCAATCTGCGCAACATCGATCTTGAGACCAAGCTCAGCGATGTCTCCATCATCCGCCAATTGCTGTTCGTGCCGGCGTCCATGTCCGCGACCGATCTGATGGCGCAGATGCAGGCCAACCGCGTGCAGATGGCGCTGGTGATCGACGAGTATGGCGGCACGGACGGGCTGGTGAGCTTGGAAGACCTGATCGAGACGGTCGTCGGCGACATCGAAGATGAGCATGACGATGATATCGCTCCAAGCCTGGAGGCGCTTGGCGATGGTGGCTATCTTGCCGACGCGCGCGTTCCGATTGAGGACGTCCAGGAGATATTCGGCGATCGGCTGGTGGTCGATGAAGACGACGCTGAGGAGATCGACACGCTGGGCGGCATTGTGTTCACCGCGCTTGGGCGCATTCCGGTGCGCGGTGAGCTGATCGATGCGGTTGAAGGTCTGGACATCGAGGTAACCGATGCTGATCCACGCCGCATCAAGAAGCTGAAGGTTTATCCAGCAGGTCTTCGCCGCCGTGATCCCCGTCAGCCACGCCGCGCTGCTCGCAGTACCAGCCAGACGGCAAACGAGGCAGCCGGCCCCGGATCACCGGCCAATTCCGACACTGTGGACCGACCGGCAGCTGAGTAGTGCGCGCTTGACGAGGCACGATCGCTGTGGCGCTTGGCCTTTGGGGGCTTCAGCCTGATTCGCCGGCTTGAGAGCCAGAATGCTTGATCGACTGTACGGCGTCGCGGACGCGCTTACCCTTTTGCACGGCTGGCGGCGCGGCCTTACCGCGTTTGCGTCCGGCGCGATGTGCGTGCTGGCCATGCCGCCGGTTTTCTTCGCTCCCATTTTGCTGCTGACACTGCCTGTCTTGGTGCTGCTGCTGGACGGCGCAGATGTCGATCCCAGGCCAAACGGCAGATGGGCGCGCCTGCGTCCGAACTCGTTTTTCTGGGTCGGGTTCTGGTTCGGATACGGCTACTTCCTGGCCGGACTGTATTGGATTGCCGAAGCGCTACTGGTGAACCCTGCCGCGCATGGCTGGCTCATTGCACCAGCGTTGATGATCATTCCGGGTGGGTTGGCACTGTTCTTTGCTTTGCCCTGCGCCTTGGCCCGGCGGTTTTGGGCTAGCGGATCGCGACGTCTTCTCCTGCTGGCAGCCCTGCTCGTCGTTTTCGAGTGGCTGCGCGGCTGGTTGTTTACCGGGTTCCCGTGGAATGGATTTCACAGCGCCTTCGGCTTGCACGAAGCGCTGCTTCAAGGCTTCGCGCTGGTCGGCCCGCTGGCGGCGAGCCTTCTGGTCCTGCTTGTGGCCATGCTTCCCGCCGCGCTTTGGCCACGCGGGAGCGGTTTGCGCGGTTTCCTGGTCTACGCCCTTTCGTGCCTGGTGCTCATCGGCGGATGGACCGGGTATGGCGCGCTGCGTCTTTCGAACGCTACCGACGGTGTCCAAGAAGCAATCACCTTCCGGTTGGTGCAACCCAACATCGCGCAGGCCGACAAATGGGATCCTGCGCTGCGCGATCAGCATATGGCGACATTGTTTGAGCTGTCGCAGCGCAACACCGGTCCGGATCAGGCTGGTCTTCTATCGGTCACCCATCTGGTCTGGCCCGAATCAGCGTTTCCCTTTCTTGTCGCCGAACGCCCTGATGTCTTGGTGGCGCTGGGTGAAATGCTGCCGCTTGGTACCCGTCTCATTGCCGGCGCGGTTCGCTCCGAGCCCCGCGCGCGCGACCGCGTTTTTTACAACTCGGTCTACGCGTTCAATGATCGCGGTGAAATCGCCGATGCCTATGACAAGGTGCGGTTGGTGCCGTTTGGTGAGCGGCTTCCGTTCTCCGACCTTGTTAATCGACTGGGTCTGGGGCCACTCGTGTCAGCGCCGGCAGGGTTCGAGGCCGGCCCGGGACCGGATGTGCTTTCCAGTCCGGGCGCGCCTGATGGTCTTGCCCTTGTGTGTTACGAGGCAATTTTTCCTGACTTTGTGCGTGCCGGTGTTCGACAGCATCGGCCCGGCTACCTTCTCAACGTGACCAATGCTGCCTGGTTTGGCGCCAGCGCCGGACCGCATCAACATGTGTTTCAGGCGCGCCTGCGCGCTGTTGAGATGGGTTTGCCGATGGTGCGGGCTGCCAACACAGGCGTAAGCGCGATCATTGATGGATATGGCCGCTATTGGGCCCGTCTTGAGCTTGGCGAGCAGGGGGTTTTGGATGCTCCGCTTCCAGCTGCGCTGCCCGTTACGGTCTTTGCCAGACTGGGCAGCTGGCCTTGCCTTCTGTAGCTCGTTCTGATTTTAACATGGAGTGTATACTACCATAGAACGCATGGCCGCGTTTAAACTTGCCTTGTGAGGCTCAGCGCAATAGTCAGTGTTAGAGAGTTCGTGTAAAACGGTTTTTCTATTAGCTAGCCAACGATTGAAAGCGCTCCTCCTGTAGAAGGAACGAACAGGCCAAACGATGTCCAATAAACGCGCACCCAACCCAGTTGATGTTCATGTTGGAATGCGCATGCGTATGCGACGCATGATGCTTTCCATTAGCCAGGAAAAGCTGGGTGAGGCTTTGGGTGTGTCGTTTCAGCAAATCCAAAAATACGAAAAGGGAACCAACCGCATCGGTGCTGGTCGTCTTCAAGACATCGCGCGGGAGTTGCAGGTGAATATTTCGTATTTTTATGACGATATGCCCGGCAGTGATGATTCGTCTGGATTTGAGGAAAAGGGCGTTAGTTACGTTTCTGATCTTCTGACCTCCTCGGATGGCATGGAGCTGACGCGGGCTTTCCTTCAGGTGAAGGACAGTCGTGTCCGTCGGCGCATCGTCGATCTGGTCAAAGCAATTGCCGGACAAGAGACCGAAGCGCACGCAGCTCAGGACGTTCGGCGCCCTGCTTAACGGCCGATCATTGGCCTCTATCTGCCTCCCTTGATTTCACCCGTTGCGGGTGGCAAAAACCGTCAGTCCTTTTTGCCGAACGAGCGATTGTTTTATCGACCGCGCTGACCTGCCTCGACTGTGTCCGTTCGTACCCCTCCAACCTGGGATTTTGGCGGCATGACGCGTTCTTCTTATCTGTTCACCAGCGAATCAGTGTCGGAAGGCCATCCGGACAAGGTTTGCGACCGCATCTCCGATGAGATCGTCGACCTTTACTTCCGCACGGCTGCCCAAGAAGGCATGGATCCTTGGTCGGTGCGCGTGGCCGCTGAAACACTGACCACCACCAACCGGGTTGTGATCGCCGGCGAAACACGCGGCCCCGCCTCCATTGGCAAAGACCGTGTGGAAGACGTCGCCCGCGCTGCGATCAAGGATATCGGCTACGAACAGGACGGCTTCCATTGGAACATGGCCAATGTGGAGGTGCTGCTGCATGGTCAGTCAGCCCATATCGCGCAGGGCGTGGACGCGGCTGGCAACAAGGATGAGGGCGCCGGCGACCAGGGCATTATGTTCGGTTATGCCTGCAAAGAAACGCCGGAGCTGATGCCGGCGCCGATTCACTACTCGCACCGCATCCTGCAAACTCTGGCAGAGGCGCGCAAAAACGGCGATGCGTCGGTGCTTGGCCCAGATTCGAAAAGCCAGGTCACAGTTGCTTATGAGGATGGCAAGCCCGTGCGCGCCACCTCTATCGTGGTGTCGACCCAGCATATGGACGCCTCCATGACATCGCAGGACGTTCGTGCGGTGGTCGAACCTTATGTGCGCGAAGTCCTTCCTGATGGCTGGGTTGATGAGAGCTGTGTCTGGCATGTGAACCCCACCGGTGCGTTTGTGATCGGCGGTCCTGATGGCGATTGCGGCCTGACGGGCCGTAAAATCATCGTCGACACCTATGGCGGCGCTGCCGCCCATGGCGGCGGCGCGTTTTCCGGCAAGGATCCGACGAAAGTGGACCGCTCGGCTGCCTATGCTGCGCGCTAGCTGGCCAAGAACGTGGTAGCTGCCGGCCTTGCCGAATGGGCGCAAATCCAGCTGTCCTACGCCATTGGCGTTGCCCAACCTCTGTCGATCTATATCGACACGGGCGGTACGGCGAATGTGGACGAAGCGAAGTTGGAAGCGGCGATCGCCGAGGTCATGGACCTTTCACCGCGCGGCATTCGCAGCCATCTCGATCTCAACAAGCCGAGCTTCGCCCGGACGTCGGCCTATGGTCATTTCGGGCGCAACCCGGATCCCGATGGGGGCTTCTCCTGGGAGAGGCTCGATCTGGTCGACGATCTGAAAACGGCGCTGGGCGTTTAGCCCAGCACACTGCTTGACTGTCAGGGCGCGTCTCCCTAGAGGGCCGGCTCATGTCTCCAGACAAAGAAGAAGCCTATCCCGACCGTTCGCGCGGGCTCCTTTATGGTCGCCGCAAAGGAAAAACGCTGCGCGCTGCGCGAGCACGGGCCTATGAGGACGGTCTGGCGCGCCATGCTCTGGACCTATCGGCTCCATGCACGGATGTGGGGTCGCTGTTTTCGGTACCCGTTGACGGCCTGGCGCTGGAGAATGGTATTGGCGGCGGTGAGCGCCTTCTGCATCAGATGGCGCGGCAGCCGCCCTTCGGCTTCATCGGGTGCGAGCCCTTTGTGAATGGCATGGCGCGGCTTTTGGACGATGCCAGGGATCATCAAGGGCGTGAACGTTTGCGCGTGCATGAAGGCGATGCGCGTGAGGTGATCAGCTGGCTGCCAAATGAAAGTCTGGACCTGGTTTACCTGCTTTACCCCGACCCGTGGCCCAAGCTGCGGCACGAGAAGCGACGTTTTATGGGCACCGATACGCTCGGCCTTCTGCATCCGAAGATGAAGCTGGGCGGGGAGCTGCGGGTCGCCAGCGATATCGATGTCTACAAAAAGACAACCGAGAAGGCCGTGCGCCTGCATGACGGCTTTCGCGATAGCGGTCGCGACATCAGCCAACCCTGGGAGGATTGGTTGCGCACACGCTATGAGGCCAAGGCCGTGCGCGAGGGGCGCCAGTCAGCCTACTACTCATTTTTCCGTGATGTGTTGCCTGATTGACACAAAAGGCTTGCACTTTGACAGCGTTGAGCTTATCTTCTCCCCAACACCTTCATCGTCAGACATCTGATCTGGGTGGGTCCTCTGGGCCCGCCCTTTTCGTTTGGCGCGACCTTCCATGCCTTGGATTTGTATGAACGACACGCCTTTGCCCAACCAGTCGGCTGAGACTGCACCCCGCCTCCTCACGGAGACGGGTCTTGCTGCGCGCGTGGCTGCGATTGTGGAACCGGCGGTGGAAGGTCTGGGCTACCGTCTGGTACGGGTCAAAATCTCCGGCCAGAATGGCTGCACGGTGCAGATTATGGCCGAGCGGCCGGACGGCACCTTTACCATTGACGATTGTGAAGCGGTGAGCCGCGACGTTTCGCCGGCGCTTGATGTCGATGACCCGATTTCGACGGCCTATCATCTGGAAGTTTCGTCACCTGGAATCGACAGGCCGCTTGTGCGTGCCGGCGATTTTCTTCAAAGCGTCGGCCACGAAGCAAAAATTGAGCTATCGCGGCCCATCGAAGATGGATATGGCGGCAACAGACGTCGTTATCGTGGTATCATTGAGAGTGCCGATGGAGAGGGTATCAACCTTTCTTTTGATGGCGAGGGCGGTGCCCGCTCGGTGACATTGCCCTTCGTGGCCATGGACGAGGCCCGCCTTGTTCTAACCGATGAATTGATTGCTGCGGCTGAAGCGGCCCAAAAAACTGGTACGCCAGACGCAGCTGAACTTGCCCTGACGAATGACAACCAAAGCCTGGCAGACATGGGGTCTGCCGGTGATGAGGAGTAAGCCCCATGGCCGTGAGTGCCAATCGCCTGGAGTTGTTGCAGATCGCTGATGCGGTCGCGCGCGAGAAGGCCATCGACCGGGAAATCGTTATTTCGGCCATGGAAGACGCCATGGCGAAGGCCGCGCGGGCACGCTATGGCCAGGAGACCGATATTCGGGCGGCCATTCATCCCAAGACGGGCGAGTTGAAGCTGCAGCGCCTGCTGCATGTTGTCGAAGAGGTCGAGAACCCAGACGCCCAACTGACCCTGGACGATGCCAGGCATTCCATGCCGGACGCCGAGATCGGGTCGGTCATCGCCGAAACGCTCCCACCGCTCGATTTCGGGCGCATCGCCGCCCAGTCGGCAAAGCAGGTGATCGTGCAGAAGGTGCGCGAGGCGGAACGTGACCGGCAGTTTGAAGAGTTCAAAGATCGCATCGGCGAGATCGTCAACGGTACCGTTAAGCGCGTTGAGTATGGCAATGTGATTGTCGATCTGGGTCGCGGGGAAGCTATGCTGCGCCGGGATGAGCTGATCCCGCGCGAGCAGTTTAAATATGGCGACCGCGTGCGCGCCTATGTTCTCGATGTGCGACGCGAACAACGCGGACCACAGATCTTCCTGTCGCGCACCCATCCGCAGTTCATGGTGAAACTCTTCACCATGGAAGTTCCGGAAATCTATGATGGCGTGATCGAAATCCGACGCGTTGCCCGCGACCCTGGCTCACGCGCCAAGATCGGCGTGATCTCCAACGATAGCTCGATTGATCCAGTGGGTGCCTGTGTTGGTATGCGCGGCAGCCGCGTGCAGGCCGTCGTTCAGGAGCTTCAGGGCGAGCGGATCGACATCATTCCGTGGTCCCCCGATGAGGCTACGTTCCTCGTCAACGCCTTGCAGCCGGCCGAAGTTGCCAAGGTTGTGCTTGATGAGGATGCCAAGCGGCTTGAAGTCGTGGTGCCGGAAGACCAACTGTCTCTGGCGATTGGACGGCGTGGGCAGAATGTGCGCCTCGCCTCCCAGCTTACCGGCTGGGATATCGACATCATGACCGAGGACGAAGAATCAGCGCGTCGGCAGAAAGAGTTTTCCGAACGCTCTGAACTGTTCGTCGACGCGCTCAACGTCGATGAAGTTGTCGGTCAGCTTCTGGCGTCCGAAGGCTTCGCAACGATGGAAGAAATCGCCTATGTGGAGCGCGATGAGATCGCGACCATTGAAGGCTTTGATGAGGAAACCGCCGACGAGCTTCAGGCCCGTGCGCGCGAATATCTTGAAGAGCTCGAAGCCAAGGCCGATGCCGAACGCCGCGAGCTTGGCGTGGAAGACACGCTGCGCCAGATCGACGGTCTGACGACACCGATGCTGGTGGCGCTTGGCAAAGACGAGATCAAAACGATCGAAGACTTTGCTGGTTGCGCGACCGACGATCTTGTCGGCTGGGCAGAGCGCAAGGATGGAGAGATTGTTCGCTTCCCGGGTGCTTTGTCGGACTTCGATGTGTCGAAGACGGATGCAGAAGGCATGATCATGCAGGCCCGCGTGGCCGCTGGCTGGATCAGCGCGGAAGAACTTCTGGCCCAAAACGCCGCCGAAGACGAGGCGGATGAGGCCGAAACCGAGGAGGCTCCCGCCTAGGGCGGGACCTTCCGGCGATGGTTGTGAGGCGCGACAGGCGATGGGCAAGCAGCAAACCCGGCACACCGGAAAGGGTGAGCCCGTGCGCGAGCGGCTTTGCATCGTTACGCGCCAACGGGGCGACGACGCCGATCTGATCCGCTTCGTGATCGATCCGGAAGGCGCGGTCGTTCCGGATGTCAAGGCCGTTTTGCCGGGCCGCGGTGCCTGGGTGACGGCCGAACGCTCCGTTTTGCGGCAAGCCATTCATCGCAAGGCCTTTGCGCGCTCCTTCAAGGGCGCTACACAGCTGGGCGGACTTGATGATTTGGCCGACCGGACCGAGCAGGTTCTGCGGCAGCAGGCTCGCGGCGCACTTGGCTTTGCCCGCAAGGCCGGCCTTTTGGTCACTGGCTTTGCAAAAGTTGAGAGCGCACTGAAGAGTGGGCAGGCAGCTGCGCTGGTGCAAGCCAGCGATTCCGGCGTTGATGGGGCGAAAAAACTAAGCCGGCTAGCGGGCCATTTTGACGTGCCCGTGCTGCGCCCATTAACGCATGATGAAATGGGTTTGTCCTTGGGGCGGGAACATGTGATACATGCGGCCCTTCTGGACGGTCCGGGTGTACAGCGGTTTCTGGCTCCCTTACGGCGGCTTGAAGCCTTTTGCCATGACGG
>JBHJIX010000044.1:0-17320 GCA_050043025.1 Cohaesibacteraceae bacterium
CCATCAATGTAGTGAAAAATGGGGGCAGGCAGGCGACGTTTTGCCAAACGCCGGAACTGCTGGAAGTTATGGCAGTCGTTCAAGTTCATGGTCACTCATACCCAAATTCGCTGAGGCTCGTCGCCGGGGTCATCTAGCACCTGGCGGGCCATGTGAACATCGTTCTAACGGACAAACAGCTGATCAAATTAAGAGATGAAGCCCGGCCATTCGCCTTACAGATTGGTGTGGACCGCCAGGCATGGCGGCCCGCCTTTCACTTCGCCGGCTGACTTTTTCAACCGTGATGTCATCCAGTCGCGGAGGCCATGCGTATATATTTTGAATTGAGGTGTATTTGTTCTCTATCACTAACAGCCGGCGCCCAGTTTGAGAGCGTCAGAAATACGCGCTTTCCCTTATTATTAAGTTCAGCTAAATTAGGAACTTGAAATATTCAGGCGGAGCACGAGTTTCCGGGGTGTTGGGAGCGATCAAGAACCGCCTAAAGAACTCGAATTGGAGGGTCACTGACTGAGACCGTAGGGCAATGGTGCCCATTGAAGGGTCAAACATACATCAGTCAGGATCGAAAACGGGCTTCGTCCAATGAGCAACTTTCTCGACCTGGAGATTTTCGCACGCGTTGTTGCTGCTGGCAGCATGTCGGCCGCGGCGCGGGAAATGTCGCTGTCGCCTGCCGTTGTGTCCAAGCGTTTGCGCCGTCTTGAAGACCGGTTAGGGACCCGCCTTTTGCAGCGCACCACGCGGCAGATCGCCCTGACAGAAGCAGGTAAAGGCTTTTATGAGCGTGTGGTGGCCATTTTGGCGAGCGTGGAGGAAGCAGAAAGCTTCGTCACCCGCAGGTCAGCGATGGCCAGCGGTGTCCTGAAGATATCCGCGCCAACCAGTTTCGGCCGCATGCATATAGCGCCGCACCTGTCTGAGTTTATGGCGGCCAATCCGGAACTGACGCTGCAACTTATGCTATCGGATGATTTCGTCGATCTCGTCGGTGAGGGGTTTGATGTGGCGCTTCGCATTGCTGAACTCAACGATTCGACGCTCGTTGCGCGCAAGTTGGCGCCTATCCATCGGGTTCTGTGTGCCTCACCAGATTACATTGCCCGGCACGGTACGCCGAAAAATCTAGATGAATTGCAGGAACATTCGCTTCTGGCGACCCAAGGCCAGGACGTTTGGAAGCTTGAGGATGCTGGTCGGGAAGGCATCGCCCTGAAGCCGAGCAGTGCGATTGTCACCAACTCCAATGAGGTGATCCGCGAAGCGGTGATGGCAGGTATCGGGATTGGACTGCGGGCATCTTGGGATGTGGGTCCGGAACTTTCATCCGGTGACCTGCAGGTTGTGCTGCCGCAATATCGGGCATCGCGCGGGGTTGGGCTGTTCTCGGTCTATCCGACGCGTCGCTTCCTACCAGCTAAGGTGCGCGTGTTCATCGACTATATGGCGAGCCTTTATGGCTCTTCGCCCTATTGGGACAAGGGTCTGGACCCGGTTCTCAATCCGATCGAGCAGGACCTTCGCGCGGCCGCCGAGTAGGCACGCTCCCATAAGAATTGCCTGTCTCCCCCCGGTCAGGCCTTTCCACTCAACCTTCGCCCTTGTTGTGCATGATCGCAACAATGCTGGGGTGAGCCTTTTTTCGACGGGTGTTTTTTTGCAAAGCGCCTTTCGTTCCACCCCTTCCATCCCTATGTTGTCGCGCGTCGCAGTCAGCCTCCCACTGCTGACGGAATCCCGTCGATGCCTGCCATCCGCTTTCTTCTGACCGATGAGATTCCGCCCCTATGCTGCGCGCAGTGTGCTGCTGGTACAAGCGACCAATGGCTCGGGCTGACGGAGCGTATGACGCATTTCCTCTCCGTTGCTCTTCTGAGTCTGGCCCTCTCAATGGCCGTCACTCTGAAAGGGGGTTCACACGCATGGGCGCAGGGCAGTCCCGCCGAGGGTGCTCGTGTGTTTGATAGGTGCAGCGCATGCCATCAGGTTGGTGCTGGCGCCGCCCATGGCCGAGGACCACACCTTAATGGGCTGATGGGCCGCGTGATCGCTGGTGCTGCCGGCTATCGGTACTCAGATGGTCTTGCCCAGCGGCGTGGCGAGGTTTGGACGCCAGCCCACGTGCGCGCTTATGTTTCCAATCCGGCGCAGTTTTCAGGTGGCCGCAGTTCCATGCCGGCTCAGCGATTGCGACAGGATCAGATGGACGATCTGATCGCCTACCTGGCAAGCCAAGGCGGCTGATCACACTTCGCCCCCGCCTAATTTGGCGGGCAATTGACCAAAAAAGGCAGCATCCCCTACAACCCGCAAGCGCCCAAGGGGTGAGATGGCATGTCTGGAGTTCGGACTCCACTCATCGGCGCATCAAAGGCGTGACCGGCGCCGGCGGCGTTTATGCAGGAGCATCTGTCGATGACCATCACCACGATCCACGATCTGCAGGCATTGGCGGAAGCCCGCGTGCCGCGGATGTTCTACGACTATGCCGACTCCGGATCCTGGACCGAGCAGACCTACGATGACAATGAGGATGATTTCGAGCTGCTCCGCCTGCGACAACGCGTGGCGGTCAACATGGAAGACCGGTCGACCCGATCGACGATGATTGGGCAGGATGTGGTGATGCCTGTCGCCTGTGCGCCCACAGGCCTGACGGGCATGCAACATGCCGATGGGGAGATTCTTGCTGCCAAAGCCTGCGAGGCGTTTGGCGTGCCTTTCACCCTGTCCACCATGTCGATCTGTTCCATCGAAGACGTTGCAGAAAACACCTCCAAGCCGTTCTGGTTCCAGCTTTACATGATGAGGGACCGCGATTTCATGGCGAACCTCATCAAACGCGCCAAAGATGCCGGTTGTTCAGCGCTGGTGCTGACGCTCGACCTTCAGGTGTTGGGCCAGCGCCACAAGGACATCCGCAACGGACTATCCGCCCCGCCCAAGCTCACCATTGCCAACATCGTGAACATGATGACAAAGCCGCGCTGGTGCTGGGGGATGTTGAACACCAAGCGCCGCGAGTTCCGCAACATTGTCGGCCATGTGAAGGGCGTCGATGATATGTCCTCGCTGTCTGACTGGACGGCGCAGCAGTTCGATCAGTCGCTCACCTGGGATGATGTGGAATGGATCAAGGAACGCTGGGACGGCCCGCTGATTATCAAGGGTATCCTTGATCCGGACGATGCCAAGCTGGCGGTCAAGACCGGCGCCGATGCGCTTATCGTTTCCAACCATGGCGGACGACAACTTGATGGAGCCTTTTCGTCCATCCGCATGTTGCCGGTGATCGCCGACGCGGTTGAGGGCGACATTGAAATCCATAGGGATGGCGGCATCCGGTCCGGGCAGGACGTGTTGAAGGCGCTGACGCTTGGCGCGCAGGGCACCTATATCGGCCGCGCGTTCCTTTATGGCCTCGGTGCCCTTGGGGAGCAGGGCGTGACGACGGCCTTGGAGATCATCCATAAGGAGCTCGACCTTACCATGGCGTTGTGCGGACGCACATCGGTCAACGACCTCAGCAGCGAAAACATCTACCTGCCCGAAGGCTTTGAAGCCGGCACGCAATAAAAAAGCGCGGCCTTAGGCCGCGCTTTGTTCATTCAGCATCGCTGACTTAGCCGTTGCTATTTTTTGCCGCCATCATCGGGCATTTGGAGCGGCTTTTTCGGACCGTCGGACAAGGGTCCAGTCGGTTTCGGCTTAGGCTCATTGGAATAAAGCGTGGGTGGATACAGGCGCATGGTTTGTCCCCCTTTTTGGTTTTTGTCAGCTCTCCCCCACCGGCTGACGATCTAACCCTAACGCGGGTGCCCCACCCGTGTCGAATGCGCGATGTGAAAAGTTCGTCAGCTAAGCGTCAGCCCACGCAAGCCCGCACGATTGATAGCACCCGTGTCATCGGAATCGGATGACACACCGACGGCGATCAGCGTCTGCGCATCTGAACCGAAGGCGCGTCGATGGTCGGCGGCGAGGTTGACGTTTTCAGTCTTCCAGGATCCAGAACCGGCCGGCTGCAAGATGACCGTTTTCCCGCGGCCACGAAGATAGGGGCTGTCGAGCACCGTGCCGCGAGAGGCATTTCCGCCCCAGACATAGATCAGTGTGCGGGCATCGCGCAGGCTGAGCAATCGCGACATGGGTGGCGTGCGTTCGCTGTAGCCGGCCGCAACGTCTGGCGACACAAAGACGAAATAGAGCGCGATTGCGCGATCATCACCGCCACGCGCTGCCAGATTGGTCGGACCGACACCCTCCGCAACCTGCCATTGCCAGCTTGCGCGCGTCGCCTGTCGGGCATCGGCGGGCACCAAGCCATAGACCACTGAAGCCGACTGGTCGGCATTGATGGTTACGGTATTGCCTTGGAATGAGAACCCGGTCGGCGGAATGCCGCGAAACGTCCAACTTTGCCAGCCGTCAAACCCGATCGGACGGGCCGCAAACGCGGGCCCGACCGCCATCACGGCGGCAAAAGAAAGGGCAGCGGCGCCAAGTTGTCGGCGGGTGAGAGCAGTTTTGGTTTTGCTTGGTCCGGTTGATCTCATGATTTTCCCGTTGGCGACGAAACTGAGTTCGTCGTTGTTGCATTGCCCTTGACCCGTTCTTCTTACGTCGACGTTGTGGCGGTGGATGACGGGATCATGCGTGCTGATGGCCGCTTGCTTGATGATCTGGCTGCTGCCATGTCCCGTTGGCACTTTGGACTTTGAAGAGCCTGCTGTGATGCCCCTGCAAAACCGCGTTCACGCTTCTGGCCGCCTTGAGGCTCATACGGCTCGCGGGACAATGATGGGCAATCGCGGCGGCCGCATCCATGACCCTGAAACGCAGGAATTGAAGCGAGGGCACCTGTGGGCATCGCGCCGCTGGATATCCTGTCTTCTGGCCTTCAAGGGTCGTCACAGAAAGGTTTGGGGGGCCGGCTATACAGAGCTCTTCTTCTTGGATGAGGTGACCGCTCTGTCCGCCGGCCATCGGCCCTGTTTCGAGTGCCGGCGTGCCGATGCGCAAGACTTTCAAAACGCCCTGTTCGACGGCTTTCGAGGTGATGCGGGCTGGACGGCAAGCCCAGGTGCCGATGCCATGGACCGGTGTCTGCACACCGCGCGTACCGGGCAAAAACCAACGACTTGGACCGCCGAGGATTTTCCGATTGGCACGATGTTGGAATGCAACAAATCGGTCTTCGCGATCTCGCATCACGGATTGTTAGAATGGACCTTCGACGGCTACCAAGAACCCCGTTCAATGCCCAAGGGTGCGAACTGGACCCTCCTGACGCCGAAACCGATTGTGGGGGCCCTGCGCGCCGGTTATCGTCCGGCATGGCACGAGTCGGCCAAGTGAGCCGGCCCTGATCCCTCCATCTGAGAAGCATTGATCGTGAGACCCCTGCCCTCTGACGCTGAGATCGAGACCCTTCTGGCGTTTTTGACGCTTTCCGGCGACCTGAAGGACACAATGCGTTCTGGCTATACAAACGCTGGCGCCCAGGAAAACACAGCCGCACATAGCTGGCGGCTTTGCCTTTGGGTGATTGCGCTCGAGCCCTATCTGGATGGGCTTGATATGGCCCGGCTTTTGAAGCTCGCCATCCTTCACGATCTTGGCGAAGCGGTCACAGGCGACGTGCCCGCAATCCATCAAAGCGGCGACCAGTCCGATCGAAAGCAGGCTGAGGCACAAGCAATCATCGATATGACCGCCGATCTGCGTGTCGAGACCCGCACTGCGATCCGGTCGCTCGCCGATGAATATGAAACAGGCGCGAGCCCTGAAGCGGCGATGGTGAAGGGGATCGACAAGTTGGAAACCATGCATCAGCACGCGACCGGCACAAACCCGCCGGACTTCGACTATGCGTTCAACCTGAGCTACGGCGAAAAATGGACAAAGAGCGACCCTCTATTGCTAGTTCTTCGCGCTGCCGTTGATCGAATGACCAAGGCGCGCGATGAAGGTTCCAACCCTCAGTAACAACCCTATTGGTGCAAAAAGTGGGGCACGTGTCATGGTTTTGCCGCAGTGCAGCATGTACAGTGTTTCACGAGGAAGCGCCTGATTCTCCTGCGAGGAAAATCAGATGTCACTTCAAAATCTTGACGCCTTTTTTGCACCGCAGCATATCGCGCTGATCGGGGCCAGCCCTAAGCCTTTGAGCGCTGGTCGGGGCTTCGTTGACAATCTGCTGGCCTCTCCTGGCTGCAGGACAATTTCTTTCGTCAATCCCAACCATACTGAGATCGAAGGCCAGACGTGTGTGGCTTCTCTGTCGGATTTGGCGAGCGTCCCCGATCTTGCGATCATCGCCACGCCTGCCGACACGGTGCCCGGTCTCGTCGCCGAGGCGAAACTTGCCGGCGTGCGTGGCGTCATCGTGGTTTCCGGGTGCACTGGCGGCGACCGGCAGGCGCTTGCCCGCGCCATGCGCGCGGCGGCTCGCGGATCGCAGATGCGTATTCTTGGGCCAGACTCCCAGGGCGTTCTGGTCACAGCCAGCGAGCTCAATGCCAGCCTGACAGCCGCGCCGGCACAAGCCGGCTCCTTGGGCCTGATTGCTCAGTCAGGTGCCATCATGAACGCGGTACTGGATTGGGGTAACGCCGTGCGAGTCGGTTTTTCCAAAGCGGTCTCGCTCGGCGAAGGGTCGGATGTCGATCTCGACGATCTTTTGGATCACCTTGCCTACGACATTCGAACCCGCGCCATCCTGGTCTGTGTGGAGACTGTTGGCGATCCGCGGCGTTTCTTTTCGGCCGCCCGCGCTGCCGCCAAGGTGAAACCCGTCGTCATCTTGAAGTCAGGGCGCCATAAGCCCGCTCAAGACAAGATATCGACCCATGCCGGCCTGCTGGCCAAGGAAGATGCCGTCTACGACGCGATCATCAGGCGTGCCGGACTTCTGCGGGTCTATGATCTGGATGGTCTGTTTGATGCTGCGGAGGCGCTGGCGCGGTTGAAACGGGTGAGTGACGCGGGCTCGCGGCTTGCTATCGTCACCAATGACCGCGGTGTCGGCATTATCGCTGCCGACCGGCTCCTGGACCTAGGCGGAAGCCTTGCCGACATCGCGCCGGAGACGATGGACGCGATTCGCCCGCATGTTCCTCTACACTGGAGCGGCTCAATGCCGCTCGATCTTGCGAACACGCTGCCCATGGCGGACCAGCAAGCGGTGATCGAGGCACTGATCGACGACAAACAAAACGACGGCGTGGTTGTCGCCTATAGCCCCAATCGTCTGTCTGACGGACCAGCAGCAGCTCAAGGTCTTGCCGATTTGCTGACACGGAAAGCCAAGGAACGCGCACGCGCCAAACCAGTTTTCGTGTCCTGGCTGGAACGTGATCCGGCGGCACTGGAAACATTCGACAGCGCCAACATTCCTCGCTTCCGCACCCCTGGGGACGCTGTGCGCGGTTTCGTTGATATCTCCCGCTATGCTGCCGCCCAGGAGGAACTGTCTGCTACCCCGCCGGCCTTGCCAGAGGATTTGGCCAGCGCTGATGTGGCAAGGGTCAGGGCCCTGACGGACAAAGCGCTTTCCGATGGCAGGCGTTGGCTCAACAGCGATGAGATCGCCGACATTCTTTCGACTTACGGGTTCGACTATTTGAAGCCGATGCGCGTTGCAGATGCCGACGGCGCAGCAGCGGCGGCTGAACGCTTCCTTTCCAGTCACCGGGCAGTCGCTCTTAAAATCGACAGTCCTGACCTACCGCACAAATCAGATGTCGGTGGGGTCGTTCTTGATCTGATCCATCCAGAACATGTCCGTGTCGGGTTCGAGGCGTTGATAGAGCGCGTGACCAAGCGAGCGCCGGATGCGCAACTGGACGGCGCAATGGTCCAGCCAATGGCCGAGACGGCTGGCGGTTTGGAGCTCTTCGTCGGGCTTGCCGACGATCCGGTGTTCGGGCCGGTGATTGTTTTTGGTCGGGGCGGTGTTGCCGTCGAGGCAATTTCCGACACGGCACTGGGTATGCCGCCGCTCGACATGCGCCTTGCTCACCAGATGATCGGCCAAACCCGCGTGGCGCGCTTGATAAGCGGGTTTCGCGGCCGCGCTGGCGTCGATCAGGAGGCCGTCGCGCAAGCGCTTGTCCGCCTGTCGCATCTAACAGCTGATGTGCCCCAGATTCGGCGACTGGATCTTAACCCCATGCTCGCCACACCCTACGGACTGACGGTGCTTGATGCGCGCATGGAGATCGCACCGAGTACCGTTGGGGATGCGACGTTCGACACCAACCCGCGCCTTACCATCCGCCCCTATCCGCGCAACTGGGAGCGGCGGTTGGAACTGAAGAGCGGCGACACGGTGTTTGTCCGTCCGGTCCGGCCGGAAGATGAACCAGCATTTGAATTGTTCTTTTCCAAGACGACGCAGGAGGATTTGCGGCTGCGCTTCTTCTCCTATGTGCGCGATTTCAGTCACAAATTCATCGCTCGCCTCACTCAGATCGACTATGCGCGCGACATGGCCTTCGGCGCGTTCGATCCATCAGGAGAGCTGATCGGCGTTGTGCGTCTCCACGCCGATCCGGAGCGTGAGGCCGGGGAGTACGCGATCCTGCTGCGCTCAGATTTGAAGGGACAAGGGCTCGGCTGGGCGCTGATGCAGCTTGTCATTGAGTACGGCAAGAGCGAACGGTTCCGGCGGATCAAAGGTCAGGTCTTGGCTGAAAACACAACCATGCTGGAAATGTGCAAAGCGCTCGGTTTTGTTCTCAAGCGAGACCCCGACGAGCGCGAAATCATGCTCGCCGAACTTGATCTGGAAGCACTGGACATCGCGATGATCCCTGCTGCTGAGTGACCTGCGAACGAAACCGCTGCACGTGAAACTCCATGCGTGTTGTTGCGACTGACCCTGCCGACCAATTTTTGCGACACTCTTAGCGAGAGCAACGCACATGTTGCGTTCGCTCAGTGATCGATGCCCTGCGGGCCTTTCGCCCCCTGAACCCACAGAGCGCTTCGGTCAAGGAGGTCGCAATGACCATGACAGTCCAAACACTCGAACTTCGCCCACCGGCAGACAAACCGGCCGTCCTACCTGATCGGCTGACCCATGTGGTTGGCGAGCAGAGCGCTGTGATGGACTTTCTGGCCGACCCAAAAACGCATGGCTTAACCGGTCCCGATGCCGTGGTGGAGCGCATCGACACGCATGGCGCGGCGGTGTTTCTGGCTGGCGATAAAGCCTACAAAGTCAAGCGCGCGGTCTGCCTGCCTTACATGGTTTTTTCAACGCTGGCGCGACGCGAAGAGGCCTGCAACGCCGAAATCGAGATCAACAAGCCGGGTGCGCCAGACATCTACATTCGCACGGTGGCGATCACGCGTGATGCTGCCGGCAAGATTGCTATCAATGGGCGTGGTGAGCCCATTGAGTGGGCAGTGGCCATGCACCGCTTTGATACCGACATGACGTTTGACCGGTTGATGGAACGCCGCGCGCTCACCGACCATGATCTTGATGCCGCGGTCGATGCGATCATTGCGTTCCAGAACCGTGGCTCGGAGCGTCGAGCCGCCGACTGGGTGCCCGATCTGGCCACCTACATTGATCAAAACGATGAGGCCTTTCATGAGGCACATCGGATGTTCCCGCTATATGAGACAGCACGCCTCACACAGTTGGCTAAGGAAGAATTGGCGCGCATGCGGCCTATTCTTCTGGCGCGCGGAGAGAACTATCGCGTCCGTCGGTGCCATGGCGATCTTCACCTGCGCAATCTGGTGCGGATTGGCGATGGTGTAAGGCTGTTCGATGCGGTTGAGTTCGACCCCAGTATTGCGACCGGTGATGTGCTTTACGATCTGGGCTTCTTGATCATGGACCTTGATGAATCAGGACTTCGCCACGAGGCGAACCGGGTTCTCAACCGTTTCCTCGCCAAAGAGTCCGCTGCCACGGACTATGAAGGCTTGGCAGCGCTGCCGCTGTTCCTTTCCATTCGTGCCGGCCTGCGCGCCAAGATCAGCGCCATGAGTTCCAACTATCTGGAAGGCGCAGCGCGGGCTCGGATGCGCGAAGATGCGTTGCGATTCTTCGCCTATGCACTGGATGCGCTGGAACCACGAGACGTTTCCCTTACCGTCGTCGGCGGCCTTTCGGGGACGGGCAAGTCTGCCATCGCCGACCGTCTGGCGCCGGCCATCGGGCGCGCGCCGGGGGCGGTGGTTCTGCGTTCTGATGTGGTACGCAAAACACTCATGAGGCGCAGTTGGACCGAGCGGCTTGATGAAAGCGCTTATGCCCCGGCCGTGACGGATCAAGTCTATCAAACGCTGTGCGCTTTGGCAGGCCGGGCGTTGGCGGCGGGACATTCGGTCATCATTGATGCGACCTGCACCCAGCCAGAGGAGCGCGAGGCCTTTGAGGCCTTGGCGCGCAGCGTTGAATGCCATTTTGCCGGCGTTTGGCTCGATGCACCGCTCGATGTGCGCGTCGCGCGGCTGGTCAACCGGGAAAACGATGCCTCCGATGCCGATGGTCGGGTGGCAAAACTCCAAGAGGCCTACGACATTGGTGATCTAGACTGGCCAGTGGTCGATGCCGACCAACCACTGACCAGCGTGCTGCACTCGGTCCGTCCGCTTGTCGATAGACTAAACTAAGGGCTCCAGGACGGCGCGGTAACCGGCCACCGCGCCAAGCCCCAACGCGACAGCCAGCCAGTCTTTTTTGGTGAGCGCCATAACCAGTGTGGCGACAGCAATACCCAACAATCCTGCTGGTCCGCTTTCCAGCGTGATGGGCACAATTGTCGCCAGGATCACCCCACCGGGCAGTGCCTCTAAACCGCGGCGCACGCGCGGGGTGAGCGGCACACGACCGATGATCCAAAAGCCCATCATCTTGGCAAGAAGCGTCATCACCACCATGGCTGCGATGGCAAGCCAGGCGCCCTGCGTCATCAGGCTATCCATCGGCCGCTTCATCCTTGTAGAGCGCGGCAGCAAGGAACGCCGCCGCCAGGCCGCCAGCAACAATGAACCAAAAGCCTGGCACTAAGGCCTTCACCACAAGCGCCACCACGATGGCCAACCCCCATGGCAAAGCGGCCATGCGCCCCCGCCAGACCGGCACCAGCATGGTGATGAAAAAGAGTGGCATGATGAGATCGACGCCGTAGCGTTCAGGGTTTTCCAGCGCGGCAGACAGATAGTAGCCAGGAACAACCGAGACGATCCACATCAAATAGAGGAAGACACAGGCGCCGACATAAACGCCCCAATCCTGCCCTCCCTCTCGATGGTAACGGATCGCGATGATCCAGGCCGGATCCGTCATGATGGCGAGCGACGGGTAGCTTTTGTACCAGGGCAGGCCGCCCATCCAGGGCCGCAACGCCGCGCCGAGAAGCATCATACGCAGGTTCACGGTGAAGACGACGGCGCCCATGGCGAAGGCCGTCGTCCAGGTCAAAGGGTCCGTCCAAAGCTCCAGGGCGACATATTGAGACGCCCCGGCCAACACGAGTGACTGGAAGAAAAAAGCGTCCAGAAAGGTGAGACCCTTCACGGCAGCCGCCGCACCAACCCCCATGCCGAAGAGCACAATGCCCGGCGGTGTGACATAGGCGCGGCGAAAGCCGATCCAGAAGCAGTCCATGCTGAACGGAGCCGGACCGGGGACCAGCGTGTCGTTGGCGGCGCTATCGGTCATGCTTGATCGATTGGGCCCAACATCAGACGTCAGCGAGCACGATAAGGAGGTCTTTCGCATCCACGCTGTCGCCAGTGGCGACTAAAACCTCGTCGACCGTGCCATCGCGATCCGCATGGATGACAGTTTCCATCTTCATCGCTTCGATGCCGACAATGGCGGCGCCGGCCGTGATCTTCTCGCCGGCTGTGATCGCGAGCGTTGAAATCACGCCCGGGACCGGAGCGGCGACATGGCCATCATTATCGGGATCGGCTTTACGACGGGCACTTGCACCAACCGCACCGTGCGAGCGGTCCGGCACCTTGATCGTGCGGGGCTGGCCGTTGAGCTCGAAGAACACCCGCACCATGCCGTCTTCGTCGGCCTCGGACATGCCCAGGCAGCGCACGACAAGGGTTTTGCCCTTCTCAAGCTCGATGGCAATCTCGTCTTCCGGCTTCAGGCCATAGAAATAGACCGGCGTGGGCAGAACACCTACGGGGCCGTAGGTGTCAGCGATGCGCGCGAACTCTGTGAAGACCTTGGGATACATCAGGTAGGAGGCAAGCTCCTGATCGCTGACCTGGCGCTCCAGTGCTTTCTCGATGCTTTTGCGTTCTTCACCAAGATCGGCGGGGTCCAAAAGCGCACCTGGACGTTCTGTATAAGGTGTATCGCCCTTCAGCACCTTGGCCTGGATCACCTCCGGCCAGCCGCCTGGGGGCTGACCCAGATCGCCGCGCATCATGGACACAACGCTTTCGGGGAAGGCGATGTCCTTGTCCGGGTCCATCACATCGTCACCCGTGATGCCCTGGCTCACCATCATCAGCGCCATGTCGCCGACAACCTTGGAGGACGGCGTGACTTTCACAATGTCGCCGAACATCTGGTTCACCTCAGCATAGGTCTTGGCTACCTCGTGCCAGCGACTTGCCAAACCCAAGGAACGAGCCTGCTCCTTCAGGTTGGTGAACTGGCCGCCGGGCATTTCGTGCAGATAAACCTCTGAAGCCGGCGCCTTAAGATCGCTCTCAAAGGCCGCGTACTGGCGACGGGCATCTTCCCAGGCAAAGGCAATCTTACGGATGGCGTCCTGGTCAAGACCGGGGTCGCGCGCGGTCCCAGCCAACGCCGCCACCAGCGAGCCAAGCGCTGGCTGAGAGGTGAGACCGGACATCGCGTCCATGGCGGCATCAATCGCATCCACGCCGGCCTCGACCGCAGCCAGCAAGGTCGCGCCAGAAATGCCGGAGGTATCGTGGGTGTGGAGGTGCAGCGGAAGGTCGGTTGCGTCCTTCAGCGCTTTGATAAGCTCAGTGGCGGCCGCTGGCTTGAGCAGGCCAGCCATGTCCTTGATGCCAATAATGTGCGCGCCGGCGGCCTCAAGCTGTTTGGCGAGATCGACATAATAGGCGAGCGAATACTTCGCGCGTGACGCATCGTGAATGTCGCCAGTGTAGCATAGCGTGCCTTCACACAGCTTGCCGGCCTCTCGGACGGCATCCATGGAGACGCGCATGTTCTCCACCCAGTTGAGGCAGTCGAACACGCGGAACAGATCCATGCCGCCGCGCGCCGCTTCAAAGACGAATTGGCGCACGACATTATCAGGATAATTGGTGTAGCCGACGCCATTGGAGCCACGCAGCAACATCTGGGTGAGGATGTTCGGCGCACCTTCACGAATCTCGGCCAGGCGCTCCCACGGGTCTTCGGTGAGGAAGCGCATCGCCACATCGAATGTCGCGCCGCCCCAGCACTCCAGCGACAGGAGCTGCGGCAATGCGCGGGCATAAACCGGTGCAAAGGCAGCGATGTCGAAGGACCGCATACGGGTGGCAAGCAGGCTTTGGTGCCCGTCGCGCATCGTCGTGTCAGTGATGAGGACTTGGCTTTGCTCTTTCACCCAGCGGGCAAAACCCTGTGGTCCGAGCTCATCGAGGAGTTGCTTGGTGCCTGACGGCGGCTCGCCGGGGAAATGCGGCATAGTCGGCGGAGCGGCATCCGCCGGCGGTTTCGGTCGATCCTTTGTCTCTGGATGGCCGTTGACCGACACGTCGGCAATGTAGGTGAGAAGCTTGGTCGCGCGGTCCTGACGCTTCACCTGCGCGAAGAGTTCCGGTGTCTCATCGACAAAGCGCGTTGTGTAACTGCCATCCATGAAGCTCGGATGGCTGATGACGTTTTCCAGGAAGACGAGGTTGGTGGCCACACCGCGAATGCGGAACTCGCGCAAGGCGCGGTCCATGCGCTGTCGGGTTTCGCTGGGTTCTGGTGCCCAGGCGGTGACCTTTTCCAACAGCGGATCATAGAATCGGGTGATCACTGCGCCGGAATAGGCCGTGCCACCGTCCAGCCGGATGCCAAAGCCGGTCGCGCCGCGATAGGCAGTTATGCGGCCATAATCGGGAATGAAGCTCTGATCGGGGTCCTCGGCCGTGATGCGGCACTGCATGGCGTGGCCGTGCAGCGTGATCTCTTCCTGTGGCGGCACGCCTGAGGCCGGATCGCCAATCGTATGTCCCTCGGCAATGTGAATTTGGGCTTTGACGATATCGATGCCGGTGACCTCCTCGGTCACTGTATGCTCGACCTGGACCCTTGGGTTCACCTCGATGAAGTAGAACTGGCCGGTGTCAGCATCCATGAGGAACTCGACCGTGCCGGCGCCGCGGTAGCGCACGGCATTTCCAATTGCCGTAGCGTAGCCAGCAAGTTCGGCACGTTGGGCTTCGCCCAGATAGGGCGCAGGTGCGCGCTCAATGATCTTCTGATGGCGGCGCTGGACGGTGCAGTCGCGCTCAAAAAGGTGCACCAGATTGCCGTGCGCATCGCCCAGGATTTGCACCTCAACGTGGCGGGCGCGTTCCACCAGTTTCTCCAGATAGACCTCGTCTTTCCCAAAAGCCGAACGGGCTTCTTTCTTCGCAATAGGAACTTCGCGTTCCAGATCTTCCTTGGTTCGGATGACGCGCATGCCGCGTCCGCCTCCGCCCCATGATGCTTTGAGCATGACAGGATAGCCGATGTCGTCAGCGAGTTTGGCGACCTTGCCCATATCGTCCGGCAGCGGATCGGTGGCTGGCATGACAGGCACGCCAGCCTCAATTGCCAGGTTACGCGCAGCCACCTTGTTGCCAAGGCGCCGCATGGTGTCGGAGGTCGGGCCGACAAAAATGATGCCGGCATCCTGACAGGCATCCGCAAACTCCGGGCTTTCAGACAAGAAGCCGTAGCCTGGATGGATTGCATCGACGCCTGTTTCTTTGGCGACGCGGATGATCTCGTCGATTGACAGATAGGCGTCGATCGGACCCAGCGGTTCCTCAAGGTGCGGACCGCGTCCGATCAGATAGGCCTCATCCGCCTTGAAACGGTGAAGCGCGAGCTTGTCTTCTTCGGCGTAAACCGCGACCGTCTGCAGCTCCAACTCGTTGGCCGCGCGAAAGATGCGGATGGCTATCTCGGATCGGTTGGCGGCCATCAGCCGCTTGATCTGGCGGGGGGCAGCAGTGGTCATGGGAGGCCTTTTCGCACGCGCAACATAAGGCTGCATGACTAGCATGCTTTGGCGAGAGGTCCAGTCCGCGGAAGTTCATGCGGCTTGGCGCAGACCAAGGTTATTACGCGCCTCATCGGCTGTCGCTAGTGTCCAACCCAGCTGCTTGGTGATCGCAACCAGGTAGGCAACGCGTTCAGCGTTGCTTTCAGCAACCGATCCATCAGGGTGCCAAAGGCTGTTCTCAAAGCCGACGCGGGCATTGCCGCCGTGCAGGAGCCCAGCCGTCAGACAGGCTGTTTCGCCCTGCCCGAAGGCACATACAGAGTAAGGCGCTGTGCGAATGGCAGAGTGCGCGCTGCGTGCCGCCAGGAACGGCCAAAGGTCGTCGGGCCGGCTGTTGTGATCGACCGAGTAGCGACCGAGTACAAAAAGCATGGCGCTGCCGCGCGGCACGAAGCCTTGCTGGATGAGGGTTCCCAAACGGGTGACATCCTCTGGGGCATAGAGGATCCACTGAACGGCGATGCCGCTCTCGCGGACCCAATGCAGGAAATCCCCATTGCGTTTATTTTCGGCTGGATCGCTGAACAACTCTCCAAGCGCAATCGAAACCGCCGGAGGTTCAACAGCTTCAACAACCGCATGCTGCTCAGCGGGGGAATATCGGCCGGCCGCCTCGGTTGTGATCTGGACGATCAGCTTATCCCCGCAGCGCGCGCGCAGCGCTTCGGTCAGGCTGCGATAACGCGCGGCGTCCAGCACATGCTGGCCCTCGTCGTCGCGGACGTGCACGTGGGCTGCCTGCGCTCCAGCTTCGTGGGCCTGCGCAACTTCATCGACAACCTCTTGCTCGGTGAGTGGCAGGCGCGGATGATCCCCCCGGACACGGCGCGCACCATTGGGCGCAACCATGAGGACGACCGGATCGCGCATCGGTCGGGCAACGGCAGTGTTCATGGGAATACCAGTTTTCTAGGCGGCTGACCGCACCGCCTGCAGCGATTGCTCAAGCGCCATATCCAATCGGTTGACGATGGCGGCGATGTGCTCGTCATCAACGATGAAGGGTGGCGCCAGCAGAATGTGGTCGCCGCTCTCGCCATCCACCGTTCCGCCCATAGGATAGCACATCAGCCCTTCGGCCATCGCGGCCTTTTTCACTTTGGCAGCAAGGCCGAGTTTTGGATCAAACGGCTCTTTGGTGCTGCGGTCTTCGACCAGTTCCAGTCCCAAGAACAGGCCCCTGCCCCTTATGTCGCCGACATGGGGGTGGTTGCCAAAGCGGCCCAACAGAGCATCGTTCAGCTTAGCGCCCATGGGCTTCACGCGATCAAGAACCTTGTCATCGACAAGCCGATCCAAGACGGCATTGCCAACAGCGCAAGCCATGGGATGACCCAGATAGGTATGGCCATGCTGGAAGAAGCCGGTTCCCGCTTCCAGCGCATTGTAGATACGGTCGGTTACCAGGAGCGCACCAATGGGTTGGTAGCCCCCGCCTAAACCCTTGGCGATGGCAATCATATCCGGAACCACACCATCCTGCTCACAGGCAAACAGCGTCCCGGTGCGACCCATACCGCACATCACCTCATCCAAAATGAGGAGAATGCCATGGCGATCACAAACCCGCTTGATAGCGCGGAAGTAGCCATCCACAGGCGGGACGGCACCCATGGTGGCACCAACAACCGGCTCGGCGACAAAGGCGGCCACGGTTTCGGGGCCAAGCCGTTCGATCATATCGTCCAGTTCGGCTGCCAAACGATCCACATAGGCTTGGTCGGATTCATTGGGCAGTTTGCCACGGTAGGCATGGCACGGGCTAACGTGATGCATGGCACTGGACAGCATCGGCTCAAATTGCGCGCGCCGCCAGCGGTTGCCGCCAGTTGAAAGGGCTCCGAGTGTGATGCCGTGATAGCTCTGCCAGCGTGCGATCACATGACGGCGTTCGGGCTGGCCAATCTCCATGAAGTACTGGCGGGCGAGCTTGAGCGCGGACTCCATCGCCTCTGACCCGCCGGAAACAAAGTAGACCCGGTTGAGATCACCTGGCGACAGGCTCGCCTGCCGGCTGGCCAGTCGTTCAGCAGGCTCGGGCGTGAAAAAGCCGGTTTGGGCGTAGGCGAGCTGCTCGG
>JBHJIX010000045.1:0-4456 GCA_050043025.1 Cohaesibacteraceae bacterium
CCAAGCGGCGTCAGCTCATACTCAACATGGGGAGGTACGGTATCGAACACGGTGCGTTCGACGATTCCAGTCTCTTCCAACCGCCGCAGCGTTTGGGTCAGCATCTTCTGCGAAATGCCACCAATCGCCCGCATCAATTCCCCGTTGCGGCGGGGGCCATCCTTGAGAGCCGGCATAACGATCAACGCCCATTTGTCACCAATGACGTCGATCAGATGGCGCGAGGGGCACGCGGCATGCAGCGGGTTTGGCCCAGGGATGCTCTGCTTTGCGGTCACTTTTTCCATAGTCACCAAAAGGTGCGTACTAGACGAATGGTTTTCATAGCGCTCTTGTTTCGCAATCTTCCAAGGATGACAAGCAAGAGGCTCCCTCATGTCTATTTTGATAACAGGTGCAACGGGTTACATCGGCAGCCGTGTCGCATCACTATTGGCCGGTCGAGGTGAAAAGGTTATCGGCGTGATCCGATCACCGGAACGAGCCAGTGCGCTTCCCACTGATGTCGAACCGCTGGTCTGTGACCTTACCGACGTCTCGCGGCTGGCGACGGCGGCCAAAGAGGCGAAAGCCAGCATTCACACAGGCTTCACCGGTCACGGGGGTGTTTGGGACGATGCGGTGGCCGTCGACAAGGCGGTCATCACAGGTTTCATTGAAGCTCTTGAGGGAACCGGCAAGCGGCTGATCGTTAGCAACGGAACGATCTTTCTGGGCGACACGCGCGATGGCCGACTAACCGAAGCAAAGCCTGTGATTGAGGAGCATCCTGCTGCTGGACGTGCCCGCGCGACGGCCCAAGCGCGCGAGGCGGCAAACCGTGGCGTGCACGGGATTGAGCTGCGCCTCGCCTCCTTTGGCTACGGGCTTGGTGGCAGCGTCTTTCCACCTGTGCTCGTAAACGCCTCGCAGGCTGCGGGCTTCGCGTTCTATGTAGGCGATGGGCGGAACAAGACATCGACGGTTCATGTCGATGCGGCGGCCAGTGCCTTCGTTCAGGCGCTCGATCATGGCGATGCTGGTGGGCTCTACCACATTGCTGGAGACGAAGAGCCGATGGTGCTGGAGACCGCGCACGCAATCGGGATCGGCCAGAACCTGCCCGTACGGTCACTGACCGGTGAGGAGGCCACAGCTCTGACTGATCCCTTCACGGCGGCATTCCTGGCCATCGACAATCGGATCGACAGCACCAAGGCACGCGAGGCGCTAGGCTGGTCGCCAGCTGGCCATGTGCCGTTTCTGTTCGATCTGGCTCATGGAAGCTACGCTAAGGATCAGCTTGCAATACTTGCAGCCTAATCGCCCGCCCTTGACGCAGATGGGGGCTCAGCAACGAGGCGATTCAGCAGGTCTTCCAGCGTTGCAAGGTCGGCAGCGCCAAGCCGCGCCGCAAACTGCTCTGACACCGATGCCTTGATCCGGTCCGCGTCTGCCAGCGCGGCGCGCCCCTTCTCGGTGAGCTGAACCAGACGGGCGCGCCGGTCACCGGGATCGACCACACGCATGATCACATCATTCTGTTCCAGCCCATCCAGCATCTGTTGAAGCGCCTGTTTGGTCAGTCCTGTGGCCTTCAGCAGTTCGGCCTGTTTACAGCCCTCTCGGGGCATCCGGCCAATGATGTTGGCTCTTCCCGGCGTGAACCAGTCATGGCCTTGCGCATTCATGGCCTCGACGAACAAGGCAAGCCATGCCTCATAACCGCGAAACAGGTGAATACCCAGATGATCAGGCAAGTCGCCTTCATTTTTGGTCAAGCTTCTTGACTTTCTAAAGATCCGCATCTAATCAGGATTTTAGTCAAGTATATTGACTATATCAACCTAAGAGGTGCAATCATGGATTTTCTCAGCGCATCGGTCATGGGCGTTCTGATGGTCGGAGCGACCCACTATGTGGACATCGGGGCGCCGCGTGAGGCGGTCATTTTCTACCAAGACGAGCAGTTGGCGCATATGGTCTTGCCGGATGGCGCGGCCTGGTCGGGTGTTTGGCGCCTGACGGACACTGGCTATCACGTCGCCTGGCAGGACGGGCCGTCCGGCGATTGGCGGCTCAACTACGCCCCAGGTCGCATCGGCTATGTGAATGGCGACGGCGAGGAGCTGGGCACGATCAGCCGCATCGTGTTCGGCAATGCCGAAAGCCTTCCGTCGATGTGAGGCCAATGCGCCTGCAGCCATCGCGTCGGTTTTCCGCATGCGGTGGCTGCTCAGCGTCCACCCGCCTCACACAGCTTCCAATTGCGCTTTGAGGTAATCAAGGGCATCGGCCAATGATGAATCGACGTGAGGCAGGTAATCGGCCCAGTCTTTGTAGTGCCGAAGTTCCTCTGCGCCATCCGACACACCGCGCAGACCAACGAAATCAACATTGAAGGCCTGGCAGGCGCGCACGATGGCAAAGCTCTCCATATCGACCAGATCGGCATCAATGGCGTCATAGTCGGTGCCAGAGACGATGTTCGCGCCGGTCGACAGACTGGCGTTCGGCACACCTTCGATGCGGGTTGTCAGGGAGATCGTTGCCGGCTGGTCGAGAAACGGTGTCACGCCCTTCTCAAAGCCCAAGGGGCTTGCATCCATGTCGCGATAACTCACGGCGCTGATCTCATGCACCGTGCCTTGTTCAAGCTTTGCCGATCCTGCCGACCCAAGCGAAACAACCAAATCAGGCTTGCGCGGCATTTCAGCCAGTGCTGATGCCGTGCCGAGAGCAGCCTCGACCGGACCAACGCCGACTATGAGCGGCGGGATGCGTTTCTGAAGCTCAGCCTGGTACTCTTGGTCCGTTGCCATGACGAACAGGATGCGTGTCTTGCCCCAGGCCAGGATCGGTATGTCGGGCATGGTGATCCTTTCGTAAGGCACGCGATGAAAAAGCCGTCGGTGCCAGATGTCGCCGGCGTCAGGCGCAGGCCCAGACTGCCCGCCGGGTGCGTTTCCATCGCAATTGAGGGCAAAACGGCCGGTACGGCTTCGCGGTCCAACGCGGCTAGCATCGTGTCTGCAGCCAGTGGTGAAAAATCCGAGCGGGCCTCGAGGAACGAGGCCAATTGATCCTCATTCTCTTCGGCCAACAACGAGCAGGTGATGTAGGCAAGACGTCCTCCGGGCTTCACGAATTGGGCTGCCTGGAGAAGGATTTCCTGCTGTTCGCTCAGACGCCGTTCAAGCGCCGATGGGCTGAGCCGCCATTTGGTGTCGGGATGCCGCCGCCAGGTTCCTGTGCCCGTGCAGGGCGCATCGACAACGACAAGATCAAAACCCTGTTCGGCCTGCTCATGGGTCGTCATAGCCTCAGGAGCGATGACCTGAATGTTGTGCGCGCCAGAGCGTTTCACGCGTGTCCACAGGTCAGCCATGCGACGCTCATCGGCATCGTGCGCAAACACCTGTCCCTTGCCGCCCATGAAGACAGAGAGTGCCAGTGTTTTGCCCCCTGCCCCGGCGCAAAAATCGAGCACTGTGCGGGGTTTGATACCGCCAACGGCCAGTTCGGCGGCGAGCTGCGACCCGGCATCCTGAACCTCGATCCAGCCCTTCTGAAACGCTTCGCCCGACGCAATGTGCGGCGCGCGTTCAAAGCCTTTTGGCGCAGCGATGCGTCGGAGATGCGGAAAGGCGTCAGAACTTTCCGGTTTGAACTTGGAAGGCGCTTTGTCGACGCGGACGGACTGGGAACGAAACGGGTTGAGGCGTAGATCAAGCGGCGCACGAGACGCGGATGCTCCGACCTCACGCATCGCATCTGACCCAAAGACCCGCTCCATGGATTGCCAGAGCCAGTCGGGGCAATTGGCAGCTTCAGCGGGTGCTGCCTCGCGGCGCGCCAGCTGCAAGGCCTCGGCTTCGTCATCGGTCAACGGCTGTGGCGCCAACTTGTCATCTGCGAGGTCGGGCAGCGTTCCATCGCCATAGCCCGGCACAAGACAATAGGCAGCCCAAATCGCCGCGCGGGAACTATCATCGCCCATTTGTGTCGCCAAGGAGCGCCGATGACGTAACGCATCGTAGACAAGGTTGGCGATGGCCGACCGATCACCTGATCCGGCAAAGCGGTGGGCGTGACCCCAGTCTTTGAGAACCTGAGCAACAGGCCGGCGCTGGCCTTCCAGCGTTTCGAGAACTTCGATGGCTGCAGCCAGCCGCCCACCAAGCCGCATCTGTTGCCCATATTGTAGTTCGGGCTTTCGCGCGTGATCTGCACATCGTGGGCATGGCTCTCGCGCAGGCCAGCGCCGGTAATGCGGACAAAGCGGGCTGCCTGCCGGAACTCTTCCAGGGAACCACCGCCGACATAGCCCATGGCCGCGCGTACGCCGCCGGTGAGTTGATGCAGAACGCCGTCGACAGGGCCCTTATAGGCCACTTGACCCTCGATGCCTTCGGGCACGAGCTTCAAGGCATCGCGCACCTCGGCCTGGAAGTAACGGTCTGCCGACCCTCGGGCC
>JBHJIX010000046.1:0-4896 GCA_050043025.1 Cohaesibacteraceae bacterium
GCTGTGCATCTTTAGGCCGGCATGGGCTGTAGCTGGGATCGGCCAGTGACCCTGGCGCGCCTGGTGCTGGCGGTTGTGCTGGTCGTGCTGCCCTCCTATCGGGCGCGCCGCGCTCGCGCGCGGGCGGAAGGCGTGGCCGACGGCGACTAAGGCGGAGAGACAGCAGCTGCAATCACCCGCTAGAAGCACCTCGGTGGGTTTGCTATGCGCGAACTCAAAAGGGAGGCGTGTATGAGCACCATCTGGTTTCTGGGCGAAGCACTCATTGATTTCGTGCCAACGCAGTCGGACTATGGTCCTGCCTTCGCACCAAGGCCGGGCGGATCGCCGTTCAATGCCACCAAGGCCGCCGCACAGGCTGGCGCGGACGCACGTTTTCTTGGCGCGATCTCTACCGACATGTTCGGTGAGACATTGCTCGACGAGCTAAAGGCCCACGGCGTTGGAACCGACAGCACGCCGCGGACCGATGCGCCCAGCACGCTGGCCTTTGTGAAACTTACCAATGGCATCGCGCGCTACGCCTTCTTTAACAACCAGTCTGCGACGGCGACGATGAACCCGGACCCGGGCGCTTTTCGCCCCGGTGCCGGTGACATTGTCTCGTTTGGCTCCATCTCGCTGATCGACAAACCTGGTGCCGACGCTATCGCCGCCTTTGCCCTCGCCCAGGGCGATGAAACGCTGGTAGCGCTCGACCCCAATGCCCGGACGAGCATGACGCATGATGTGCCTGCTTGGCGTGCACGCATTGGTGCAATGACCGAGAAGGCAGGCCTTATCAAACTCAGTGATGAGGATCTGGAAGCCATCGCACCCGGCGCAACGCCGGACGCTTATGCACAAGAGCGCCTCACCGCAGGCGCGGGCCTTGTTCTTTTCACCGTCGGTGACGGCGGCGTTCACGGCTATTGCAAGTCCGGTCAGGTCCATGTCCCAGCACGGCAAACCACAATCGTCGATACGGTAGGGGCTGGCGACACGCTTATGGGCGGTGTGCTGGCCGAACTCATTCTTCGGGAACTGAACACGCCATCAAAACTTCAAGCCATCGACCTTGATGCACTGGAAGCTGCGCTAAAGTTCGCTGTGACCGCGGCCTCGATCAACTGTGAGCGATCGGGCTGCAACCCGCCCAAGCGGCAAGAGGTTCTGGACACGATGGCGGCTGAAGCCTGATCTTATGGGACGCCTCCCCCGCTCTGCTCAGATCGCGCTTTCGGACACCGCATCGCTGCGCATGCGTGCAGCCTGGCTCTATTTTCACGGCGAACTGACACAGAAAGAGATCGCCGAGACGCTGGGTGTCAGTCGATCAACGGTCGTGCGGATGCTGGATGAGGCACGCAAGCGCGACGAAGTTCAAATCTGGATCAACGCCGAACCTGGCGACTGCACCGAGCTGGCCGTCAAGCTGGAGGAAGAGCTTGGCCTTGATGAGGTTATCGTCGTCCCCGGCGACGGTGATGCCGATCAAACGGCACGCAATGTCGGTGCCGCGCTTGGCCAATTTCTCTCCGATGTGGTGACGGACGGCATGTCGATCGGCGTTGGTTGGGGCCGTACAGTGAGTGCAAGCCTTGCCACCTTTCGCCCACAGCGGCGTGAGGGGGCGCACGTCGTCTCTCTCCTAGGCGGGCTGCTTGAAACCAGTGGCTTCAACCCTACGGATGTCTCCTGGCGGGTCGCCAGCCGCCTTGGCGCCGATTGCTCGCTCTATCTCGCGCCGCTTATCGTCGACAGCCACGACACCAAACAGCGACTTATTGAGAAATGCGGACTGGACCGCGTCGAAGAGGCCGCCTCGCGGCTCGACCTGGCCATCCTGAGCTGCGGGGATATTGGGGTCGAGGGCTCCTCTCTCAGCCACAAATTCCTGACCAGCGACGAGTATCAGGAGTTGCTGCAAGCCGGCGCCATCTGCGACACGCGCTGTCAGTTTCTCGATGCGGGGGGACAGACCGTCGATCACCCGGTGCATGACCGCGTTATGGCTGTTGATCTCGATACCATCGCCAAAGCGGGACACGTAGTCTTGGCATCCGGCGGAGAACGGCGCGCCAGTGCAATCAGAGCAACGGTCAAGCGGACCGCGTGCCGAACGCTGATCACAGACGAAGCGGCCGCGCGCGCGCTTTTGGACGATCAATCCGCTGACAAGTGATCCAGGATCAGTCGGTTAACCCGCGTCGCCGCTTCGACCTGCGGCAGATGGCCAGTGTCTGGCAGCAGCACAGCTCGATCGCCAAGCTGTTCAAACAGCACCGGGTCGGGCCGGTTGATACTGTCCTTCTCTCCCCAGATGACCAATGCATTCTCTGGTAGTGGCGGACGGACGAACGACATGGCTGCCTTGCCAATCTCGGCCAGCGCCTCGCGTCGTCCGGGTTTGGCCAGATGTGCCAAAACATACTGCGCCATGGGTGGTTGGATGAGCCGCTTGCGCTCAACCAACCGACCCAACAGAGCAAGCGCTTCCTCTTCGGTTTCGAGTCGAGCAAACCCTTCCAGAAACGAGGCATCAGGTGGACCAGATCCAAACGCTGCCGGTGCAAGGAGAACAACCGCGCCATAGCGGCCCGGATCATCGGCCACCATCTGCGCAGAAATCGCGCCGCCCAAGGAATGGCCGATCAAGGCAAGCGGGCCATCAAGCTTCGAAACACGATAAGCGATATCGCGCGCGATATCCGCCGGAGAAGACGGTTCCGGCTCAGCCTCACCATGCCCAGGCAGGTCGATGGCCCAAACGCTGTGGCGCTCCATCAAGGCGGGTGTGTTGGCAACCCACCCCATCCGGTCGGCACCAAAGCCGTGAATGAGAAGAACCGGCGGCCCCTCACCACCAACGCGATGCAACTTGGCTGGCATTGGCTAGCTGATCTCGCCCAGCGTGACGCCAACCTCGACGATCTCGCCCTCCGGCACCTTGATGCCAGATAGCGTGCCATCGGCTGGCGCCTCGATCTCCATCGCCATTTTGGTGGTCGTGATGACCACGACCAAGTCGCCGGCTTTCACACTATCACCCTCAGCCACCACCCATTCGGTGACCTCCGCCTCGGTGATTTCATTGCCGAGCTGCGGCACCAGGATCGGGGTTGCCATGGTCAAGTCCTCTTAGAGTCCGGCCTGCGCCATTTCCAAATCGTCCCATGTCCGAACGCCGCGCCGGTTGACGCGCTTTTCGGGGAAGAACTCGCCGGCCACAATGTCGATAATGTCATGCGCTTGCGGGAAGTAGGTCGTTTCCATGTCCGCGCCGGGCACGATCCAATTGGGGCAGCCCAGCACACGCGGAGGCGCTTTCAAATCGCCATACGCATAACGCGTGACGTTGGTCGAGACGGTCATTGCAATGCTGCCACGCTCAGATGCCTCGGAAACCAGGAGTAGATGGCCTGTCTTGCGCACGGAGGTGAGCAGCGTGTCGTAATTGAAAGGCACCAGCGACCGCGCATCAATAACTTCGGCTTCGATTCCAAGCGTCGAAAGCTCGTTGGCCGCCTTAAGAGCAGGATAGAGCGACGGCCCGATGGTGAGCAGGGTGACGTCATCGCCAGCGCGCTTGATGTCAGGCTCTCCAAGCGGAAGGCGATAGTAGTCAGTCGGCACCCCCTCTTCACGGAAGGTCTCGACCTGATCGTAGAGCCTCTGGCTCTCGAAAAAGACCACCGGATCGTTGGAAGAAAGTGCCGACGCCATGAGCCCTTTCGCGTCATAGGGCGTTGCCGGATAGACAACCTTGAGGCCAGGAATGTGAGCGATCAGCGACGTCCAATCCTGGGAGTGCTGAGCGCCATACTTCGAGCCCACCGAGGCGCGCAGCACCACCGGCATTTCCAAGAGCCCGGCAGACATGGCCTGCCATTTGGCAAGCTGGTTGAAAATCTCATCCCCTGCCCGACCAATGAAATCGCCATACATCAGTTCCACCAGGCTGCGCCCGCCGGCGATGGCATGGCCCACCGCCGTTGCAACGATGGCAGCCTCGGAGATGGGAGAATTGAACAACCGATTGTGCGGCAGCACGTCCGACAGCCCGCGATAGACGCCAAATGCGCCACCCCACTCGCGGCATTCCTCGCCATAAGCGACAAGGCTTTCATCGTTCATCATGTGATGGAGGACGGCTTCGGTGAGGCCATCGCGCAGCGTGATCGCACGAAGCCCGGGCAACCGTGACCCATCCTCGGCCAACCCGAACCGAGCCTTGCGTCCAAGGCCACGCATCGCGGCGGACTTTTCAAGCGGCTGCGTCAGAGGCGCCGGAGTAGAAGGCACATCGATTTGGGTGTCTGAGAACATCATCCGCCCGATACGTGTCGGATCGGAGGCCACATCCACCGGCGGTGCGATGGCTGGATCGATAGCAGCCTTGGTAACGGCAAAGATCTGCTCGCCCACAGTTTCGCGCATGGCCTCGATCTCGCCAGCGCTCATAACGCCGGCCGACTCCATTGCGTCGCTAAACTGAGCGATCGGGTCATAGGCCTCCCAGAGCTTGATCTCGTCGCGCGAACGATAGGCATTGCCGTCGGTCGTGGAGTGGCCGACTGAGCGGTAGCACTCGACATCAAGCAAAGCCGGGCCCTTTCGCTCAAGCAGCAAATTGCGCTTGCGCGCCACAGCATCAGCAACGGCCAGTGGATTGGAGCCATCGACCGTTTCAGCATGCATCTGGTCGGGATTGATGCCGGACCCAATGCGGGCCAGGCGATCCCAACCCATGGTCTCGCCCTTGGTCTGGCCACCCATGGCGTAGAAGTTGTTGGTGAAGAAGAACAGAACCGGCAGCCCACCGCGCAGCGCTTCCGGCCTGAGCGTGTGGAAGTGCGACATGGAGGCGATGTTCATCGCTTCCCATACCGGCCCGCATCCCGTTGAGCCGTCACC
>JBHJIX010000047.1:0-15002 GCA_050043025.1 Cohaesibacteraceae bacterium
ACCCTGGCCGCTTACGATCCGCGAACCCAGCGCATTGTTACCCGCACATGGACGACGGTGAAAACCGGCCAGTAAAACCTTCTCTGCTCCGCGCCCAAAAAGTGCGGGGCAGTTTGTTTGTGGAGGCCAGAAGCCATGGCCAGAACCCTTGGACCGGTCCGACGGGCTTTCGCGCCTAGGGATGACCCAGACGCCAAGCCGCTGCTCCAGTTTGACGGTGTCACCAAACGCTTCGGCGCTTTCACCGCCGTCGATAACGTCACCCTCAACATCTACGAACGCGAGTTCTTTGCCCTGCTGGGCCCCTCAGGCTGCGGCAAGACAACGTTGATGCGCATGTTGGCGGGGTTCGACGTACCTACCGAAGGCCGCATCCTGCTTGACGGCGTGGACGTTTCCGGCATGCCGCCGCACCGGCGACCTGTGAATATGATGTTCCAGTCCTACGCGCTCTTTCCGCATATGAGCGTCGCCGACAACATCGCGTTCGGCCTAAAGCAGGACAATCTGCCCAGAGGCGAAATCAGCGCGCGGGTCGAGGAAATGCTGGCGTTGGTGAAGCTGGAGCCCTTCGCCCGTCGTAAACCCGATCAGCTCTCAGGTGGGCAACGCCAGCGCGTGGCGCTCGCCCGCTCGGTGGCCAAGCGCCCAAAAGTGCTGTTGCTGGATGAACCGCTTGGCGCGCGCGACAAGAAACTGCGCGAAGAAACGCAGTTCGAGCTGATGGACCTTCAGGAGAAGCTCGGCATGACCTTCCTGATCGTCACCCACGGTCAGGAAGAGGCGATGACGGTGGCCGACCGCATTGCAGTCATGAACCAAGGCACCTTCGAACAGATCGCGCCGCCGGCCACGATCTATGAGGAACCGATCTCGCGCTATGTCGCCGGGTTTATCGGCGATATCAACATGCTCGAAGGCGGTGTTCAGCGCGTTGGTACCGATATGCATTTCGCCAGCGATCTTTTGGCTGACAACGTTGTCGTGGAAAGCGTGCCCGACCTTTCGCCTGGCCCAGCGGCGCTTGCCATTCGGCCTGAGAAGCTGCGCATCAGCCTGGACGAGCCACCAGCTGGTCCCGCCACCGGGCGGGTGTCCGGCACGGTTTGGGACATCGCTTATATGGGCGATGTGTCCATCTTCCATGTCCGCCTCGCCGATGAGCCTGGCAACTGCGAAGATATGGACCATAGTGTCCCTATCTTGCGAGCGACGGTTGCCAACACCACACGCCTAGTCGAGCGACCCATCGCTTGGGACGACAAGGTCTGGCTTTCCTGGGACGCGAGCGCAGGCGTGGTGCTGTCGCGATGACGGACCTGCCAGCCGCATCGGTTAGCGATCCGCAGAGCACTGCCAGAGCCTCATCCGGGCTCGGTCGAAGACTGCTCATCGCTGTTCCTTATGTGTGGCTGCTGATCTTCTTTCTGGCGCCCTTTGCAATCGTGCTGCGCATCTCCTTTTCGGAGGTTGCGATTGCCATTCCTCCCTATCTGCCGGTGTTTGATCTCTCTGAGGGTTGGACGGCGTTTGTCGAGGATGTCCAGCGCCTCAGCTTCGAAAACTACACCTGGCTTGCCGGCGATCCGCTCTACCTCAACTCCTACATTTCCAGTGTCACCATTGCCTTCGTCTCGACAGTGCTCACGCTGCTTGTCGGCTTCCCGCTTGCCTACGGCATGGCGCGCGCGCCGAGCAGTTGGCGGCCCATACTGATGATGCTGATCATCCTGCCCTTTTGGACGAGCTTCCTCATCCGCGTGTACGCCTGGATCGGGATTTTGCGGCCCGAGGGCTATTTGACCATCTTTGCCCAGACGCTTGGCCTGATCGGCGACGACGACCAGATACGTCTCCTAGGCTCCAACGCGGCCGTCTATATCGGTATCGTCTACTCCTACCTGCCCTTCATGGTGCTGCCGCTTTATGCATCGCTGGAGCGCATGGACGGCTCGCTCCTTGAAGCCGCGCAAGACCTTGGCTGTCCGCCGCTCAAGACCTTCTGGGTCGTCACGGTGCCACTGGCCATACCTGGCATCATCGCCGGCTGCTTTCTTGTCTTCATTCCAGCGGTTGGGGAGTTCGTGATCCCTGATCTTTTGGGTGGTTCTGACACGCTGATGATCGGCCGAACGCTGTGGGCAGAGTTCTTCTCCAATCGCGACTGGCCGGTTTCCTCCGCTGTGGCTGTTATCCTGCTTCTGGTTCTGATTGTGCCCATCGTCGCCTTCCAGACCTTCCAGCAACGCCAGCAGGAAGCGATGCGATGACGGACCAGCAAGATATGGAGCGGCCAACCTTCTCATCCGGTGCCACATTTCTGGACGCTCCGTCCGGCGACCGGTCAGCGCCCGTTTGCATCCTCGGCGTGCCGATGGACTGGGCGACCACCAACCGGTCCGGTGCACGCGACGGTCCCCATGCCATCCGCCGGGCGTCCAGGCTCTTGATCGATGGCGACCATCCGGTGTTCCGCACCAACCCAAACGGGCTTGGCCTGTCCGATCTTGGCGACGTGCCGGTGATGATCGGCGACATCGCCGAAAGCCACCGGCGTATTGAGCAGGCCGCCTCCGGTCTTGCTCATCTGTGTGCGCTTGGCGGCGATCATTCGATTAGTCTTCCGCTGCTGCGTGCTGCTGCCAAACAACACGGGCCATTGGGTCTGGTGCATTTCGATGCTCATACGGACACCTGGCCGGAGAATTTTGGCCAGTCGCTCGCCCACGGCACGCCGTTCTTTCACGCGATGGAGGAGGGGTTGATCGATCCCAATCGGTCGGTGCAGATCGGCATTCGCGCGCCGATGGGTGCGCACCTCATGGACAAGGCGGAAGCGACGGGTCTGTCGATCCGGTCGGCCGATTGGGTGCACGAGAACGGCGCCAAGGCCGTGGCCGCATTGATCGATGAGGGCACCGGCGGCGGGCCGTCCTACCTCTCCTTCGACGTGGATTCGCTCGACCCGGCCTTCGCACCCGGCACCGGAACACCGGAGATGGGCGGCCTGACAAGCTGGCAGGTCCGCAAGGTCTTCACGCTGCTTCAGAGCGTGCAGTTTGTCGGCATGGATGTGGTAGAGGTTGCGCCCGCCTATGACCACGCCGAAATCACATCGTTGGCAGCGGCAACCGTGGTCTGGGACTACCTGGCCCGTCAGGCCGCACAGGGCCAGGAACGGGGCGCATGAACAGCCGTCCACTCTCCTGGTTTAACGTGACCTCGCTGACCTTTGGGTTCGCATTCCTCTATCTGCCAATCCTCATCCTCATCATCTTCTCCTTCAATGACTCGCGGCTTGTCACCGTTTGGGGAGGGTTTTCCACGCGCTGGTACGGCGAGCTCTTCAGCAATGAGGGGCTTATGGACGCGGCGTGGGTGACTGCCCGCGTGGCCTTTGTCTCGGCCACCATCGCGACGGTGTTTGGCACCATGGCGGCTATCGTCCTGGTGAGGGTCGGGCGGTTCCGGAGCCGGACCCTGTTCAACGGCATGATCTATGCGCCGTTGGTCATGCCGGAAGTGCTCACCGGCCTGTCACTCTTGTTGCTGTTCGTAGCGATGGATTTCGCTCGCGGCTTCTGGACGGTGGTGATCGCTCACATCACCTTTTCGATGTGCTACGTGGCGGTGGTCGTTCAATCGCGGCTGATCACCTTTGACCAGAGCCTGGAGGAGGCAGCGCAGGACCTTGGTTGCCCCCCCCGGCAAAAGCTTTTACCTCATCACTTTGCCGGTGATCCTGCCGGCTGTGCTGGCGGGATGGATGCTCGCTTTCACCCTGTCCCTGGATGACCTCGTGATCGCGAGCTTTGCCACCGGTCCAGGAGCGACGACCCTGCCGATCAAGATCTATTCGCAGATCCGCCTTGGGGTAACGCCGGAAATCAACGCCGTCTGTACGATCCTCATCGCACTCGTTGCCACGGGCATCATCACAGCCTCACTGGCTTCCAAACACCGCTTACTTCGCAGGCAGGCGCAGCAGGGTTGATGTACCGGGCCTAGTTGTCCGCCAATTGGGCGTCCATCACTCTAAGATCGGGGACGAAAGAGGGCGCACCCCAGGTGCCTTGGAGTGCAAAAGGCACCAGCAACCGGCCGGCGGTGTTGCCGTCGCTTTCGATCAACGTGGCGACGCCGCCAAAACCAAGAGCCCGCGTTGCGATGTCTGTGTAACCTGTCACCACAATCGACGCGTTGGCGCTCGCCAGTTCCAAGGCGCGGGCATGCAACTCACCATTGGAGGCATAGAGATCGCCAGAGAACGACTGGAGTGAGGTGCTTCCGCTGTTGGTGATCGTCGATAGATCAAGCGAGCGGTCCAGCAGTTGGCTGGCGATGCGGTCGAGATCAATACCGGCAAGAACGGGCGAATCAATTTCGACCGCCAAGTCTCCGTTCAGGGTCTCGACCAGGTCGGTGACGGTATCGCCCTCGCCATAAAGCATGGTGCGCAGTGTGAGACCGCCTTCCAAACGGGTCTCTTCACCCAGGGCTGCTACGACGGACGCCAGCTGGACGCTGTCTGTCCCCAAATCGAGCGAAAGGCGCTGCCGGGCTCCCGATTGATCGACCGTCAGACTGCCACGAACCAGTCCGTCATAGGCGGTCGCCTCAGCAATGCCGAGCACCATGCGATCAGCCGTCAAGAGCACTGAGCCGGCCGTCTCACCCAGAGTAAGCGGTCCAAGAAGCAACTGCCGCGCCGCCACCCGCACGTCGAGCGCGAGGCCGCTTGCAAAAACATCCGGCACCGGCAGAAAACGCCAGTCGCCCGGGGCCTCGGCGGTCGTGGTCGGACGCGCCATGTCGAGGTAAGCCGACAGATCAAGCTGCTCAAGATCAAGCGTGCCCTGAAGCGCCACGCGGCTGGGGTCATCCACGCCGCCAACATCCAGCGTCATAACCCCGTCGGCCTCATTGCCATCAAGGTCGAGCTCAACATCGGTTAAGTCAGCAGAAAGCCCCACCAGGTTGAGATCGGCATTGAGATGAAAGGCACCGAAGGTCGATCCGGTTTCCACATCAGCCCCCAGCCAGCTTGCCGTGCGCCGCAGGGAGGGTGAGGAGACGTCCAAGCGACCGCTGGCTTGCCATGGCAACATGCCTTCGCCCCCGCCGGGCGATGCCGTACCATCAAACCGCAGCCGCAAAGGTGTGCTCGCAACGGACAGCGCCACACCGCTGGTTGACCCGGTGCGCGCAAGGGCTGCGGGCTGTCCCAGCGAGGCTGTCAGCTCCACATTCTCACCACGCCAGATTCCGGAGCCGGCAATGGCGGCGCGCGTGGAACTGGTAGGCCAGGACAGGGCGAGATCTGCACTGGTGATGCTTTCTTCGACACCACGGACGGCATCGAAGAAGTGGACGGTTCCATCCACGATGCGGAATGTGCCCAGTTGCAGCCCGCCGCCAGTTGGGCGGCTCGGCTCCAGAGCAGAATAGAGTGTACTGCCGTCCAGCGCCCAATTGGACTGTCCGTCGGCGCGGCGGTGCAACTGGATCGTTGGACGCGTCAATTCAAAGGAGGCCAGCTCGATGCGGCCCAAGAGCAGTGGCAATGGTCGCACCTGCCCGCGCAGCTTTTCGGTGACGATCAGCGCGTTTTCAGCGCCCGGAATGTCGCCTTCGACAACAACATCGGTGAGTTCAACCGAGAGGTTGGGAAACACCCGCAGTGCTTGATCGCCACGCAGTGTAACCGCGCGGCCGGTTAGATCCGATATCTGGCTTGCCACCTGCTCACGGACCATCTGCGAAGACATCAGCGCCGGTAGCAGGAGTGCGATACCGCCCAAAAGGCCAGTTAGGATCAAAAGCGACAGCGCAAGCCGCAAGATGATACCCCTCGCGCGGACGGTCATCGCAAGTGGCTCCCGACAACGCCGCCGGCTGCGACCATGTCCAAAGTCCTGAAAGGCTTGCCGGCTAAGGACCCGAACAGCTTGGCATCAGTGTCTGAAGTGGTTGGTGCAGTGGGCGGTTGCATGTCAAAGCTTTCGTGACGCAAAACGGCGACGATGAGGCAACGACACCATGGATGATGGCATGCCATGGATGCCCGAAAAAATCCAACCGAGCCCTGATGTCTGCGGCGACAAGTCTCTCACTTGGCAGCGAAAAACCGTCTATGCTGAGACATAAAGTTGGTTGGGCCTGCTTGCCGCACTGCTCTAATGGTGATGTACGCTATCCCTCGGGCACCAAGCTCACCTCAGATGCGATGATGCATCACCTCATTTCGACAGCGAGCGCTTAGGCACAGCCTTGGTCACACTGCCCTCCGAACACTCAAAACCAGCAGCCGGCCGAACACCGCGCGGCCATCCTGCCGGCGTGCACCGCTGGCTCGGCGAGAACCCGGCACTGGTCTTCACTGTCACGGTGCTGAGTGGACTGCTCGCCATTCCACTGATTGTGATTGTTTTTTCCTTCTTTCAGCCTGCAGCTGGTGAAACGCTTGCCAAGCTCGCCGACACGGTTCTTCCCGGCTATGTCGGCAACTCAATGATGCTGGTGCTCCTGGTTGGATCCGGTGTTGCCATTATCGGCACCGGCACCGCCTGGCTCGTCACCACTTGTCAGTTTCCCGGCCGGCGCGCCTTTGAGTGGTTGCTGATCCTGCCACTGGCTGTGCCGGCCTATGTCATGGCCTATGCCTACACGGAGTTTCTTTCCCATCCCGGCGCTGTCCAGACTTTGCTGCGCGACGTTACTGGATGGGGTCCTAGGGACTATTGGTTCCCGCGCATCCGCACGCTTGAGGGCGCGGCGGTCATGTTCATCTTCGTCCTCTATCCGTATGTGTATCTGCTCGCCCGAACGGCTTTCTTGACTCAGTCGCGGGTGGCGTTCGATGCGGCACGTGTGTTGGGTCAAACGCCTTTCATGGCCTTTTGGCGCGTGGCCATGCCGATGGCGCGGCCCGCCATCGTGAGCGGTGTCGCGCTGGCACTCATGGAAACATTGGCCGATTACGGAACCGTCGCCCATTTTGCCGTGCCGACCTTCACCACGGGCATCTATCGTTCCTGGTTCTCAATCGGCGATCGCGTCGCTGCAGCGCAACTCGCCGGGGCCCTTTTGACTTTCGTCTTCGTCCTCATCTGGATTGAGCGCGTTCACCGTGGGCAGGCGCGCTATCAGACATCCCGGTCCATTCAGCCTTTTCAGCGTTTCCAGCTGCGCGGATCAAATGCTCTCGGTGCATTCGCTTTTTGTGCCTTGCCGTTGGCCATCGGCTTCGTGGTCCCGGTTACGCTGCTTCTGGAACTGGCGTTCGATGACGGGCACAGCCTTTTTGGAACGCGTTATTTTATCTTTGTGCGCAACTCGTTCATTCTTGCCAGCTTGTCGGCGCTGCTGATTGTAGCCATCGCGCTGGCTCTGCCGACCGTGCAGCGCCTCGCCAAGGCACCCATACTGCTGCATGTCATCCGATTTGCGGCGATGGGGTATGCCATCCCGGGGTCGATCATCGCCGTCGGCATTCTCATTCCTATGGCGGGTTTCGACAATTGGCTTGACGCCTTAATGCGCGAGCATTTCGACATATCCACCGGCCTACTTCTCACCGGCTCCATTCTCGGCCTTTTGTTCGCCTACACGGTCCGATTTCTCGCGGTCGCGCTGGCGCCCGTTGAGGCCGCTTTTGAACGCATAACACCCCATATGGACGACGCAGCGCGCGTGCTTGGTGCACGCAAGTCGCGCGTCTTTACCGCCGTTCATGCCCCCATGCTGCGGGGCGGCATCGTCGTCGGCGCGCTGATTGTGTTTGTCGATGTCATGAAGGAATTGCCGGCAACACTGATCCTGCGGCCCTTCAATTTTGAAACGCTGTCGACCCAAGCCTTCCGCTTGGCCTCTGACGAGCGGTTGGCCGAGGCGGCGACCCCATCTCTGGTAATCGTCGCCGTCGGCCTGGTGCCAGTCTATTTGCTGTCGCGGCAGATACGCCGCTGGGGCCAGGACGAACCAGGCCTAGGCAAGGGATAACCGGGCGATCTCTATTGCCAGAACGAGCAGCGCGATCCACGCCAGCGTGAAGATGACTGGCCGTGCGGGGATGCGCGTCCATGCCGTGATGTAGCCTAGGGCATGCGCGATGCGCAGTCCCACAAAGGCGATGCAGGCCCACTGAGTCACCACGCTGCTAGTATCGGCCAACTGGGCGACAAGGACCAAAGCAGCGAACGGAACGAACTGCTCCACAAGGTTGAGATGCGCGCGATTGGCGCGTTGCACCCAATCAGGAAGGAGGCGCAGATCAGGCGGTCGCAGACCTAGCTCCTCGGTTGCTGGCAGATGCATGTTCACGCCGACAATGAAGGGAATCCAAAGGCTCGCGACCATGACCGAGGCAATCAAAAGGGACCAGAGTTCGATGCTCATCAATGCTCTCCCGCATGGTCGGAGTAGCGCACCGTTTTGCCGGTCTCCAGCCAGGTTTTGAGCCCGGCGAGCGTCCGGGCCCAGCCGTCGGCCACATCTTCCTGTCCTGCTGGGATGCTGAAATGCTCCAGCGTCAGTCTGCAGAAGGCTTCCTGCGGTTCGATCAAATAGACGAAACGAGACGCCTCCAAATCTGTCTCTGGACCAGCCCAGTGTGGTTCAAAGGTGCTTTCGATACGCGTTTTGGGCGTCACCTCAGTTTCCCGGCACACAAGCATCTAGTAACCATCTGGAAAGCGATAGGGCAGCGCGTTGCCATCGCGTGTGCAACTGGCGGCCAGAAAATCATACTGGCCGTGGGCATCGGCATTGATGAGGGCATCCCACAAAGCATCCTGGGAGCAGTGGATGTAGGTGCTCATAACGAAGTCGGGCTTCGCCGCATCGGTTGAAGGATCAGGCATCGCATCATCTCTTTCTAGCTGCGCCTTCAGGTCCAACATCCCTCGGGCGGCGGGTTTGACCATCAGCGGCTCGATCCATCGGTCAATGACCTCCTGCAACGGAACCGCGTTGAGATAGTGGTGCTTGAAGCGCCCCGACTTACGTGGCACCACCAGCGCAGCATCCTCCAAAACCTTCAGGTGCTTCATGATGCCAAAGCGCGTCATGCTGACATGCTTTTCCATCGCCCTTTGGAGCTCACCCAGATTTTGGCCGTCTTGACGATGAAGCTCGTCGAGAAGTTGCCGTCTGGTTTCATCGCTCAAGGCTTTAAAGATCGCGTCCACACGGTCCATTATGTGCCTATTTAGTTACGTGTCAATATAGTCACATAATAAAAGTGACTCGATAGGCACATGTTAGCGTGACTTGGCGAAGGCTTGGAGAGTGTTGGGGCCCGATCAACAAAAAACCGGCGCCCCTAAGGGCGCCGGTTTGAAAAAGGCGGGCAGGTTCGACCCGTCGGGGGATGGTCAGGGTATCGGGAAAGCCTGACGATGCATGCGCTGATCGGGAGTTGCGCAGCTATGTTAGAGGGGTGGAACCTGCCCTATCGGAACCGGTGCTTACCGGTAGCCAATGCCGTTGTAGATCTCCTGAGCCAGCGGCTGGTTTTCACCCAGAACCGAGAGGTTCTGCGTGTCCTGACGGAAGAAACCAAGCTGAGCCACAGAGGCACTGATCGGCGTACCCATCACAGCCGGGTACTCGTCGTTACCGGCAGAGAAGTAGGCCTGTGCCTGATCGCTTGCGAGGTACTCAAGGAACAGAGCGGCATTTTCCGGGTTCGGAGCGTTGGCTGCGATGCCGGCACCAGAAATGTTCACGTGCGAGCCGCTGTCTTCCTGGTTCGGGAAGACCCAACCGATGCCATCGATAGCTGCCTGATCTTCAAAGCCTTCGACAGGATTGCCTTCAGCAAGACGACGCAGGATGCGGCCGAAATAGTAGGTGTTCGACAGAACGATGTCGCACTCACCGGAAACCAGGGCACGAATTTGCGCTGTGTCGTTGCCTTCCGGCTCACGAGCGAAGTTGGAAACCAGACCTTCACCCCACTGGGTGGCGGCGTCTTCACCCAGGTGACCAACAAGACCAGCCATCAGAGACAGCATGTAGATGTTGGAGGATGAACGCGCACAAACCTGACCTTCGTACTGCGGGTCAGCGAGGTCCTGGTAGGACATTGGCGGGTTCGCTACGTCGCTCTTGTCATAGAAGATCACCCGAGCGCGCTGCGAGAAACCGTACCAGTGACCGGCCGGGTGGCGCAGGTAAGAAGGAACACGCTCATCCAGGTCAGCCGACTCGTAAGGCTGGAACAGACCCAGCTGATCGGCGCGCCATAGACGGCCAGCATCAACGGTCATCAGAATGTCGGCTGGGCTGTTGGCACCTTCTTCATCCATACGTGCGATCAGCTCCTCGGCGCTCGCTTCGATACGGTTGATGGTGATGCCGGTAAGCTCTTCGAAGTCGCTGTAAAGGCGCTCATCGGTGTCGTAGTGACGTGATGAGTAGAGGTTCAGCTCGCCATCTGCCAGTGCTGGCGTGGCCAGCATGGCACCAGGCGCTGCTAGTGCCAGCGCACCAAGAGCAAGAATGCTTGTGCGGCTGGCAAGGCGGAGGGTGCGTTGCAACATTTATGGTCTCCCAAAGCGCGAACCGGAGTGGCTCGCCGAAGAATTAGTAGTCACTGATGGACTGGGTACGGTTCCGACCTAATCGTCGTTAAAGTTGCCGGTCAAGTTCAACTTCAAAAAAAGCGCAAGAAAATGCAACTTTGTCGCATCTAGTTTGAAATAGCTCTAAACTGTGCCACGAAACGCCAACTAAAACCTTGGAATTATTCAAAAGAAAAGGTGCTGAAGCTTGGCTGTGGAGGCGCCGAAAATGGATTGCTCTCAAGGAAATGAAAGCGCCCGACTTGGCGGACTACTCCGCCAAAACGCGTTGCAGCGGGAAGGTCACTTTTACCAATGTGCCTTCCCCTGGAGTCGATTCCAGCGCGAACTGCGCCTTGTTGGCCTCCACCAACGCCTTGGTAAGCGGCAGACCCAGTCCCGTGCCGGTGATGACCTGATTGAGCGTCGTTGGCACTTGCCGGAACGGCTCCATGGCCAGCTGCACATCGGCCTCACTCATCCCGCGCCCCGTGTCACGCACGCGCAGAGAGACCTCGCCTGTCGGCTCATAGAGCGTCGATACGATGATCTGGCCGCCCACATCGGTGAATTTGATCGCGTTGGAGATGAGGTTGAGCACGATCTGACGGATCGAGCGCACATCGGCCACGACCTTTGGCAGGCTTTGTGGCAGCGAGGTGCGAACGATGATGCGCCCTTGGCTTGCCTGTGGCTGCATGATGGCCAAGCTCTGCTGCGCGATGTCATTGAGATCGACCTCACCAAAGGAGAGGTCCATTTTGCCGGCTTCGATCTTCGACAGGTCCAGAAGATCGTTGAGCAGGCTCATCAAGTGTTCGCCCGACGTATGAATATCGTGCAGATATTGCCGATAGCGCTCTGACCCCACCGGCCCGAACCGCTCTTCCAGCATGACCTCTGAAAAACCGATCACCGCATTGAGGGGTGTGCGAATCTCATGGCTCACGCGCGCCAAGAAGTCGGACTTGTGTGCATTGGCCTCTTCGGCCGCGTGCCGCGCAGCGACGAGATCATCTTCTGCCTGCTTGAACGGCGACAGATCCCGGAGCACCGCGCAATAGGTTGCTGGCTCGTCATCGGTCAGGCGTCCAAGCGTCATGAAGACGGGAACCAACCCGCCCTGCGCTGACAGGCATTCACCCTCACGCCCCTCATTAAACAGAGAGAGCCGGCCCTGGCTGGCGATGTCATCAAGGTAATCGAGCGCGATCTGCCGGCTGTCCTCGGCAAAAAGCAGTCGGAAGGGCCGTCCACCCAGATCATCAGTGGAATAGCCGACCAAGGCTTGAGCAGCCTGGTTGATGTCCTTGATGGTACCGTCGCTCTGCAGCGTCACCACGCCATCGCTCGCCAGATCGACGATAGCTTCAAGCTCACCGATACGAGCTCTGACCAAGCTGAGCGCGGTGTCATCCGCTGGCGTTTCGGCAGCCGCCTCGGTCAAGCGATCGGCTTGGTGATCCTCACGCAGCGACAAAAGCGCCGCCGCCCGTCCTTCCCAACGCACCCCCTGGAGGCGCCCTGTAACCGGCACACGTGCGCCGTTTGGCTGAACCAGGGTCATGGCGCCGTCTTCAGCCTCAAAACCCTCCGCGAACAGGGCTTCGATGCCGCGATAAGCTTTCAGCGCCTGCAGGCTGTGCTGGCCGGCCATTTCGAGTGCTGCCCTGTTGGCATAAAGGATGGCGTCTTCGGAATAGATGATGATGCCCAGCGGAAGCCTGTCGAGCACCATTCGTTCGGCATTGGGCTCTGTTCGCGTGAAGGGTAAAACCTGAGCGCTGCTGCGTTCATCGTCTGTCGAATCCGACGGACTAGGTGACCCGTCCGGCCCGCCTGGCGATTTTTCAAGGCTGATCACATCGGCCTGTCCGGGACGAAACTCCAGATCGCTTTTCACATCCACCAAATGCGCCGTTGGATCCTGTCGGTCATTGGGTTCGGTGTGTTCGTCGTGCGGGGCTGAGGGTTCCGGATCGATCACCTGGTGCGCGATGCGAGCGCCGAGGCGGCGCGCAATTTCTTGGAACGTCAGACGCTCTGGCCGCACCAGAGACGGATCAGGCGACGATGTATCGAAGATGTCGGCTTCCGGTTCTGTCGGATCCTGGTCGTCTTCGTCCGGCTCGTCCAAAACCCCGCCATCAGCGCCATCGTCGTCGACCGGGCCTTCTTCGTTCTGCTCGTCTTGCAGGGCGGCCAGTGTATCGGCGCCCAGGCCAGCAGAGACACCTGCAGCGACAGCCTGCATGCCCCGCGCGATATCGGCGGGCACCTCTTCATCAGGCGTGTCAGTGTTCTGGCTGGCTGGTGTGTCGCTTGCTTCGGCGTTTCCGGACGCTACGCCGTCATCCCGCTCGACGTCGACGCGTGCATAAAGACCCGCCGCAGCAGCACCGGCTTCGCGCAGTGTGCCATCACCGTCCAGCTCCGCTGACTGCTCATCGGCCTGTTCGTCGTAGGGCACACCAACGTCAGATGGTTCAGCTTCTAGCGTCGGCGGGCGACGTTGCAGTCCGGCAGATAGGCCAGCTGCGAAAGCTGCTGTCGCTTCAGCCAGCCGCGCACCGCCGGGAAACTGCATGCTCGTGCTGGTCGGTTGAAGGGCTTCGTGGGCTTCCGGACTTGGCGCCGCGTCCCTTTCGACCGGCCCATCGGTCTGGTCGCTCGGCCCCTGAACAGCAGACGTCACACTGATGTCGGTCGGACTTGTCTCTTCGGCAGGCAAGGGCGCTGACATCTCAGAGTCGGCTTCCGGTTCGGCCCGGTCGGTCTCGACGGTTCCGAAGACGCGCAACTCACCATCATCCTCGCCGAACGCGGAGAGGTGGATCGGAACCGTCAGATCAGTGCCCTCAACGGGCCAGCGAACACTGTGCTCAGCAAAACGCTCTCGCGCCTCCAGTCCAACCAGCACGATATGCGGAGCCTGGGGGTCGGCCCGGCGAACTGTTTCATGGGCAAGATCGCCATCGCGCAAGGCTGTTTTGGCTCCAACCGCCTCGGCCATTCCCGAGGAGATAGATCGAACGTACCCATCCTGGTCGACCTTGAAGGAGAAACGATGAGGACGCGTACGAGGTTGGAAGAGAAAGGTGCTCGCGACCGGGACGGCAGCGGATGTGATCGGCATGCCAACTACATCATCGTCATTTGCCGGGAGCTCGGCGTCGTCGATCGCCCCACTCTCTTCAACGAGCAAGTCAGCTTCCGATGGCCCGGCATCCAACGGATCGGGTGCGAAGCTTGGCACATCGATGCTGAGAAGGAACGGGTCGTCATCCACCGTGCTGGAAAAGTCTTGGGACGATGGTGCCGCCTCGTACTGTGGAGGAACGGTGTCGTCCTGAACAACTGGTTCAGTTATGGGCTCGGAAGGCGTCTCCGCGCTCGACGTCGCCAGAGCTTCGCCGCTCGCTAGCTCGGTCTGGGTGTCGGTCATGTCCGGCAGCGCAGGCGTGATGCTGCTGGTACTTGGCGCAGTACCCAGCGCCAATATTCCAACAGTCCCAGCCAGATCAACTGAGCGACAGGTGGCAACCAGCGTTTCGTGCCGTCCGCTCACGCTGATACGCAAAATCTCAATGCGGCCGCGCCCATTTCCGCCAACAGGCATGCGCCCGACAGCTTGCAGGGATCGCCTCGCTGGAACCGATGGTTTGACTTCGACCTCTGATGGATCGCTACCTGTATCCAAACCGAGGACGGAAAGGCCCTCCGCGTTCGACAAGATCATGCTGCCGCCATCGCCGGTCCAGATCCAAACCGGCCGTCCGCCTTGCTCGTCGGCAAGCGCCTGGGCGGCGGCGCGTGTGCCATCGGCCTGGTTCTCAAGCCCGTCGGAAGGCGGCGTGGTGGGAAGGTCCGATGAGGTCATGCCAACATCCGCGCGACATAGCGCGCCTGCGAGGAGTTCGGGGTCGCCATCGGCGATGTTTACACTTTCTTCATACTTGCGAAGGGTAGCGTGAGTCCAACATTGCACGCGTTTCAACCCCAAGCGATCGCAAACAAGGTAAATGCGGGCGATCTTGCCAGGATGCCTGAGATTGGGGGCACGTTGCCGGTCAGCATTTCGCCGGGGATGCCCTCAAGCCGCCTTTCCGATATTCTTCAATGACCATCACCCTTCCTGTGGTCACCGCCCAACACGGAGTTGCCTCATGACCAGTACACCGAAACTCGATGTACCCGACAGCATGCGCGATTTCGCTGATCAGAGCGTAACGCAGGCCCGCAAAGCCTTTGAAACCTTCATGGGCAATGCCCAGGATGCTGAGGGCAAGATGGAAGACAGTGCCAGCTCGGCCCAGGCTGCCGGTGCCAGCATGCAGAAGGACGCTATGAGCTTTGCCGAAGACCAGGTTGCCGGCGCCTTCGATCTTGCTCAGAAGATGGGTCGCGCCAAAGCTCCTCGAGGGCTCATGGGGCTTC
>JBHJIX010000048.1:0-12191 GCA_050043025.1 Cohaesibacteraceae bacterium
GAGTATCACCGTCCTTGAGATGAACCGGGAAAGCATTGAAGAAGCGCTCCTGGCGCACCGCATCGACATGGCGGTGATGCTGACCTCCAACGTTTCCAACCCCTATCTGGAATCTGAGACCTTGATGCGCTCGCCACGCCGTCTTTGGGTTGCCAACGGGCACCGCTTTGCGCGCAATGGCAAAGCGACGTTCGAGGAGATTGCGGAGGAAGACTACATCATGCTGACCGTCGATGAGGCGGCTCACACGACGATGAAATATTGGAGCCTCACCAACTACCGGCCCAAAACCAAACTGCAGACATCGTCCGTGGAAGCGGTGCGCTCCATGATCGCCAACGGGCAGGGCGTGACGATCCTGTCGGACATGGTCTACCGGCCCTGGTCATTGGAAGGAAAGCGGCTCGAAACGGCCGCCACCGACATCCTGACGCCGACCATGGATGTGGGCTTGGCCTGGCCGCGCGAGGCGGAGTTCTCCCAGCCCATGCAGGTGCTGCACGACTATTTCCGTCAGAGCTACATCTCGCCCCATTTGCCTCAGCACCTTGCGCGCAAATAGAGGCTCAAAAGGTGGGCGGCGTGCAGGCGCTGATGATCACCGCCTCGTCGGGCCCAACCTGGCGAAAGCGATGCGGTTTACGGCTGTCGAACTGGTAGGCATCGCCCGGGCCGAGGATTTTGCGTTGGTCGCCAACGGTGACCTCCACACGGCCAGCCACGACAATGCCGCCTTCTTCCCCGTCATGCTCGTACATTACCCGGCCCGTGTCGGCGCCAATGGCGTAGGTTTCCTTCAGGATTTGAAGGGATCGGCCAAAGAGGTTTTGGCCAACCTGTTTGAGCGAGAGCCCACCCTTGCCGATCTCCACCAGTTCATCGGACGCATAAAACACCGTCTGATCGGGCTCCGGTTCAAAGGCGAAGAACTCCGACAGGCCGATGGGAATACCGTCCAGAACACGCTTCAGCGACCCGACCGACGGGCTGGTCTTCCCCGCCTCCATCAAGGAGATGGTCGCACTTGCAACGCCCACCTTTTTGGCGAGCGCGCGTTGCGACAAGCCGGCCCGCTGGCGGATGATCCGCAGCCGCTGGCCAAGGTCCGAGCCTTCGGGTTCAGCGGTGTTTAGCATGATCAATATCCCAATCAGTCACGCCACACAGATATATTTTTCAATGCTTTAGCGTCAATGGAAAACAGACTTATGCCTGCTTCCTAAACGCACTACGGTTTTGTCATCGGCCGCCTCGCGCATTTGCTCGAAGTCGCCAACCAAAGCGGGAGACAAAGCCATGGTGACCGAAGCTGCTTCAGCCGCCAGCCTGACCAACAAGCAAGTGAGCGCGCGGCGCGATGACGCGATCGCGCGCGGTGTCGGCATGATGACGCAAGTTTACGCCGAACGGGCCGAGAACGCTGAAATCTGGGACGTTGCAGGCCGGCGCTATATCGATTTCGCCGCCGGCATCGCCGTGGTCAACACCGGTCACCGGCACCCCAAGGTGATCGAGGCCGTGACAGACCAGCTCAGCCGTTTCACTCACACCTGCCATCAGGTCGTGCCATACGAGAACTATGTGCGGCTCGCCGAGCGGTTGAACGCCCTGGTGCCCGGCGACTTCGCCAAGAAGACGATGTTTGTTTCCACAGGCGCCGAAGCGGTGGAAAACGCGGTGAAGATCGCGCGAGCGGCGACCGGACGCGGAGCCGTTATCGCCTTTTCCGGCGGCTTCCATGGCCGTACTTTCATGGGCATGTCGCTGACCGGTAAGGTCGTGCCCTACAAGGTAGGCTTTGGCGCAATGCCGAGCGATGTGTTCCACGCCCCCTTCCCCGTTCCCCTGCATGGCGTGAATGAAGATGAGGCCATCGCCGCCTTGCATCGGCTGTTCAAAGCCGATGTCGATCCGGCGCGCGTTGCGGCCATTGTCATTGAACCTGTCCAGGGCGAAGGCGGCTTCTACGAAGTGTCCTTCAACTTCATGCGGGCGCTGCGCGACGTCTGCGACAGGCACGGCATTCTCTTGATCGCCGATGAGGTGCAGACAGGCTTTGCCCGCACTGGCAAGCTGTTCGCCATGAACCATCACGCCGAGCACTCCGGCGTGGTGCCGGACCTCACCACCATGGCCAAGGGCCTTGCCGGCGGCTTCCCGCTCGCCGCCGTCACCGGTCGGGCGGACGTGATGGACGCGGCAGCACCAGGCGGTCTGGGCGGAACTTATGGCGGCAGCCCCATCGGCGTGGCGGCCGCTCATGCCGTGCTCGACACCATCGATGAGGAAGCGCTTTGCGACCGCGCCAATGCACTTGGTTCGCGTCTCAAGCAGAAACTGGAAAGCTTGCGCGATGACATCCCGGAGATCGTCGATATCCGCGGGCCAGGCTTCATGAACGCGGTCGAGTTCAACTTGCCGGGAACTGGGACACCTCATCCGGATTTTGCCAACACCGTTCGCCAGGAGGCGCTGAAGAACGGCCTCATCCTTCTGACCTGCGGGGTCTACGGCAATGTCATCCGTTTCCTGGCGCCCCTGACCATTGAAGATGAGGTGTTTGCCGAGGCGCTTGATGGCATCGAAACCGCCATCCGCGCCGCGCACAACCAGCATGCTGAGCTCAGCAAGGAGGCGTCCTGATGTCGTTCAAACCCATCCATTCCAACCCACGCCTTGTTGCCGAAGCCTCGCTGATTGCTGGCGTCTGGCAAGCTCGCGCTGGAACCGGCAAAACGTTCACCGTGACCAATCCCTCAACCGGCGAAACGCTCGCCGAACTTCCGGATATGGGGCCGCAGGAAACCAACCAGGCCATTGACGCTGCGCACCGCGCACAGAAGTCCTGGGCGAAGAAGACCGGCAAGGAGCGCGGCACCATTCTGCGTGCGCTGCGCGATCTGATGCATGCCCATGCCGACGATCTGGCCGCCATCCTCACCGCTGAGATGGGCAAACCTCTGGCGGAGGCCAAGGGCGAGATTCTCTACGGCGCAAGCTACGTGGAATGGTTCGCCGAAGAGGCCAAGCGGGTCTATGGCGATGTCATTCCCGGTCATCAGGGCGACAAGCGCATCATGGTGTTGAAGCAGCCCGTTGGTGTGGTGGCGTCCATCACGCCGTGGAACTTCCCCAACGCCATGATGGCCCGCAAGCTGGCACCTGCGCTCGCTGTCGGATGCACCTTCGTGGCCAAGCCGGCTGCCCTCACCCCGCTGTCAGCCCTTGCACTGGGCGTGCTGGCCGAGGAGGCCGGCGTGCCCAAAGGGGTAATCAACATCATCACCTCAACGCAGAGCGCGTCTGTCGGCGAGACCTTCTGTTCGAACCCCAAAGTTCAGAAGCTCAGCTTCACCGGCTCGACCCATGTCGGCAAGATTCTGATGCGGCAGGCCGCCGAGCAGGTGATGCGCACCTCGATGGAGCTGGGCGGCAATGCGCCCTTCATCGTGTTCAACGATGCCGACCTGGATGCCGCCGTTGAAGGCGCGATGATCTCCAAATACCGCAACAACGGCCAGACCTGCGTGTGCGCCAACCGCATCTATGTGCAGTCGGGCGTCTATAACGCATTTGCCGAAAAGCTGGTCGCCGCCGTCAAGCAGATGTCCGTCGGCGATGGCTTTGAGGACGGTGTCACCGTCGGGCCGCTAATCAACGCGCCAGCCGTTGATAAGGTCGAGGAGCATATCAAGGACGCCACCAGCAAAGGCGCGACCATCGCAACAGGCGGCACCCGCCACGCCCGCGGCGGAACGTTTTTCCAGCCGACCGTGCTGACAGAGGTCACGCCGGACATGCAGATCGCCTCGGAGGAAACCTTTGGCCCCGTCGCGCCGCTCTTCCGGTTCCAAACCGAGGAGGAAGTGATCGAACAGGCCAACGCCACCGAGTTTGGCCTCGCCTCCTACTTTTACGCCAAAGAGCTTGGTCAAGTCTGGCGCGTCGCAGAGGCGCTCGACTATGGCATGGTGGGCGTCAACACCGGCCTCATCTCAACAGAGACAGCGCCCTTTGGCGGGGTCAAACAATCAGGTCAAGGCCGCGAAGGTTCCAAATACGGGATCGATGACTATCTCGATATCAAGTACCTTTGCCTCGACATCGGATAGGCTAAACGCGTCCGCGAGCCCAAAGCGGTCAGGCGTCCTGTAATGCCTTGCGATCACATTCCGTAGCTCGGAACCAAGCAAGCAAGTCGTCAAGCTGTGGCTCTACAGCGGCTTGCAGACCACACGCGAACGCAAAGAACGCCTCCTGGTTGAGGCTGTTCAGCCCGACCAGAACAGGCACGTGATCGCTCAACGCTTGAGCGATGAGGTTTCGAAACCCTCGTCCGCTTGCTTCGTGTTTGCCGAACTTGTTGATCAGCAAGAGATCGCACCTGGCGCTGTAATTGTGCTCGACAGAGGCAACCGCCCGCTCCAACGCATTCTGATCAAGCCGGCAACCGCGTGATCCGGGCCCAAGAGACTGCGAGATCAAGATCTCCTCCCCCGCTGGCAAGGTACGAATGAACATATTGCACCGGTCGCCATCGGACCGATCCTGGTTGGATTGGACGCAACCGCAGACAGCTTTGCAAGAACACTCCAGCTCGTTCGCAAACGCCGCCAACAGAAGGTCCGTATCGCCCTTACCGGGCATCATCGTGTAACCGAGCATCGCCATGTGGAAGACCTGGTCAGCCGGCCTGGAGCCGCTGCGGGTGACTAAGGACCGTGAACCCATCACCGCGGCTGTAGGCGATCAACGTCAGCCCGGCGCTAATCGCGGTTTCCAAAGCAAAGCTCGTGGGCGCAGAAACGGCAATGAGAATGGGGCAGCCCAGAATGACGGTCTTTTGCACCAGTTCGACCGATAAGCGCGACGTCATGACAACCGCACCGCTTTCAATCGGCTGCTTTCCCCTCAACATGGCGCCGGCAAGCTTGTCCAACGCGTTGTGCCGTCCCACATCCTCGCGCGCAGCGATGATCCCTTTGTCAGGCAGTAAAAAACCGGCGCTATGTGCAGCATGGGTTTCATCGTGGATAGGCTGATGCTCCCGAAGCCGCTCGGTCGCTTGGTTGATCTCGTCCAAGGAGAGATCGGTTCGGCGCGCCTTGAGCTTGGGCAGCGATCGCACCGCTTCTTCCAAACTGTCGATCCCGCACAACCCACAGCCGACCGGACCGATCATTGAGCGGCGGCGGGTCAGGAACACCTCCGCTTTCTCGTCCTTGAGCCAAAGCCGCGCTTCGATACCTCGGTCATGATCGAGCAGTTCAAGGTCGACGATGTCATCAAGGCTGGAAATGAAGCCTTCGGTGAACGCAAATCCGATTGCGAAGTCTTCCAGATCGGACGGCGAGGCCATCATCACCGCGACGCTCGTTCCCTGAATGACAACGGCAACCGGCACCTCAACGACAAGCTGGCACTGCTCGGGCCTACGCAGAGGTAGCCGCTCCGCGCGAACCGAACGCACCGGCTCGCGGGGCTCATTGCTGTCAAACTGGTCCGGATCAATGACCATCAGCGCACTGCACCCAGCATTTCCAGCCCGGCATCTGTGAGCGAGAAGACCATGCGCTGGGATCGCTCATTTTTGCGCTCAACCCGGATGGCACCCAATTGATCTGCCAGCATCACGCATTCGCGAATGACCAGCGCATGCTCAACGCCGAGCCGCTTGGAGAAGGTATGGCTGTCTGAGCAGTATCCGCTGTGCGACGCGGCAAGCAGCCCCGCCGCGAGAGGCGTCAGCTCATTAGCTTGGTCGTCCAGAAGGCGAGCGACCATCGTCTCAAAACGCGCTTCTGCTTCGACAAGCCGTTCAGGCGTCATCGCTTTCCACCACCCGGAACCGCACCATCACAGACTTGGATGCCGGCGTGTAGCTTTGCGAGCCAAACTGGCCATGGGGCACAAGAGCGTTCATCTCAGGATAATAGCCGGCAACACAGCCAAGAGGCGTGTCGTAAGGCACGGCCCGAAAGCCCTTGCAGACCCGTTCGATGTCATCATCGAAGACGCCGATCACATCCACCAGACCGCGCGATTTGATGCCGAGGCGCTTCATGTCCTTGGGGTTCATGAAGACGATCTCGCGCAAGCCGAACACCCCGCGATAGCGGTCGTCCATGCCATAAACGGTGGTGTTGTACTGATCGTGAGAGCGGAAGGTTTGCAGAACGAAAACATCGTCTTGGCTTTGACTGCGCTGCCACTCGGTCTGCTCGGGCAAGTCGTGGCTGGTGAAGTTCGCCTTGCCGCTGGGTGTCTTGAAGTCCCGGAACGAGGCGCCATTGCGCAACCGAAAGCCGCGCGGTTTGCGCACCTGCGTGTTGAAATCACCAAAGATCGGCAGCACGCGCGCGATCATGTCACGGATGAGATCGTTGTCATCGGCAAGCCTGTCCCAGTCAACGACACCGCTACCCACCGTTGCTTTGGCGATCCCGGCGACGATTTTCACTTCAGAGAGCAAATGCTCCGATGCCGGTTGATTGATCCCGCCTGACCCGTGGACCATGGACATGGAGTCTTCGACAGTCACGAACTGCTCAACGCCCTTGGAGTTTTTGTCGATCTCGGTCCGGCCAAGGCAGGGCAACAGAAAGCTCTTCTGACCCGTCATCAAGTGACCATGGTTGAGCTTGGTCGCAACATGCACGGCCAGCGGCATCGTCTTCAACGCGTCCGCAACCAGCTTGCTGTCGGGGGTCGCGCGGGCAAAATTGCCGCCTAGGGCAATGAACGCTTTTGACGAGCCTTCCAGCATCGCGCCGATGGCATGCAGGACGTTGTGGCCGGGTTCACGCGGCAGCGAGACGCCCAACTCCTTCTCCATGGCATCGAGCAGCGGCTTAGGCGCTTTTTCGTTGATTCCGACCGTGCGGTCTCCTTGAACATTGGAGTGGCCGCGCACCGGGCAAAGCCCAGCACCGGGCTTACCAATATTGCCGCGCAAGAGCATGAAGCTGGCGATTTCGCGAATTGTCGGCACCGAGTGACGGTGCTGGGTGATGCCCATCGCCCAGGTGGCGATGACGCGGTCAGATTTCATGTAGATCTCAGCGCAATATGTCAGGTCTTCGCGTGAGAGGCCGGACTGCTCTTCGATCTGCTCCCATGGCGTGTTGTTACAAAGCTGGCGGTAGGTGTCGATGCCATCGCCGTGCTCCTTGATGAAGTCATGGTCGAGGATCGGGGGAAGACCCTCGCTTTGTGCTTTGTCTTCTGCCTCAAAGACCACCTTCGCCATACCGCGGAAGGCCGCCATATCGCCACCCAGGCGGGGGCAGAAATAGTCGGTCGAGGTTGCTTGGCTTCCGCCGCGGATCATCTCCAGCTTTTCCTGAGGATCGGCGAAGCGCTTGAGGCCTTTTTCCTTCAGCGGGGTGAACACGATGACCTTGGCACCGTTCTCAACAGCCTTTCGCAGCTCGGCAAGCATGCGCGGGTGATTGGTGCCGGGGTTCTGCCCGACACAGAATATGGCATCGCATTCCTCGAAGTCCTCAAGGCGAACCGTGCCCTTGCCGATGCCGATGGCTTCGGTCAGCGCGACACCGCTGGCCTCGTGGCACATGTTCGAGCAGTCCGGCATGTTGTTCGTGCCGTAGAGCCGGATAAAGGTTTGGTAGAGGAAGGCCGCCTCATTGGATGCCCGACCGGAGGTGTAGAACTCTGCCTTGTTCGGATCGGGAAGCTTGTTGAGCTCTTCGCCGATCTCACGGAAGGCGTCTTCCCACGCCACCGCCTCGTACTTGTCGGTCTCGCGGTTATAGCGCATGGGGTGCGTGATCCGGCCCTCATGCTCCAGATCGTAATCGCTCCATTGCTGAAGCGCTGAAACGGTGTGCTCTTGGAAGAAATCGGGCGTCACACGCTCTTTGGTGGCTTCCCAAGAGACCGCCTTCACGCCGTTCTCACAAAACTCGAACGACGAACCATGTTCAGGAGCGCCCCAGGCACAGCCCGGGCAGTCAAAGCCGTGCGGCTGATTGGCTTTGAGAAGCGTGCGGACATTTGTCAGCGGCTGGCCGCTTTTCAAAATGCGCTTTCCAACGCTTTTCAGCGCACCCCACCCGCCGGCAGCTGATGAGCTTTTGCCGATGAAGTCTTTTTCGGCGCCCGAACCCGCGGTGTCGGATTGGTCTTCCTTTTCGGGCTTGTCATCGCCCAGAACCGTGTAATTGGCCATCGCTTTGCGTTTCCCCGTTTCCTGATCCGCGAAGGCCCGATCCCTCAAGGTTCAGAAAATGGTTGGCTCGCCGAGGTTTTCCCTCAATCGCCAACTGGTTGGTGTCCAAATCGAACGCTAGGGCGCGGTCGTTTTGGAACGCACAGGCTCGGGTGGCTCAATCGCCAAACCAGCGCATCATCCAAGTGTGTGACATGCTGGCGCCAGGTGCAACGTTGTGTGCTTAGGAAGTGGGGTGGCCCGGTTGTTCGGGCCACCCGCGTGCTTTCAGGCGCGATTCGTCGAACGTGGCTTACTCGGCCGGAGCCAGAGCCGTGTCTGACTCTTTGTGATGGTGCTTCTCACCAACCGGGCGAACCATGAGGTTGGCAAAGAACGCGATCACCAGAAGACCCGCCATGGCAAACATGGTCGTGTTGTAGAGCGTTGAGCTCGGGTCGACTGTGCCAGCTGGAACGATGTCCATCAGCGCGGCTATGGTTACCGTGTTGGCGTCCACCAGTTCGCGAAGCTGTGCAACCGGAGCACCAAATGTTTCCTGGAAGACGGCAGGATCAACCCTGGCAACCAAGTCATCGATCGCACTGTTCTTGGACATGTCACGCAAGAACGTGATGGCAAACGGTCCAAGAACGCCAGCCGTCGACCATGCGGTCAGCAAGCGCCCGTGGATACCACCGACATGCATCGTACCGAAGATATCTGCCAGGTAAGCCGGGATGGTCGCGAAACCGCCGCCATACATCGTGAAGATGATCATGGTCGCGATGTAGAACCCAAGCAGCGCCGTCGTTCCGCCCATGCCTGCCCAGAACGGGATCGTGCAGTACAGGATGGTGCCCAGGATGAAGAAGCAGTGGTAGGTGTTCTTGCGGCCGATAAAGTCCGACGTGGATGCCCAGAAGAAGCGGCCAACCATGTTGAACACCGAGATCATCAGAACGTAGGTCCCGGCGAACGCGGCCGTGACGATCACCAGATCACCGAAGATCTCGTTGATCATCGTCTTAGCACCGCCGATCACACCGATACCAGCGGACACGTTGAAGCAAAGAACGACCCAAAGCAGCCAGAACTGAGGTGTCTTCAGCGCCTGGTCGATGTGCTCATTGTTGCGGGTGACCATGCCCGAAGCCACAGGTTTGGGTTCCCAACCTTCCGGCTTCCAGCCTTCGCGTGGCACGCGGTACAGGAAAGCAGCAAAGACCATGACAAACAGGTACACGATCCCAAGGGTGAGGAAGGTTGCGGCAGCACCGGTGTTGCCGGTTCCCACCACATAGACGCCGGCTTCGCCGCCAAAAGCCGCGGCCTGGTCGGCTGAAGCGACAACCACCTCGACAAGACCGTTTGCTGTTTCGGCAAAGCGGCGACCGCCTTCGGTTACGAGCGTCACGGCACCTTCAGCGCCAAGAAAGTCCGGGGCCTTCTGATAGAGTTCCAGCAACCATTGCTTCAGCGGCGCGCCAATCATGGCACCGCCGCCAAAACCCATAATTGCCATGCCGGTCGCCATACCGCGCCGGTCGGGGAACCATCGGATGAGGGTCGAAACCGGTGACACATAGCCAAGGCCGAGGCCGGCGCCACCAAACACACCGTAGCCCAGATACACCATCCAGAGTTGGTGCGTTGCGATACCGGCCGAACCGATGATGAAACCACCGCCCCACAGAAGAGCGGCAACACCGCCGACATACCGCGGGCCGACCTTTTCCAGCCATTTGCCGCCGACGGCGGCCGTCAGTCCCAAAACAACGATGGCAACGGAGAAGATCCAGACCACCGACGAGAGCGACCAGTCGCCGCCAGACGCTGCGACCACGCCAAGCTCGCGCGTCAGCGGCGGGTTGAACACCGACCACGCGTAAACCGAGCCGATGCAAAGGTGAATGGCGATGGATGCCGGCGGCACGCGCCAGCGATTGTAGCCGTCTGGCGCCACGATGTTTTCTTTTTTGAGGAACCCTAAGGCCCCTCCTGATGCACTGGACATGAGCGTCTCCCCAAGTGTGGGGCACCATCGCCCCCATTGTTCCGATGCGTTTCGGGAAAGAGGCCGAAATGTCGCACCTGAGCGTGTTTACTCACGTGCAATACCTGATTGTCAAAGAGATTTATGTTTTTATAACAATGGGTTAGAGGCGTCTTAGCGCCTGCAACAAGTGGTCTTTTTGAACACTTTGACGACGCTTACAGACGGTTAAGTGGACAATATGTCCACTTCCGATTGGCCGACCGCACCAGGATGCGTCGAAATGTCCACCGCCGGACACCAGACCTCAAACACGGCACCTTCGCCTAAAGTACTATACGCGGAGATGTGTCCGCCGGCGCGCTGAACCAGTGTTTGGGAAATGGAGAGGCCCAAACCGGTTCCTTCTCCAAGTTTCGTCGTGAAGAAGGGGTCGAAGACATGGGCAAGCTTGTCAGGATCGATTCCCTTGCCCGTGTCCGACACGCGGATGATGGCACCGGGCACGCCGTTGTGCGCGCCTGCAAGGGTTTCAACCTCAACCTTTCCATCCGAACCGATGGCCTGGGCAGCATTGATAATCAGGTTGACCAGCACCTGCTGAAGTTCAGTCGCCACCACCAGAATGTCGGGCGTATCCGCTCCGTGTATCCTATGAAGGTCAATCGCATCGTTGCGCAGGTCCGCCGCCACCAGAATGGCGGTATCGTCGACAATCGTGCGGGGGCTCACCTGAATCGGTAAGTCGGAAAGCGCATCAGAGCGCGAGAAACTCAAAAGCTTGCTGACGATCGTGTTGATGCGGTGGGCTTGCGTATCGATTAGATCGAACTCGATCTTGTAGTCGCTGGCTTCATCGCCCAAGCCATTTCGGATCACTTCCAGATTGCCTTGAATGACAGCCACCGGATTGTTGATCTCGTGGGCAACGCCAGCTGTGATTTCGCCGATCGACGCAAGTTTCTCCGACACCACCAACTGGGCAAAGGTCGCTTCCAGCTGCTGATTGGCATCGCGCAGTTCCTCGGTGCGCTTTTCGACCTGCTCATTAAGGTCTTGGGCATAGGTGCGCAGCCTTTCATCGCGCTCTTGAACCTGGTCAAGAAGCTGGTCGAGATGGTTGGCCACCTGGCCAATCTCATCCTTGCGTTCCACGCGCCCAATCCGCGCGCTCAGCTCCCCAGCGCCAACACGGTCCATAGCCGCCGTCATTTTCTCAAGCGGCGAAAACACACCTTGCGCCAGCTTCAGGAAGATCGGAACGGACACAGACACAACCGCCAGAAAGGCCAAAACCAGGGTGAGCACCGTCGAGGAGCGCTGTTCAGAAAACGGCGCTTCCAGAAACCCTGTGTAGAGCATGCCGATGCGATCGCCGCTGATATCGGTTAGCGGAACATAGCCGGAGATGTACCAGTCATTGACGACAAACGCCCGATCCAGCCAAGGTCTGCCCTCGCCCATGACCTGCTGCCAAACCACTTCGGAAACGCGTGTGCCAAGCGCCCGCTCACCTTCAAACAAACGCACATTGGTGGAGATGCGCACATCATCCAGGAACAGCGTTGTCGTGCCAGCCCTTTGGTTGGCCCCCTCTCCTTGGTCGCGATAGATGAGGTCGTTCATCGTATCGATGACGGCAAGGTTCTGGTTCAAGAGCCTCCCGCCCGCCAGGATCGTTCCGCTGCGCGGTTCTTCATAAACGGCCAGAAGGACAAGACCGCGCGATTCTTTGGTCCGATCCAAGGCTCTTGCAGCCTCCGTTTCCACCAGGTCAATGACGGCGCGATCGGCAAGCTCCTCGCCAAGCTGATGCAACTCGGCTTGCGAAAGAAGCGCAAGACCGGCACGTGCACTATTGGCCGAGGATTGCTGAGCAAGCTGCCGGATGCTCGCCGGAATGTTTGGATCTCCAACCGAAAACGGCACCAGAAAATCAAGCTGCGCGATTTGCTGGCGCTCGCTAAGAAACGCCAGAAGGCCATCTCCTCCCCCTTGCAGCCGCTCAGCATAGTCAACCGACTG
>JBHJIX010000049.1:0-4462 GCA_050043025.1 Cohaesibacteraceae bacterium
ACCTTCCGTGCTCGTCGTGATGAATGGCGATGAGTTGGCATGGCCCGGGAAGGATGCGCGCCCGGACGCCATCATCGCGTCCAATGGCTTCGCCTTGGCAGCTTTGGCCAAACGGCTTGGCGCAGGCGATGTTGAGGTTGAACTCTTAAAAGACGATCTGTCCGCGCTCACCAAGACCCTGGCCGATGCCAAGGCCGATATCATCCTCACGGTCGGCGGCGCTTCAGTCGGTGACTATGATCTTGTGCGCCCTGCCCTTTCCAATGCCGGTTTCAGCATCGACGTTCCCAAAGTCGCGCTGCGCCCTGGAAAGCCGACCCTTTTCGGTCAACGCGATGGCCAGTATGTGCTTGGTCTCCCCGGCAACCCGGTATCAGCCTTTGTCAGCGCCATGGTTTTCCTACGCCCGCTGGTGGCAGCCATTGCGGGACGGCCGATGGACGATCCACTCCCCCTGGAGGAAAGCCGCGCCGCCGCGGACCTGCCGACCAACGGGCCACGGGCACATTTCATGCGGGCCCAGAAACACGGAGCCAGCGGCTATGCGCCTGTTCAAAGCCAGGATTCGTCGCTTATGAAGCTCCTGGCCTCCTCCAACGCGCTTTTGTTTCGCCCGGCCAACGCCCCTGCAATCACGGCCGGTGATCCCTGCGGCATTCTTCGCCTTCCGGTGTAGCAGAAGAGCTTGAAGAACACATCAAGAACGGTTATCAATTGTTCATCTTGTGTTCTTATTGAGTCGGTATAGACCAACACCGACCGACAAGCTTGGAAGCGGAGGGGATTGCGTGCTCACACCCAAACAGCATGAACTCTTGATGTTCATCCATGAAAGGCTGCGCGAAAGCGGGGTTCCGCCATCCTTTGACGAAATGAAGGACGCGCTGGATCTGAAATCAAAGTCCGGCATTCATCGTCTCATCACAGCATTGGAAGAGCGCGGTTTCATCCGTCGCTTGCCCAATCGTGCCCGCGCGATGGAAGTTATCCGGCTACCTGAATCGCACAGCCCAAGGCTCGGCGGTCGCAAGGGCGGCTTTGTACCAAGTGTGATTGAAGGGTCAGGTGGGCGTGATGCTCCCCCGCCCCCACCGCCATCAGACCTTGATGAGTTGGGCGATGTTGTTTCCGTTCCCGTCATGGGCCGCATCGCTGCCGGTACGCCGATCTCCGCTATCCAGAATGAAAGCCATTCGGTGGCCGTTCCTGCCGAGCTCCTGGCCGGCGGAGAGCATTTTGCGCTGGAGGTCCGCGGCGATTCGATGATCGAAGCCGGTATCTTTGATGGCGACACCGTCCTCATCAACCGCTCTGATCAGGCCGACAATGGCGAGATCGTCGTGGCGCTCGTTGATGACGAGGAAGCGACCTTGAAAAGACTGCGCAAGCGCGGCGGGTCTGTCGCGCTGGAAGCGGCCAACCCGACCTATGAAACCCGCATCTTCGGCCCCGACCGGGTGAGGATACAAGGTAAGCTCGTCGCCTTGTTCCGCCGCTATTAAGCGGTTCGATCCTTCAAGCCGGGATCGCATCGAAAAAGAGCGTCGGAAAACGGCGCTCTTTTTTCTTTTTGGTTTGAACGGTGCGCCGATGTCCTGAACCGATAAAGCTAGGCGAAACGTGGCCGCCTAGTCGATCTCGAACTCCATCATAATCTCATCAACAGCCAAGCTTTGACCGGGTTCGACCTTGATCGATTTCACCGTCGCCAAGCGCAAAGCACGGAAGAAGTTATACATAATCATGGCTTCCACAATAGCGAGTTGTTGGCCGGCCTGAACCTTCTCGCCCTCAGAGACATGAAGGGAAACGACTAGCCCCGGCATCGGGCAAAGAAGGAACTTTGACATATCCGGAGCAACTTTCTCCGGCATGAGCTCGGCAAACTCGGCAATGGAACGCGGCAGGACCTGAAGCTCAACCTGCGCACCGCGCATCTCCATCACTGTTCTGTGCCCGTCGCGGTGCACGCGCACAGCAACGCGAAGGCCATTCATCTTGCCTTCCCAGAGACGAGCACCTGGAACCCAGTCGCTTGCAACTTCCACGCTCTGGCCATCAACGACAAATCGCAAGGAACCAGGCGGCCCCGTTTCACCGGCAAGCTCGCTGACATCGTGCCGCTCACCGCCCATGAAAACCGACCATTCCTTGCGCATCCCGCCAACATGCGGCCGCAGACGACCGGTTAGATGATCAAGCCGTCGCCGCTCGACCACTTCAATCGCTGTGCCCACGGCGGCAAGGACAATGCTATCTGCCTGATCCGGTGTTAGCGGTGTGAAACCGTCCGGGAATTCTTCGGCGATGAAGTTGGTGGAAAGCTCAGCGTTGCGCCAGCGCGGATGGATCATCAGCGCTGAGAGGAAGCCCATATTGTGCTGGATGCCGTCGATCTGAAACCGGTCAAGCGCATCCTGCATGGCATCGATGGCGCTGGCACGATCTGGACCATAGGTGACCAGTTTTGCGATCATCGGATCGTAAAACATGGAGACTTCGGAGCCCTCAACAACCCCGGAGTCGACACTCACAGTCGCCTCGGGAGCATCTGTCTCAGCCGGCTGCACGTAGCGGGACAACCGCTCGATGGACGGCAGGAACCCGCGTACAGGATCCTCAGCATAGACGCGTGATTCGACCGACCAACCGGTCAGCGTCACATCGTCCTGGGCCATTGCGAGCTTCTGGCCAGCTGCCACCTTGATCATCTGCTCGACGAGATCGACCCCGGTGATAAGTTCCGTCACCGGATGCTCAACCTGTAGCCGCGTGTTCATTTCCAGGAAGAAGAAGCTCTTGTCCTGTCCAACCACGAACTCCACCGTGCCGGCAGAATCATAATCCACCGCTTTGGCGAGCGCGACGGCCTGCTCGCCCATGCGGGCGCGTGTTTCCTCATCAAGCAGCGGCGAAGGGGCCTCCTCGATTACCTTCTGGTTGCGCCGCTGGATCGAGCATTCCCGCTCGCCGAGATAGACGCAGTTGCCATGCTTGTCGCCAAGCACCTGGATCTCGATATGGCGCGGATTCTCAATGAACTTTTCAACAAACAGACGGTCATCGCCAAAGGACGAAGCTGCCTCCGACCTTGAGCGTTCAAAGCCCTCGCGCACCTCATCGGCATTGTAGGCAATGCGCATGCCCTTGCCGCCGCCGCCCGCCGACGCCTTGATCATCACCGGATAGCTGATCTCTTCAGCAATGCGTACCGCATCATCGGGCGTGTCGAGAATACCGAGATAGCCCGGAACCGTGGAAACACCTGCTTCAGCTGCAACCTTCTTGGAAGTGATCTTATCTCCCATCGCCTCAATGGCGCGCGGATTGGGCCCGATGAAGGTGATACCGTTTTCCTGAAGCAGTGTTGCAAACGACGCACGCTCAGACAAAAAGCCGTAACCTGGATGCACAGCATCCGCGCCCATTCGCACGCAGGCATCCACGATGGCGTCAGCCAACAGGTAAGACTGCGCAGCCGGCGGTGGACCGATGTGAACGGCCTCGTCGGCCATCTTCACATGGAGCGCGCTTTCATCGGCATCGGAGTAGACCGCCACCGTTTTGATACCCATTGCCCGAGCCGACTTGATCACGCGGCAGGCAATTTCGCCGCGATTGGCAATGAGGATGGCATTGAACACTGGCTGGCCCCCTGACACTGTAGCGCCAACTCCTTAGGGCAGCGTTTTTCGCGCTGCAACTTGATCGAAAGGCGTGGTCTTGGCCACCCAACCCGCATCCGAGCCATCAAGCACGCAAGAAAGCATTAGCACGGCCACTCCTGCTCGATGGATGCTGCTTGATCAGGCGCGCGGCGCAGCGCTGATCGCCATGATCATCTATCACGCAGCGTGGAACGCGGTGAATTTCGGCCTTGTCGGCTGGACGATTGAACGCGATCTCGCCTTGCAGGTCAGCGCCCGCTATATCGCAGGCACCTTTCTGGTGATCAGCGGCATTGCCATTGCACTGGCGGCCGCCCGCATCAACGAACCGCTTTATGCCTCCCGGCGCTATTGGCGACGTCTAACCTTGGTCGCTGCAGCGGCCCTCCTAGTCACCGGAGCCACCATCATCGCCATCCCCAATGCCCCGATCTACTTCGGAGTTCTCCATCAGAGCGTTTTTACCGGGCTGGTTCTAGCAGCGCTGGCGCATGCCCATGCCTTTTTGGCCATTGCCTTAGGCGCTCTGGTGTTGATCGGCGACAGCCTACTTGCCGTTCCCGCCCTCAATCATCCACGCACCATTTGGCGGGGCTTGGGCACGCGCGCGCCCATCACCGCGGATTGGGTGCCCGTTTTCCCATGGCTGGCCGCCGGTCGCATCGGATTCGGAGTGGGCAAGGCCTATCTGACGCCCTGGCTGTCAAAGCGCCCACCGCAAGAGCGCACCAGCGGTCTCCTTGGATGGACGGGGCACCACAGCCTAGCCATCTACCTCATTCACCAGCCCATTC
>JBHJIX010000050.1:0-4737 GCA_050043025.1 Cohaesibacteraceae bacterium
GCGCAACGGCCGCCACAGCCTCTGCCTGGGTTGTCTCAATGCGATGAAAATACTGCTCGGCAATGCGCAAATCGCTCGCCACTTTGGCGATCAGAAGGTCGTCAAACCTGTCGACCCAACGCAACATCGTCAGCCCTAAGAGAACTGGCATAACGACAATCAGCGGCAACAGTGCCAGCGCAAGCAGGCGAAGGCGAACGGAGCGGAACATCGCTCAGAGGCCCCAAGACTGACATTTGCGATCAATCGTTTTGCGGGCAATGCCTAGCCTGCGGGCGGCCTCGGCGCGATTACCGCCGCTTGAACCCAAGACTTCCAGAATGTGCCGCTTTTCAACCTCTGCCAACGTTTCGGACGGTGCACGCCCCCCACCTTCGGCAGCCATGTCATCAAACCCGCCCTGGATAAGCGCCCGCTCCATGGCGTTGCGCAGTTCAACGACGTTCCCAGGCCAAGAGTGAGAGACAAGCCGCCTTTTCACCGCCGTTGGCATGGTCGGCTTCTCGATGTTCATCCGGGTCGCCAGGCTGTCGAGAAAAAAGTCCGCGAGCTCAAGGATATCGTCTTTGCGCTCACGCAGCGGCGGCAGATCGATCTCAATGACACTCAGAAAGTAAAACAGATCCTCGCGGAAACGCCCACTGGCAACGGCCTCCCTTAGCGAGGTTCTCGATGAAGCGACAAAGCGAACATCAAGGGGGACCGAACGCTCAGCGCCAACCGGGCGGAAACGCTCTTCGGTCAAGAGTTGAGTAAGAAGCGTCTGGCACGGCGGCGACAGCGTATCGATGTCTTCCAAATAGAGCGTGCCACCCGACGCGCTGACAAGCATGCCATCGGAATCCGTGCGCGGATTGTCTTTGGCGTCCTCATCTGTGCGATCAATCGTACCGTAAAGCCGCGGCTTGAAGGACGCCTCATCAAGCGTTGAACAATGCAACCAAACAAAGGGATTGTCGGCTCGGTTGGAGCGGTTGTGCAGCATTCGCGCTGCGATCTGTGTGCCCGATCCAACCTCGCCGTGAATGACCACCTGCGCATCGGTGACAGCGGCACGGCGGATGGTTGCCCGCACCTCTTCGATCATGGCTGAACTGCCAACAAGAGCATCGCGTTGACGCAGCAGATCCCGGCCTGACTCAATCTCATTGCGCAGCACACTGTTCTGGCGCCGCAGCTTCGTCTTGGTGAGGCTCTGCGCTATCGCATTGATGAGCTGATTGGAGCGGAAGGGCTTCAGAAGAAAATCAGACGCGCCGGCCCGCATGGCGGCAATAGCCGTATCAAGATCGGCATGGGCCGTAATGAGGATAGCGTCCGAGAAAAGGCCGATTTCACTTTGCTCTGTCAGCCACTCAACGCCGGTCTGCTTGGGCATGACATTGTCGAGAACGATAACGTCGTAGCGGCTTTGATCGAGCGCCTTGGTCGCTTCCTCACTGCTTGAGGTCACGTCGCCGCGCCCACACACGCCAGACAGTGTTTTCTGCAAAAAGTTGCGCATGCCGGGCTCTTCATCAACGACGAGGACCGAGGCGTTTGCCAGCGCCTTGGACAGGCGATCATCCCGAACGGGTGATCCCACCCGCTTGGATCCGTCCAGCTTGTTTTTGTGAATGTTCACCCTGCACTCACACGCTTCCTCGGGAGCCTGCCGGCTCTTTTTGACTGCTCTTTTGGCTTTGGTCCCGCGGGAGGTACTTTCGCAAGGACACCCAAAGGTACGGCAGATTACGACCGGTAGCTAATAGGAGGCGCCCAAAGGCGTCCATCGCGCAAACTACATACGACAGGCACAAGCAGTCACGTTGAAGGGTTGCTAGGTGATTTGATTTCGCAGCACTAGGCCGTTGACCTTCTTGAGACGACAACAAAGACCCAAGCCGATCCCTCGGGATAGACCGTTCGTCGAATAGTGATGCTTGAAAAATTGGTTGCGGGGGCAGGATTTGAACCTGCGACCTTCAGGTTATGAGCCTGACGAGCTACCGGGCTGCTCCACCCCGCGACACGGCACGAACGCGCGACGGTGAGACCTCTTGGTGAGGGCTACGCATGTCTGTGCAGGACGTTCATGTACGAGCCTTGCGGGTGAAAAACAAGGGGGTGACAGAGTGTTTCATGACAGTTTTTTATCATGTCCCACAAGCGCTTGCCCGTCAGCTGCTAATCGCCTTGGCGCTCTTGGTGCTCTAACGCCTTGGCGATGCGCAAGGTGCGCAGATAGGCCGTGTTGAGGGCGAAGACAAAGCCCTTCCAACCGCCCAGCCAATGGCCGCGCAGCAGATAGTTGCGCAGGAACTGCAAAGGCATTTCAAACACCAGACGCAGCTTCAGAACACCCGCCGGCTTGCGCGCCAGCTTTCCAATCTCATGGCTGGTGAAGCGGTTGGCTTTGTCGACCATCGCAAACCAACTGAGGACCGAATGATGGTGGATCGGAGCGGTGAGCTGACGAACCTCAACGCCATCACCAAGCTCCACCCGATCATAGACCGGGTGGTCGCGGTAACGGCCAAGCTGACGGTGGTAAAGCCGCACAACATTGTAGTCGTTAGCCAAGGGCCGCGGCTTGCCATCACCAGGATAGATGTTGTGGATCTTCACCCGGTAAGCACCAGGGTTCGGCTCGGAGCCGGCAAAAAGGGCCTCGATCTCGCCGCGCAAGGCAGGCGTAACAACCTCGTCGGCATCAAGGTTTAACAGCCAATCGTTCTGGCATTGGTCCTCCGCATATCGCTTTTGCGCGCCGTACCCGGTCCAATCGCGATGAAACACCCGTGCGCCATGACGCTCGGCGATGGCCACTGTGTCGTCGCTAGAGCCAGAATCGACCACCACTACATCGTCTGACAGGCCTTCGACCGCCTCCAGCACCATGCCGATCCGGTCCGCTTCGTTATGGGTGATGAGGAAGATGGAAAGCGGCATGTCTGGTGGCTTCTGCAAGGAGCAGCAACGGAGAGAGATCTGGTTCGAACAGCCATGCCGGCAACAGCAAGGCCAAGGGCTGTTCTATGTCCGGCAGTTCGCAGGCAATTGCAAATCAGACGCACGCAAGGACTGTCCCCCCGATGCAATGAGACCGTGCAAGCGCCGCATCACAGAGGCGTTTTGTTATCGGTATGTTTACCATGCCGCCGCGAGTGTCGCTGCAAATGGCAGGCAATCGGCAGGCAACAACCGACGCGCATTGGCCAGCTGCGATGGACAAGACACCCCCTGCGACAGAAGACCAACGACGTTGGGCAGATAGCCTCCAACGTCCAGCAAGCCGCCAGCGGCGCGCAGGATGTGGCCAATCGCATCGTCTGCGTGAAGGAAGCGGCCTGACACCCCCTCCCGGCCCGTCGTTTCTTTCTAGAGCGAGGGCTTGTGCTGTTCGCGAAGGGCCGCGAATTCCTCGATGAAATCGATGTTCACGTAATCCATGCCAAGGTCGAGCGCCTGGCGGAAGCGCGGCTCGTCGACCTCGTCGCGGAACAGCATGACCTGAAGCCCGCCCTGTTGGCAGAGGCGGACGGCATCAAGATCGAAATCATGGGCGTGGAACTCCACGATCTCCGCCTTGTGGTCGAATCGAACAGCCTCCACGCTGCCCGACCTTGACCAATGGATCATCCGGCGGACCTCCGGCGCTTCCTTCAGCATGCCCTCGCGCATCGCCGGATCGAAGGAAAAGGTGAAACATTGGTCCGCAATGCCCAGCTTGCGCACCAAATGCCCAATGGCCCCGCAATCGGCCTGCTTGACCTCCAGATAGAAGCCGGCACGGTCTGACAACGCCGCCAGATAGGTTTCAAGCCGAGGGACGCGCGTACCGGCAAACTCCGGCGCACACCAGCTGCCGGCATCGAGCGCGTCCACCTCAGCACTGATGAGTTCGGCAACCGGCCCAGAGCCATCGGTCGTGCGGTCCACCGTCTCATCATGCATGACGTAGAGAACGCCGTCGCGCGACTGGCGGATATCGAGCTCGATGATCGAGCCGCCAAGCGCCAGTGCCTTCTCAGCGGAGGGAAGCGTGTTCTCAGGCGCGTGGCGACACGCACCACGATGGCAGACAATTTGGGTCATGAAGGAGAGCCGGACTGGGAAAGGGACCGTCCCCTAGGCCGGCAAGATGACGCCGCCATGACGGCGGGGGTGGGACCGTGCTCATGGCGAGTCAACACCGCCTTGGCACCTAAGGCGCCTGGCATTGCTCGTCGTCTGGGACCTCAGCATACCCAACCTCTCCCAAAAACAATCGGGTGTAGGGCTCATCGCTCATGGCGCATCGTTCAGCACGGGCCAATTGCTCGTCCGACAAGCGCGCGGCAGTGATGGTCAGAAGTTCGGCGATGCGTTCGTATGGCACAGGCGAAGGGCGCTCTGGATCGAGGGCGGACCATGAGGCGTCGGCGCGCAGAAGGAGCATGTGGAGGATGTCATCAGGCAGGTTGAGACTGTCCAACTCCAAGGCAAGCTCAACCAACAACACCCCGGCTGGGGCATAGGTTTCTTGCGTAGGATCGCTTACCATTTCGATGAGCTGCCAGAAGTTGTAGTCGCGCCTGCCATGCAACGTCCCACGCGCCGAAAACCAGGACTCATGGTGCAGAAACGGACGGACGAGCGTTCGCGTGCCTGTCACTTGCATGCTGTGGCGCGCAATCAGAACCGACAACGTCTTGGCATCATCGGCATAGAGACATGCCGCAAGCGCTGGAAACTCCGGCCGATAAAGTCGTTGTC
>JBHJIX010000051.1:0-8831 GCA_050043025.1 Cohaesibacteraceae bacterium
CAACCCGTTCAAGCGGCCCGTGGGCCGTCAGGCTGGCCGGATCGTCGCCGAACAATTTCAGCCGCACCGCACCGCGCACGCCATTTGGCGCGCCGATGCGGGCAAGCGTCACGAAAGGGTCGGATGGTCCACCGGCCATGGCAGAACGAAAGCCTATTCGGCCTTCTCTTCCTCGGCAGCCTCTTCAGCCGGGGCCTCCTCGGCAGGAGCCTCTTCTGCCGGAGCTTCTTCGGCCGGCGCTTCTTCGGCTGGTGCGGCTGCTGCTTCAGCTTCAGCCTCGGCGAGAGCTGTGGCTTTGTCGGCCTTTTCCTGGGCGCGCTCTTTGGCTTTCTCGCCAGGCTCGGCCTTGTTGGGGTTGTTGCGTGCCGGACGCTTGGCAAGGCCAGCTTCGTCCAGGAAGCGCAGAACACGGTCGGTCGGCTGGGCGCCAACGGAGAGCCAGTGCTCGATGCGCGCAGTCTTCAGCTGCACGCGGTTGTCATTGTCCTTCGGCAGCAGAGGATTGTAGCTGCCAAGCTTTTCGATGTAGCGGCCGTCACGCGGTGCACGCGCATCAGCGGCAACGATGGAGTAGTAAGGGCGCTTTTTCGACCCGCCACGGGCGAGACGCAGTTTGATAGCCATGGGTGAAGTCCTTTTCGTTCAGCTATTCAAAAATTCAGAAGGAGGAAGGTGCCGGAAAATCCGGGCCGTGAAATCGGTCACGTCGGCGGTGCTTTCATAGGAAGCACCAAGCTTTCCGGCGACACGTTCAGACGCGATGTTGTCATCATCGATGAGGCTGATGGCTGTTTCCCAGCCAAGCTCCTCATAAGCAAAGCGCAGGGCGCGCCGCGCCGCTTCGGTCGCGTAGCCTTGGCCGTGATGACGCTTGATGAATGTCCAGCCGATCTCTGGCTCGGGCCATCCGTCAGGATACATCGGGCCGCAATAGCCAACCGGTTCGCCGCTCGCGCGCAGCGTGACGACAAACAGACCAAACCCGCGCAAGTGCCAGTGACCGATGGAGCGCGATAGGCGTCGCCAGGCTTCATGGGGTGGCTGAACGCCGCCAATGAAACGCGTGGTTTCCTCGTCGCTAAAGATCTCACCCAGCCAGATGTGATCGTCATCATGCCAGCCGCGCAGCACAAGCCGCTCCGTCTCAAGCGTTGGGATGGTGAAGCTGTAGACGGTGCGCAATGAACCATCTCCTCGCGCCCGGCGATCTGGTGGCGATAGAAGAAGGACGGCCGACCATCGAACACAAAGTCTTCGCCGCGCAGCGCGCCGAGTTTTTCAGCCACTCGCTGGGAAGCCTTGTTGTCGGGATGCGTCATGGAGAAGGGTGCAGGCTGATCTTCGATCTGTGTCCACCAGACAAGTGCTGCGCCAGCCGCCTCGGCTGCATAGCCCTGCCCGGCAAAAGCAGGAAAGATGCTCCAGCAAAGCTCAGGCTCTTCCAAACGAGCCGGATGCCAAAGCCCGGCCCATCCGGCGAGCAGGCCGGTCTCCAGTTCTTCAACGGCAAAGGTGCCATAGCCGCGCAGCATCCATTGCCCGGCAAGCGCTTCAAAGTTCGACCAAGCGACATCGCGTGAGACCGCGCCGCCGCGAAACTTGTTTGCTTCATCGTCGGCCACAAAGGCTGCATAGGGCTCGAAATCATCAAGCGACCAAATGCGCAGCAAGAGCCGATCTGTCTCCAGGCTGGGGACGGCGTCCGTCATTTGCGCTTCTTCTTTTTACCGCCGCGCACCTGACCGCCCAATCCGGGAAGCCCGGGCATCCCCGGAAGAGCGCCCGGGCCACCAAGAACCGGCAATCCGCCGGGGGCACCCAGACCGGGCAATCCACCTGGAAGGCCGGCACCACCTTGCTGCGCCATTTTCGCCAATGCGACGGCATCAAGGTTGGGCGCACCACCACCTTCAGCAGCCTGCGCCGCAGCGATCTCCTCCGGTGAGGGCATCCCTCCACCGAACAGACCGCCCAACATGCCGCCCTTCTTCTTGCCCATGGCCTTCATCATGTCGGCCATCTGGCGATGCATTTTCAGAAGCTTGTTGACGTCCGCCACCTGCATGCCGGACCCGGCGGCAATGCGCTTTTTGCGGCTCGCCTTGAGAAGGTCCGGCTTGGAGCGCTCCTTGGGCGTCATGGACTGAATGATCGCGATCTGACGGGTGATCGCCTTGTCATCGATGCCAGCCTGGTCAATCTGCTTCTTCATCTTGCCGACGCCGGGCATCATGCCCATCAAGCCGCCCATCCCACCAAGCTTCTGCATCTGCTGCATCTGCTCTTTGAGATCGTTGAGATCGAACGCGCCCTTTTGCAGCCGCTTGGCCATCTTAGCGGCTTTGTCGGCATCAATATCCGCAGCGGCCTTCTCGACCAGCGAGACGATATCGCCCTGTCCCAGGATGCGCCCGGCAATGCGCTGCGGATGGAATTCTTCCAGCGCGTCGGTCTTTTCGCCTGTACCGATCAACTTGATCGGCTTGCCAGTCACCGCGCGCATGGCCAGCGCCGCACCACCGCGCCCATCACCGTCCACACGGGTGAGCACAATACCTGTCACACCGAGGCGCTGATCAAAGGCCCGAGCGGTGTTCACAGCATCCTGACCCGTCAGCGCATCGACGACCAAAAGCACCTCATGCGGCTTGGCAACAGCTTCAATTTCAGCCGTCTCAGCCATCAAGGCTTCGTCGACGGTTGTCCGACCAGCGGTATCCAGAAGCACGACATCATGGCCGCCGAGCCTTGCGGCTTCCATTGCGCACTTGGCGATCTGAACGGCGCTTTGGCCTTCCACGATGGGAAGCGTCGGCACCTCAAGCTGTTCACCGAGTACGCGCAGCTGCTCCATGGCAGCCGGGCGTCGCGTGTCGAGTGAGGCCATCAAGACCTTCTTCTTCTCGCGCTCGACCAAACGCTTGGCGATCTTGGCAGTGGTTGTCGTCTTACCGGAGCCTTGCAGGCCCACCATCAGGATCGGCACCGGTGGAACGGCGGCCAGATCGATGGTCTGGGCGTCGGAACCCAGCACCGCGACCAGCTCATCGTGCACGATCTTGATGACCTGCTGGCCGGGCGAAACGCTTTTCAGAACTTCGGACCCGATAGCGCGCTCGCGAACCTGCTCCACAAACGCCCGAACAACTTCAAGCGCCACATCGGCTTCCAGAAGCGCCCGGCGCACTTCGCGCAGCGCTTCGGACACATCTTTCTCGCTGAGCGCACCACGTTTGGTGAGCCCATCGAAAATGCCGGAAAGGCGATCAGAAAGTGTGTCGAACATCAGTCAGGTTCCAATCAGTCTTGCTGGTGCGCGCGGAATGCTCATGGCCCAACGGAAAACGCACCCGCGGGCGCATCGCGCTGGCGGGTGGTCACCTCCGGGATCACTTGAGAGATAAGTGTCCCGGTCGGCTCATGCAAAATAACTGCATCAGCAAAGATGGCGTTCGCTAAGGCCTCGACGCCGCGAAGTCAAGCAAAGCCGCCACCAAGCAGGCTTAACAACAACTTTCGCGGGAAATTAACATCATCACAACTTATGGGAAATTATACCTACCTGCCCATGCAGCAATTCCAATGATCGTTCAACAGAATTTGCAGGACAGGCGCCTCGCATGCGCATTGGCCAGAAGCTTTGGGTCGCGTTCGGTGCAGGAACCGCAATCATTTTTCCAGCAGCAGCTGCAGCTGCCGAAACGGTGACAACCAACATTCTTGAAGCCGCCATGGACTCCATGCGGCAGGCGCAACACTCCCAGGCGGAGTTCACCTGGCTACTAACCTGTGCTGGTCTCGTTTTGATGATGCAGATCGGCTTCTTGATGCTTGAAGCGGGGTCTTCGCGGGCCAAAAACTCCATCAACGTCGCTCAGAAGAACCTGTGCGACTTTCTGATTTCGGTGTCAGCCTTCGCCGTCTTCGGTTTCTCGTTCATGTTCGGCGCAAGCCAGCTCGGCATAATTGGCTGGGACAAGCAGCATCTCATCTCTGGCTTCCAGGATGAGTGGACCTACGCCTTCTTCACCTTCCAGGCGATGTTCGTGGGTACGGCCACAACCATCGTTTCCGGTGCCATTTCCGAACGCATGAAAATGAAGGCCTACGCCTTTATCGCGCTGATGATCGGCGTGATCATCTATCCGGTCTACGGCCACTGGGCCTGGGGTAATCTTTTGGTCCCAACCAACAACGCTTGGCTCGCCGATCTGGGCTTTATCGATTTTGCCGGCTCCATGGTCGTGCCCGCCACCGGCGCCTGGGTTGCCTTGGTGGCCGTCTGGATGATCGGCCCACGGCGGGACAAGTACGACGCTGATGGCAATCCGCGCACGATCCATGGTCATTCCATGGTGCTGGCAACGTCCGGCGCCATCATCCTGTTTGTCGGCTGGATCGGCTTCAATGGCGGCTCGACACCAGCGGCCAGCGAAGCGCTGGGCCATGTCATCATCAACACCATCCTCGCCGGCACCTTCGGTGGGGCTGGCGCGATGCTTATCGGCAAGATGCGCGATGGGAACTTCCAGCCACATCGATCGATGAACGGCCTTTTGGCCGGCCTGGTGGCTGCAACAGCCGGGGCAGACGCCATGGCACCTCTTGGGGCAAGCCTGGTCGGCGTAACCGCCGGTATCATGGTCGTGTTTGCCCTTGATTTCATCGAACGCCGGCTCAAACTGGACGACGTTGTGGGTGCCATAGCCGTACACGGTGTGGCTGGCGTCTATGGCACGTTGGCGGTTGCGCTCCTTGCGCTCGACACCAAGCTCATGGCCGACACCCGCCTTGAGCAACTTGGCGTGCAGGCTATTGGTGTTGGCGTCCACTTTGTGTGGGTTATTTCCATCGCCGTTCCATGCCTTTGGTTGATTGATCGTTTCATTGGGCTGCGCGTAACGGACGCAGAAGAAGAAGCGGGCCTCAATGTCGCCGAGCATGGCGCATCGCTTGGTACGCATGCGCTTCAAGAGAAGCTGAAAGCCATTGCCGAGGGCCGTGCCGATCTCGCCACCCGTCTGGACGAGACGACCGGTGACGATGCGGCCGACCTTGCCATGGTCCTCAACCCGTTCCTCGCCAAGGTTCAGGGGTTGATGGGCGAAGTCTCAGGAACATCGGGCCATCTGGCAGCAGAACTCTCCAGCGTTGCCGGGTCGGTCAGCGCCTCGGCGCTGACCATTGATGCGCGCACCGCAGACGTGGAGACCGCCGCCCAAACGGTTGCCTCAAGCACGCAAACCGCGTCGACCGATATCCGAGACCTTCGCCAAAAAAGCACCGAGCTGGCAAGCTCAGCCGGCGCAGTATCCAGCGACATCCGGCAGATTGCGGCGTTCGTTGAGAATCTCGACAAGGCCGTGTCGGCTGTTGCCCAGAACGCCGGCTGCGCACGCGGCATCTCCGATCAGGCAGTTAACCTCTCACAAACCGCAAGCGACACCGTCTCTCAGCTGTCAGCCGCCGCCGACGAAATCGAGGAGGTCGTTGACCTTATTATCGGCATTCAGAGCCAAACCAATCTGCTCGCGCTCAACGCCACCATCGAGGCGGCACGGGCCGGCGAACATGGCAAGGGCTTCTCGGTTGTCGCCCACGAGATAAAGGCACTGTCCGATCGCACTGCTGGTGCCACAGAGGATATTCGCAACGCCATTTTGAAGGTTCGCGATACCTCCATCGGCTCGCGGGACATGATCACCGAGGTCGGTTCCATCCTGCAGTCAGTTGCCGATGCTGTGGCCACTATCCAATCCACCGCTGAAGAGGAACATGGCAATGTGAGCACGATTGTGCGCGGCGTGGAGGATGCTGCCGTTCAGGTCTCTGATCTGTCAGAAGGGGTGATGTCGATGGAAGGCCAAACCAAAACGGTCGAACAGACAATCAACCACGCAGCTGCCCACGCCCAAGCCTCGCAAAAGGCCGCCGAGGACTTGCGCAACGAGGCCGCCCAAGGCCTAGAGGCCGGCCGAAAGGCAGCCGAAGCCTCCCACGAGATGGAGGCCATCGCCGTCGGCATGACCTTCCGCGCGGGAGGGTCGTTGAAATAAAAATCATGGGCATGTCGATTGGCGGCACGCTCATTCGTCATGGGAGTGAAAGCACGGGACATCCGCCCTCCAGGCGCACCCGGCTTTCATCGACGAAATGGCCACATGGCCACCTTAAACCTGAGGAAATCCCATGACGTTGACGACCATCGCAGCCATCGGCGGCCTCGCCGTCCTCGCCCTTGCGGCCGCACCCTTTGCCCTACCGGACAGTAAAACAGTTGAGCGCAGCGCGATAATCGAGGCCGCGCCCGAAACCCTGTTCCCGTTCCTGGCGTCGAGCGAAGGGTTCCAGACCTTCAATCCTTACAAAGACACAGACCCAGAGCTCTCCATCACCTTCTCCGGTCCGCGGACCGGCGTGGGCGCCGCCTTCGCTTTTGAAGGCAAAGAAGGCTGCGGCACCCAGACGATCACCGCGCTAGAGGAAAATCACTCGGTGACCATGCAGATCGATCTTGGCGCGATGGGCCAGCCGGTGCAGACGTTTACCCTGGAGCCGCAGGCCGACGGCACCCGCGTTGTGTGGTCGGTTGAAAGTCAGTTCGGCATGAATCCCATTGGCCGGGTTTTCGGCCTGTTTCTCGAAGGTATGCTGGGCCCGGTTTACGAGCGCGGCCTCGACAACCTGGCCAATGTCGCCGCCGACAACGCCTGATGTTCTGATCCGACTGAAAGACAACCCCATGCGTTACACACTTTTTCTCTACAACGACGAGTCCGCGTTCCAGCACGTTTCTGAAGAGGACATGCAGCAGCAATATCAGCTGTTTGGCCAGTATATTGCAGCGCTCAAACAGGCCGGGATCTTTGTCGATACCGACTGGCTACAACCTTCGCCCAGCGCAACGGTCCTGACCCTCTAAGACGGCAGCTAGCGGGTTCAGGACGGACCCTATGCCGATACCAAGGAGCAGTTGGGCGGGTACGTTGTGATTGATGTGCCGGACCTTGATGTCGCCCTAGCCTGGGCAGAGAAGTGCCCTTCGGTTCATTACGGCCTGATTGAGGTCAGGCCGAGCGCCATGCCAGACGACCGCAACGGCGCTTGATAGCATCGTTCAAGCCAGGGCAGGGTCCGGCACCGACCGGATCCCGCCTGGCGGCCCGACGCCAACAGGCTCCTTCGCATGGCAAGTAAGCCACAAACGGCATCGCACATCGAGAGGGTCGCCCGCACGGCCTATGGCCGGCTTGTTGCCATCCTGGCGCGCGAAACCGGCGACATTGCCACCGCCGAAGATGTTCTGGCCGATGCCTTTTCTAAAGCGATGACAAGTTGGGCCGAACAAGGCCCACCCAAAAACCCGGAAGGCTGGCTTCTTACCGTCGCGCGCAACCGCAACCGCGATCGTTTGCGATCCAGCCACCATCGAACAGCGATGGCCGGCGACACGTTAGATGAGATGGAGCGCCGCGCAGACGCGGCCATTGCAACAACCATGGCCCTGCTCGATACACACGATTTTCCCGATGAACGCCTCCGCCTGATGTTTGTGTGCGCCCATCCGGCCATTGATGAGCGCATGCATACGGCCTTAATGCTGCAAACGGTGCTTGGCCTTGACGCCAAAACCATCGCCACTGCGTTTGCCGTTCCCTCTGCCACCATGGCGCAGCGCCTGGTGCGCACCAAGTCCAAAATCAAGCAGGCCTGCATCCCCTTCACACTGCCCGATGGCAACATCTTCGAGGATCGGATCGATAGCGTTCTTGAGGCGATCTACGGTGCCTTTGCCGCGGACTGGCAGAGAGAGGTGCAGGATCCAGATCAAGCCCCGGAACAAGGCCATCCAGACCTGGCTGAGGAGGCTCTTTTTCTCATCGACTTGCTGGTGAGCCTGGTGCCTGACCACGCCGAAACACGCGGGCTGGCAGCTCTTTTGTGGTTCAGCCACAGCCGCGCGCATGCCCGAACCGATGCGGACGGCTGCCTGGTGCCGCTTGAAGACCAACCAACTCGTGAGTGGGATCATCTGGCAATCGAAAGGGCGCGGGCGCACCTGCAAAAGGCGAGCACGCTCAGCAGGCTTGGTCGCTACCAGTTGGAGGCCGCCATTCAATCCGTTCATGCCGAAAGGGCGGAGTCCGGCGAAATCAACTGGACTGCCATCGTTCAGCGCTATGAAGGCCTGATGCATATCGCCCCGACCTTGGGTGCGGCCGTCGCCCGTGCAGCGGCGGTCGGCCACGCCTATGGCACCACGGCTGGTCTCAACGCCCTGGCGCAAGTGGATGAACGCGACCTCAAGGCCTTTCAGCCCGCCTGGGCCGTCCGGGCTCATCTTTTGGCGCAGTCTGGGCAGACCCAGAGTGCCTGTGTCGCCTACCGCAGAGCCCTGGACCTGACGACCCATCTGGCACAAAGGCGGTTCTTGGAAAGGCGGTTGCACGAACTGCTTGCCTTGTCAGCCAAATCCACGTGAATGACCTTCCCAAGAGCCAAATTCGTAATTCTACGAATGTGGAGTATGGTTAATCCATCATGATTCGGTAATGAATCCCGCGAGGCAGTCGCATGACACCTGCACAGGAACGCAAAGGCTTTCGCGTCATCATCGTCGATGATGATGATCTTGACCGCATCATCATCGCACGCAGCTTCCTGTCTCTGGCCGACCCGGTCGAACTGATAGAGGTTGCCGACGCGACACCGGCCGCCGACGCCATTCGCATCAATCACCCAGACATCACACTCCTTGCTATGCAGATGCCAGGTGCCACGGGCTTTGCTGTTCTGGCCGCCTTGGTCGGTGGTAGCGCGCCCACAGCCAC
>JBHJIX010000052.1:0-32033 GCA_050043025.1 Cohaesibacteraceae bacterium
GGATCGAGGTCAATGCAAAAACGTTTAAAATCGGTACCGCCGGGGCCAAAAGCGGTGCCCGGAGTGAGCCCTACTTTGCAATCATCGACCTAACGTTTGGCAAGGCTTTCGGTGTCGGATTCCCCGTCTACCCGGAAGAACAGGTAAAAGGCGCCATCGGGCGCTGAGACTTGAAGGCGGTTGATCGGCGCAAAGGTTTCCACCAACAGGTTGCGGTTGGTGGTCGCGCGCTCGATCTGCATATCGATGAAATCATCGCCCTTGGTCAGCGCGGCCAGCGCGCCACGCTGCATGAAGGCAGCTACACCTGACGTTGAGTATTGGATGAGATTTTCAACGATTTGGCCAAGCTCAGCGGGCGCTTCAATCCAACCGATTCGCCAACCGGTCATCGCCCAGTTCTTCGACATGGTGTTGACGTAGAGGACGCGCGGCGAGTCAGCAGCAACATCCTTGAACGAAGGCGCACGGAGCGGGTCAGAGCCGGGCAGCGATGCCTCACCGTAAACGAAGCGGGAATAGATCTCATCGGCGATGATCCAAAGATCATGGCGCTCGGCAAGATCATGAACCGCCCTTAGAATTTCCAGGTCGGCCACCCATCCGGTCGGGTTGGCCGGCGTGTTGATAAAGATAGCGCGGGCCTTAGTCTCAACGGCAGCCCTTTCCATGGCCTCCAAATCGAGCGTAAAGCGGCCATCGACAAACGGCATGGGCACTTCGTGGACCAAGGCACCGCGAACGCCGGCGGCCGCTACGATGTTGGGCCATGCCGGCGATGGCACCAGCAGGCTGTCGCCTGGATCAAGGGCGATGTTAAGCGCGATCTGGATGGACTGCATGCCAGAACCGGTGACGAAATACCGCTCGGGATCACAAGGCATGCCAAGAAGGCGCTGCATGTAGCTTGCCAGCGCTTCACGCAGTTCGGGCAGCCCGCGCTGCCAGGTGTAGAACGTCTCGCCGTCGGCCAGGCTCTTAGCAGCAGCCTCGGCAATGAAGGCCGGTGTTGGCAGCTCGCCCGCGCCGGCCCAGAGCGGCAGCACGCCCTCCTGACGGCGACCGTAGTTCATGATGTCGACGATCCCGCTTTCGGGCGCGCTTAGCGCAATGTCGGCAGGACGAGGATGAGAGCCGGTGGGCACGGTGGCAGGCATTGGCATGGATGGCAGCCTATCGAGCATGGGTAACTTAGGGGGAAAGATCCCGCAAAACGGGAAGCCCACAAGCGACACCAGGCCGCTTGGGGCACGTCATCTCCTGTGTCGGGAAACGCCTACTTTTTCAAGAGGTCGCGAATCTCCGACAGCAGCTGCACCTCCTCGGAAGGCGCAGGCGGCGCTTCTTCTTTGGGCGCCTCTTCTTCCTCACGCTTCATCCGGTTGATCGCCTTAACGACCAGGAACAGGATGAAAGCGATGATGGTAAAGTTGACGACGGCGGTCAGAAAGCTGCCATAGGCGAACACCGCACCCTGCTCGCGCGCGGCCTCCAGTGTGGTGGCATCAACGGCCGATGACAGGCCGACAAAATAGTTGGTGAAGTCGAGGCCACCAAAGATGGCGCCGACAATCGGCATGATAACGTCGCCGACCATCGACGTCACGATGGTTCCAAAAGCGCCGCCAATGATAACGCCGATCGCCAGGTCGAGGACGTTACCTTTCAGGGCGAACTCTTTGAACTCTTTAAGCATCAGTCCCTCCAAGTGATGGGATAATCCCGCCGAGGGTGTTGTGCCCGGGCAGGGGGTGGTGTTGGACGGGTGTGGGAGCACCCGGCCGCCTGTTGTAGGGGCCGTTGGGGTGGCCGGAAAGATGGAATTTCAGGCACGCCCTTCAACTGGGCATGCAGTTTCCCAGCAAGGGTGGTGCGCATTAACGCACCATGACGTTCTCCTGATGGTGTGCTTGCGCCCAAACCGGTTGGGGGGCTAGTGTCCGCTCCCGGCCGGCAGGGGGCAGGCACGTCGGCCAGGGTCGAAGGAGGCGCAAGGGATGATACCCAGTTGGCTCGCCCTGGGCGTAGCGTTTGCCTATATCGGCGCGCTGTTCTGGATCGCCAGTTATGGCGACCGGCGCGCGCTGAACTCGCCCGTCCGCCAGCCGCGCCCCACCATCTATGCGCTGTCTCTTGCGATTTACTGCACCAGCTGGACCTTCTTTGGCTCCGTTGGCCTGGCAGCCGTCAGTGGGCTCGACTTCCTGACCATCTATGTCGGGCCAATCCTCGTCATTGCGCTCGGAACACCGCTCATCCGGCACATCATCGCGCTCTCCAAAGCTGAGCGGATTACGTCGGTCGCCGACTTCATGTCCTCGCGCTACGGCAAAAACGAGAAAGTGGCGGCCCTGGCCGCGCTCATCGCCGTCGTCGCCGTGGTGCCTTACATCGCGCTGCAATTGAAGGCCGTTTCCAGCTCGCTGGAGCACTTTCTGGAAACGCCGCTGGAAGAGCTCAACGCCACCTTTTTCTCTGACCTTGCCTTCCTCGTCGCGATGGCGATGGCCGCCTTCACCGTTCTTTTCGGCACGCGCACCGTCGATACCAGCGAGCACCAGGACGGATTGATGCTGGCAGTCGCGACCGAATCGGTCGTGAAGCTTGTCGCCTTTGTCGCGGTCGGCCTGTTCGTCACCTTTGGCATGTTCAACGGGTTCGGTGATCTGTTCTCACAAGCTGCTGATGCCGGAGCCCTCGACGCGCTGACGACCGCCACCAATGGCGGCACCTTCATCACCATGACGCTTTTGAGCATCTTCGCGGTGATTTTGCTGCCGCGGCAGTTCCACATCATGGTCGTGGAAAACAACCATCCAGAAGAGCTCCAGCGCGCTAAATGGCTGTTTCCGGGCTACCTGATCGCCATCAACCTGTTTGTGATCCCCATCGCGCTGGCAGGCCAGGTTCTGCTCGATCCAGCGATTGAACCCGATACCTATGTGATGAATCTGCCGATCAGCGTCGATGCCGGCATCATCACGCTGATTGCGTTTATTGGCGGTCTATCGGCGGCCACGGCCATGGTGATCGTTGCCTGTGTTGCGCTGTCGATCATGATTTCCAACGACCTCATCATGCCCTCGATCGTGCGCCGACGCGCTTCCCAGGGCGAACCGGAAGAACTGGGCCGGTTAGTCCTCACCATCCGCAGGGTGGCGATTTTTGCGATCCTGCTGTTGTCCTACGCCTATTATCGAATGGCCGCTGGAACGGCTGCGTTGGCGGAAATCGGCCTGTTGTCCTTCGCCGCCATCGCTCAGCTTGCGCCGGCCTTTTTCCTGGGGCTCGTGTGGCGCCGCGGTACAGCGCGTGGGGCAGTGGCCGGCATGCTGGCCGGGATCGCCGTGTGGGGCTACACGCTCCTCATCCCCAACCTCATCAAGGCCGGCGCCCTGGCGCCGGACCTGTTAAGCGACGGTCCGTTCGGCTTTGTGCTCCTGCATCCTGAACGCCTGTTTACGCTCACCTTCGACCCGCTGACCCACGGCGTGTTCTGGAGCCTGCTTGCCAATGGCGTGACCTATTTCGTGGTCTCCATTGCCCGCCGGCCGGAAGCCATTGAGCGCCTGCAAGCTCAGGTGTTCGTGCCAACGGACTTGACGCCGACCCCGGCACTTCGCATGTCACGCACGCGGGTGAGCTTTGCCGAACTGCAAACCACCGTTGCCCGCTACCTTGGCGAACAACGCACCGATCGCTCTTTCCAGCGCCATGCCCGCGAGCGTGGCGAGCCTATCGATATGCATGGCGAGGCGGACATCCACGCCTTGCGCTTTGCCGAGCAGCTTTTGGCCAGCGCCATTGGCGCGGCCTCCTCGCGGCTCGTCATGACCCTGACATTGCGGCGTCACCAGACCTCCTCGCGTGAAGCGATGAAACTGCTGGATGAGGCGAGCACCGCCATCCAGTACAACCGTGATCTCTTGCAGACCGCGCTCGATCAGGTCCGCCAGGGCAGCTCGGTGTATGACAGTGACCTCAACCTGATTTGTTGGAACAGGCAATTCCGCGACCTGTTGGGCCTGCCGGCGGAGTTTGGGCAGGTCGGCACATCGCTCCACACGATCCTTCGCCACAGCGCCGAGCGTGGCGGCTTTGGCAAGGGCAGCCCGAGCCGCCTGGTTGCCGAGCGTGTGGAACGCATGGTCGTCGACATGGCGACCTACACCGAGACGCTGCACCCCTCCGGCCTGGTTCTGGAGGTGCGCACCAACCCGATGCCGGACGGCGGTATCGTGACGACCTATACCGACATCACCGACCGCGAGCGGGCAGCAGCCGATCTGGCCCAGATTAACGAGGAGTTGGAGCGGCGGGTTCACGACCGCACCGAAGAGCTGACACGGGTGAACCAGGAGCTGGAGCTTGCCCGTCAGGTTGCCGAAAGCGCTAACCTTTCCAAAACACGCTTTCTGGCGGCGGCAAGCCACGACATCTTGCAACCGCTTAATGCAGCGCGCCTTTACGCCTCAACGCTCAACGAGTCCGAGTTGCCGGCCGATGCTGAGGGTCAAGCGCGCAATATCGACCGCTCGCTCGAAGCGGTTGAAGACATCTTAGGCGCGCTCCTCGACATTTCGAGGCTCGATGCCGGTGCGATGAAGCCTGAAATCGGTGTGTTTGCCGTGCAGGATTTGTTCGACCTGTTGAAGGTGTAATTCGGACCGGCGGCGGCTGAGAAAGGTCTCAACCTGCGCTTTGTGACGAGCCGCCTAATGGCGCGTTCCGACCGGCGACTGTTCAAGCGCGTGCTGCAAAACCTTGTGTCCAATGCCATCAAATACACCCAGACCGGCGGCATCGTTGTCGGCATGCGCCGCAGCGATGGCGGGTTCAAGGTGGCGGTTTATGACACCGGCATCGGCATGGCCTTGAGCGAGCAGCAACAGGTGTTCGACGAGTTCAAGCGGCTTGACGATGGCGCGCGTACGGCCGGTGGCCTGGGGCTTGGCCTCTCGATTGTCGACCGGATCGCCCAGGTGCTTAACCTTGATGTCTCTATTGTCTCGCAGCAGGGATCAGGCTCGTGTTTCCAGGTCAGCGTGCCGCATGTCGCCAAGGTGCGATCGGATGCGCCGGCGCTGGAGCTTTCCTCCAATCTACCAGGCACCAAGCGACGCGGTCACCAGACCGACCTTGCTGGCATGGTCATCGGCTGCATCGACAATGAACCGGCGATCCTTGAGGGCATGCAGGGGCTGCTCGGCCGCTGGGGTGCCGTGGCCATAACCGGCGCGTCGGCAAGCGAGGTCGGCAAGGCGCTGAAGGCCAAAGAGCTGGAGCCGGAGATGCTGCTGGTCGATTATCATCTCGACGAGGGCACCGGTATTGAGGCCGTTAAGACCCTACGCTGGCAGTTCGGCGCGAACCTGCCGGCCGTGCTCGTCACCGCCGACAGATCGCCCGAGACGGTGGCCCGCGCTCAGTCGAGCGGCATTGCCGTGCTCAACAAGCCGGTGAAGCCAGCCGCCCTGCGCGCCATGATCGCGCAGCACCGGCGCTTGCCCGACGCAGCCGAGTAGCCAAACGAAAACCCCGGCCGGAGCCGGGGCTTGTTGATGTCTGTGCGGGAGACTAGTGCGCCAATTCGGCGACCGCTTCCTGCCAGTTGCCCATCTCAATGCGCGAGGCGGCGATGACGGCTTGGGTGCGGCTTTCCACGTTGAGCTTCTGCAAGATCGCTGAAACGTGCGCCTTCACGGTCGCTTCTGAAACGCCCAGCTCATAGGCGATCTGCTTGTTGAGCAGACCCTGGCTCAGCATCATCAGAACGCGCACCTGCTGCGGGGTGAGCGACGATAGACGCTTGGCGAGCGCCGCGGCTTCATCGTCATCGGGCGCGTTGGAAAGATCAAGATCCTCCGGCGTCCAGATGTCACCGTCCAATATGGCCTCGATGCCGGCGCTGATCTGATCGACGCCGAGCGATTTGGGCATGAAGCCCGCCGCACCGAAATCGAGGGACCGCCGGATGATCGCCTGATCTTCGGTGGCCGAGACGATGCACACCGGCACGCCTGGATATTGCGCCCGCAAATACATCAAGCCGGAAAAGCCTCGAACGCCCGGCATGTTGAGATCAAGCAGCACCAGATCGACATCCGTATCGGTCTGCAACAGCTCCGTTACGGCATCGATATCGCCAGCCTCGGAAATGCGCGCACCGTCGAATCGCGAAGCGACAATGGTCTTCAACGCGTCACGAAACAAAGGATGGTCGTCTGCAATGATGAAATGGTGGGTGGTCGACATAGGCCCCTCGCACCTTGTGGGGCGGTCGACCATTTTTGGTCTGACGGCCCATTCTCCCGAACCCGGCTTGCTGCACAGCACACAATTGTGCATTTGCGAAAGAAACCGGTATGGCCATCATTCGTATTGTGACAGTTTTTTCAAGCCCCGTGAGCCTTTTGTAGGGCTTACGCGTATGCGAAGCTTGTTTAATCGGCCGTCTATTCTTGTCTCAAACGGCTTGCCAGCTTGGGTAAACGCAGCACCAACCAAGCGACGGCGACGACATTGCCCAGGCAGCATAGGGCAACGATCCAGACGAAGCTCGCAAGCCGCACACCGTCGGTCAGGAAGAGGAAGAGGGCGAAGATCAGAAAGCCAAGATAAAGGTCGGCGATGGCGACCAAACCCCAGGGATCGGCCATCACGGCGCCAAAGCTTTCCAGAAAATTGGCGTTCATGCCTGCCCAGACGATCAACGCGGCAAGGCCGAACCCGAGGAGGCCGTAAAGCACCTGCCAAAGCGTCAGAGATTGACGTTCAGGATGCACGGAAGGTTGGGGGCTGTTTTCCAAGAGACTTTTCCAATTGCGTGTTTCGAAGGCTACTTCACTGCTTTACGGTCGACCCGTTGATTGGTTCGCATGTCACCGTCGTTTCCTGATCCAACCCTTTGAAGATAGTTTTGCCAGCCTCCCCTTCTCTTGTTTCAAACACGCCTTTACATGATGCCAACGGGTCAGAAGCGGCGCTTGACCCGGTCGATCCGGCGGTGGTGCGCGCGGAAACCGCGATCTTCAATGCTGACCTTCTGGAGCGGCTGTCGGCGCTGCCCGATACATGGTCGGTCGCGCCAAGAGTGGTACGTGAAGCGCGAGCACGCGGCGAAGGGCCTTTCCCGCTCGCCCCGCAAAGCCCGCATGCCGAATGGATCGAGCATGACGAGGTGCGCCTACGCCTGATCCAACCGCAAACCCGTGAAACGCGCGGCATCTACCTTCACATTCATGGCGGGGGATGGACGTTTGGACAGGCCGATTTCCACGATGCGATTCTGGAGCGATTGGCCGAAGCGACCGGGCTTGCCGCCGTCAGCGTCGACTATCGGCTGGCGCCAGAGCATCCCTTCCCAGCCGGGCCGAGCGACTGCGTCACAGCCGCCGTCTGGGCCTTTGCGCAGGGCGGACCGGTGCTGATGGGTGGCGAGTCCGCTGGCGCGCATCTGGCTTTGCTGACGGCCCTGACTCTGCGCGACCAAGGCGTGGATTGCTCCGGCCTGGTGCTTAATGCCGGTTGCTATGATCTCAGCCTCACCCCTTCGGCACGCAATTGGGGCTCGCGGCGTCTCATCCTGACGACACGCGATGTCGACCAATTCGCCGCCAACTGCGTACCTTCCTTTATGGATCGTCGTTCACCCCAAATTTCGCCGCTTTATGCGCGGCTTGATGGCTTGCCGCCCTGCTTTTTGAGCGTCGGCACGCAGGACCCTTTGATCGATGACAGTCTGTTTTTGCATCACAGGCTTTTGTCCGCCCGTGTTCCTTCAGACCTCGCCATTGCACCAGGCGGGTGTCATGTGTTCCATCACTTTGACTTGGCAATCGCCCACGAGGCGGAAGCTGCAACCCACTCCTTCCTCAATGGCGTGATGGACGAAACCGCATGATTGGCCCGATCGACACGATCCGCGACACAGCCAATGCCTGGGAGTGCGACGAGAACGACCACATCAATGTGCAGTTCTATGCCGCGCGTTTCGATATTGCGGTGCGCTCGTTCCTTGTGCAGGCCGGCTGGCAGGTGCCGCACCGCGCCGGTCGGTTGATCCGTTACCATGCCGAACTGCGCAGCGGCGAACCGGTGCACGGCACCACCGCTTTGGTGTCGCTGGAAGACGGCCGGGTGGCCCTGGAACATCGGCTGTTTGCCAGCCATCGTGAAGGCACCCCGCTCGCCGCCACCGGCCTTGATCTTCTGCCCGACGTGGAGCGCAGCGACCTTTCGGCCTTTGATCTGCCCACGGCAGCAAAGGATGCCTTGCCGAAGACGGGTTCGTTTTTGATGCCGTCCGGCGTCTCTGAGGATGCGCTGGAGGCTTGCTCTGTCACCTATCGCGGGGTTGTGCCTGACAACGCGTTCCTGCCGGCTAACGAAAGTGCTGACGGTGCCCGACTTGGCGACCGCTACCTGGTTGGCATCGTTTCGGATGCCGCAACCCATGCCTGGGCGCTGGCCGGCGCCGACGATGCCTGGCTTCGGGCACGCCATTGGGGCCGTGCGGCGGTGCAGTTGCAGCTAACTTATGGCGCACGTCCGACAGCTGGCGATGTGGTGGCCATTCGAACCGGTCTTCGCGCTAGCAGCGCCAAATCGGTGAGCTACCGCCATCACATCATGAACGAGATGACCGATGAGCTGATCGCCATCGCCGACATCACCAGCGTGATGCTGAACCTTGAGACCCGCCGCGCCATGGCCTGGCCGGATGAGAAAAGGATCGGTGTTGAGTCTGCCGTGGAGGCTTTCACCAAGGCGATGTCATCGGGTGAGGCAGCGGGCTCTTAGGAGGCGCCTAGGGCGCAGCGCGTTCCTGTTCGATGTCGTCGCGCAGGCGTTCGACCATGCCAAAGAAGCGGCTCATCACTTCCTCAGCGGAGTCCATCACCGCATCCAACTCTTCTTCCGATGGCAGTTCCAAAGCACGCCTTGCTGCGTCCTCGCGCGTCAGCGGCTCGCCACCTTGTATGTCGAGCGCTGCCAGAGCATCTGAGAGATCGCCTTGAAGGCGCTCGACCTCAGAATCGAGCCGGTTGATTTCCGCTTCATAGGCCTGCCGATCATCAGCAACCAGACGGCACACCCAGCCTGAGGCCTCGCGCTGACATTCGCTGATATGCCCGGTTTCGCGGTCGATCCGCAGCACACCGTCGGCTGTGTCAACGACATGAAAACGGTCGGTGTCCAGCTCCTGTGCAGCCGATGGCAGGGCCAGAACGGTGCCCACTATGGCGACGGCCAGAACGGGAATGGACTTGGTGCGGCGATCCATAAAAACCTCCAAACGCGGGGCAAACTGTCAGCAGGGATGCAGTGCGGCTTTACTTTCATAGTCTGACGGCAAAGGTATGACCATGATTTCCCACCGCCATGGAAACCCGGCTTGAACGCGCCCTCTGCCCTGCCGACCACACCCCTGCCAGACAGCTTCCAGACCTGGTTCGATACCAAGGGCTGGTCACCGCGCCCGCATCAGCTTGCATTGCTAGAACGCGCAGAGGCGGGCCAGGACTGCCTGCTGATCGCGCCGACCGGCGCCGGCAAGACCTTGGCCGGCTTCCTGCCATCGCTGGTCGATTTGGCCGGACGCAAACGCCCGCGTATGGGCGCCGTCGGCAACAGCCCGCTTCACACGCTCTACATCTCGCCGCTGAAGGCGCTGGCGGTCGATGTCGCCCGCAACCTCACCATGCCAGCCGAAGAGATGGGACTGGGCTTGAAGATCGAGACGCGGACCGGCGATACGCCCGCCTCGCGTCGTCAGCGCCAGAAGCGCAGCCCGCCGGACATTCTCCTGACAACGCCCGAACAGATTGCGCTGCTTCTCTCGCATGTCGATGCGGGGCGTCTGTTCGGCAATGTGAAGCGCGTGATCTTTGATGAGTTGCACGCGCTGGTGACTTCCAAGCGTGGTGATTTGCTGGCGCTTGGGCTGGCCCGGCTGCGTCAGCTGTCGCCCGATCTGGTCGCCACGGGTCTCTCAGCGACCGTCGCTGACCCGGATGCCCTTGCTGGCTGGCTGGTGCCACAGAACAGCGACCGACCGAGCACAGCCGACATTGTAACCGTGTCGGGTGGCGCGCAGCCCGACATCACGATCCTCAAGTCCGACGAGCGCATGCCCTGGGCGGGGCACATGGCCCGCTATGCCTATGCCGATGTGATCAAGGCCATCGCCGCCCACGGCACGACGCGCATCTTCGTCAACACGCGCGCGCAGGCGGAACTTGTGTTTCGCGAGCTGTGGTCGATCAACGAAGACAGTCTGCCGATTGCGCTCCATCATGGCTCGCTTGATGTCGGCCAAAGACGCAAGGTCGAAGAGGCGATGGCGCGCAATGCCCTTCGCGGCGTGGTGGCCACCTCCACCCTCGACCTTGGCATCGACTGGGGCGATGTGGACCTAGTGATCCATGTCGGCGCACCGAAGGGCGCCAGCCGGCTTGCCCAACGGATCGGACGCTCCAACCACCGCATGGACGAACCGTCGAAAGCCATCCTGGTGCCGGCGAACAGGTTCGAGGTGCTGGAATGTCAAGCAGCGCTCAACGCCAACTATGCGCGAGCGCAGGACACGCCGCCTATCCGCGATGGCGCGCTTGATGTGCTGTCGCAGCATGTACTCGGCATGGCCTGTGCTGATGCGGTTGATGAAGGTGATCTCTATGAGGAGGTGCGGTCTGCTTACCCTTATAGACTCCTCACCCGCGAGGCGTTTGAGCGCGTCGTGCAGTTTGTCGCCACCGGTGGTTATGCGCTCAAAAGCTATGAGCGCTATGCCCGCATCCGCCAGCGCAAGGACGGGTTGTGGCGGGTCGCCAACCCCATGGTCGCGCAGCAATACCGGCTGAATGTTGGCACGATTGTTGAGATGCCGGTGCTCCCGGTGCGGCTCGTCTCGGCCAAGCAGGCCGCCCAACGCTCCAAGAACGCTTTGCGCGGCGGGCGCATTCTGGGCCAAGTCGAGGGGTACTTCTTAGAGACGCTGGTGCCTGGCGATAGCTTTCTGTTCGGCGGCGAGGTGGTGCGCTTTGAAGGCATCCATGAGGACCATGCACTTGTTTCGCGCACCGAAGGCGGCGACCCGACGATCCCGTCCTATGCGGGCGGTAAGTTCCCGCTGTCCACCTATCTTGCGGACGAAGTTCGAGCGATGCTGGCCGAACCCAAGCGCTGGAATGAACTGCCCGATCAGGTCGCCGACTGGCTGCGCATCCAGAAGGACAAGTCCGCCCTGCCCGGTCGCGATGGCTTGCTGGTGGAGACCTTCCCGCGCGGCAACCGCCACTACATGATCTGCTATCCCTTTGAGGGCCGCCTGGCGCACCAGACGCTCGGCATGCTCCTCACCCGCCGGATGGAGCGGGCACGCGCCAAACCACTTGGTTTCATCGCCACCGACTATGTGCTTGGCGTGTGGGGTCTTGCGGATTTTGGTAAGCTGATTGCCGAAGGTCGCATGCCGCTCGATGAGCTCTTCGAACAGTCCATGCTTGGCGATGATCTGGAAGAGTGGATGGGCGAGAGCTATCTGCTCAAACGCACCTTTCGGGCCTGCGCTCTCATCTCCGGTCTCATCGAAAAGCGTCACCCGGGCCAGGAGAAATCCGGCCGGCAGGTTACCGTTTCGACCGACCTCATCTATGACGTTCTGCGTCAGCATGAGCCCGATCACATTCTCATGCAGGCGACCTGGGCGGACGCGGCAACCGGGCTCCTCGACATCGCCCGCATCGGCTCTATGCTCCAACGCATTGAAGGGCGAATCAGCCACCAGCGCTTGGAGCGGATTTCGCCGCTCGCCGTGCCGATCATGATGCAGATCGGCAAGGAACCGGTGTTCGGTGAGGCGCGCGATCAGGTTCTGGAAGAGGCAGAACGTTTGGACGAGGATGCCCTGTTGGCCGAAGCCATGATGGATGAGGACTTGCGGTAACCGATGTCAGCCTGGTTGAGCCAGATTGCCAAAGAGCCGGATGAGGAGACGAGCGCCTCCATCCATTTGGCTGGCATGCATCTCATCGCTGACCGGTCCGGTGCGCTCTACTGGCCAGAGGAGAACATGCTGATCGTCGCCGATCTGCATTTGGAGAAGGGCTCCTCCTTCGCAAGGTTCCGCCAACATCTTCCGCCCTACGATACGAAGGCCACATTGCGGCAGCTTGGGCGCGTGATTGAGGCCTATGAGCCCGAGCGCGTGATCGCGCTTGGAGACAGCGTGCATGACCGGTCCGCATGGGACCGTCTGGACGAGACGGATCGGTCCGAGATCGAGACGTTTGCGAAACGGATGCGAGACTGGTTCTGGGTTGCCGGGAACCATGATCCAGACCCGCCGGCAGGTGTTCCAGGCCGCGCGGTGGACAATCTCGTTGTCGGCCCGCTTAACTTTCGGCACGAGCCGGGCGGCGTGATCGGCGCCGGTCAGGCGGAGATCGCAGGCCTTTTGCATCCGGCCGCACGGGTGATCGGGCGTGGCGGGTCCACGCGACGGCCCGCCTTTGCCTATGACCAGAACCGGCTGATCCTTCCGGCGTTCGGTGCTTATGCCGGCGGGCTTTGCCTGTCGGCCGAGCCGTTCGGACCGTTGTTTGGGAAGGAATCGTTGCGCGCTGCCGTTTGCGGGCGTTCGCGGGTTTTCACCGTGCCGGCCTAATCGATCCTTGGTTGGCGGTAGAGGCTGCTGGGGTCAGGTGATCGTGAGGACTGCGGTCACCGACAAGAATGAGCAGACCAGCGCCGTTAGCATCAACCGCAGGGTGGAAAACCAGTCCGGCGCGCCGTCATCCTTGGCGTCTCCAACGTCCCACGCGCCCTGTGCAGCAAAGGCAACCGCGAGCAGAACCAGAGCCGGGAAGGCTGGCATCAATAGCGCAACCCAGCCCAGAAGCGATGGCACGACCGACAGCATCAGCCGGGCATCGCGCTTCTCATGGTTGGACAGGCTAAGCGCCATCCCCCAACGAATGCCACCTAGAAAAGACAGAATCACCGCGCCATAGCCAAGCGTCGCCCGCAAGGCGAGATCAGCGGAAATGATCCAAAGACCGCCGCTAGCAAAGCTGACCAGACCGGCCATGAAGGGGATCGCCCCAGCAAGGCCACGCCAGCGCGGCACGGGCGTAACGGATTGCAGAGCGGGCAGTGCGCGCATGACGGTGCGATCTTCAGATTTGGAGCGTTCATCCTGGAGTGAACCTTAGGTCAGGATCGGCGGAAGACCACCCCTCCCAACCAGCCGGTGAAGGCGGCCAGCAGGATGACCAGAGCGCCATAGATGAAGGGATCGGGCTGCGAGAGGCGGAAGACGAACTGCTCAAAGCCGGTTTTGCGCACCACGATGCCGACCTGTTCCTCAGCAAGCAAGGCACCGCCGGAGAACAGGAACACGCGAACCTCGAAATTGCCGAGCGGCACATCGGCAGGAAAGGTCGCCCGCGCCCTGAACAGAGTGTTGTCGATGACCGCAACGCCTTCGGGGTCTTCCTGATATTGCCCGCTTTCGCGCTGCAAGCGCAGGAAGGCACGTTCAAACACATGGTCCGCCGGGCGTTCGCTGGTGTCCATGTCGTCGAGCGTTTCAGCCTCGCCGGTGTCACCGTCCCCGCCGGCTGTATTGTGCTCATCACTGGACGCCAGCAAATAGTCGATGCCGATCTGAAAGCGCGTCAGCAAGGCCGGATGGGCGATGTCTTCAATCGGGCGGTTGGACAAGACCGTGTAGGCCGTTGGCACATCCTCAAAGGCCTCGGCGTGCCGATTAATCCAAATCCCCGCCACGCGATCCTTTAGTCGGGTGACGCGATCAGCCCGTGGTCCGGTGACGGTCACAACCACATCATAGTCTGATGCACGAGGGACCGTGGAAGCGTCACGGCGAACGGCTCCAAACACTGTAATCGACGAACCGGTGAAATTGGACGTAATATCGACCGTGCGCTCGGACATGGTGACGAGCAGCGTTTCTGCCCGCGCCGGTACGGCGGCCAGGAAAAGCGCAAGCGCAGCAAGGCGTAACCAGCCGATCATCCGCCCAACCCCGCAACCGAGAACAGGTCAGTCGGTTCAATCGCAAGATCAACCAGGAACCGAACGCCCACCGCCAGGATGAGAAGCGCCAGGAGAAGACGAAGCTGCTCGCCTTTCAGCTTTTGGCCCGCCGATGCCCCGAACTGGGCGCCGAGCACGCCGCCCACCATGAGGATGAGGCCGAGAATGACATCCACCGACCCGGTGGTGAAGGCGTGCAACATGGTCGCGACCGCCATCGTCACCAAAATCTGCAACAGGGATGTGCCGATGACAACATTGCCGGGCACCCGCAGCAGGTAAATCAACGCCGGCACCATGATGAAGCCGCCGCCAATGCCCAGGATCGCACCGATGAAGCCGATGGCAAGACCGAGCAGCACCACCGGAATGACGGAGATATAGAGCCGTGATTTCTTGAAGCCAACGCGGAAAGGAAGACCATGGATCCAGCCATGACGCCCTGGCTGGCGCAGCGAGACAGACCCACCTCGCGCTCCGCGCCAAACAGCGCGCGCGCTTTCGATCAGCATCATCGATCCGATGGCACCCAGCAACACCATGTAGGAAACGGAGATGATGAGGTCGAGCTGGCCCAGCGAGCGCAGGATGGAGAACAACCAAACGCCCAGCGACGAACCGATGATGCCGCCGCACAATAGGACCCCAGCCAGCTTGAAATCAACGCCGCCCTTGCGCCAATAGCTGAGCACGCCAGAGGTCGACGACGCGACAACCTGTGAAGTCACAGTGGCAACAGCCACCGACGGCGGTATGCCGGAAAAGATGAGCAAAGGGGTGAGCAGAAATCCTCCGCCCACGCCAAACAGGCCCGACACGAACCCGACCGCACCGCCCATGCCGAGAATGAGAAACACATTCACGGCCAGTTCGGCGATGGGCAGATAGATCTGCATGGTGGCAGCGGCTTTCCGGGGCGGGGCGAACCCACGTGTCAGGCCCGGTGAAAGCCCTTGCGCGATCGAAGGATGTCTTTTGTGTATGACCCCGCCGCAATGGGCGGGTCAATCGCTGCAAGAGCGGGCTTGCAAACGTTTTCGCCGTTTTGGGCGATGGATAGTCAGTGCATACGACTAAAGACTGGTGCCAGCGCGCAGCGCGTCCAGCAAGGCACTGTCAATGGCGGCACCTTGGCCAAGGCCAAGGGATTGCCGGAAGGCGCGCACGGCATCGCTGGTGCGTGGTCCGATCACGCCGTCGGCGGGGCCTGGATTGTACCCTCGCTCGGCCAGAAGGCGCTGAACTTCGGCAATCTGCGCCGAGGCAGCGGTATCGGCACGCGCCTGTACACTGCATGGGTCCCAGCCACACTCGGGAGCAGGCACTTCAATAGCAACCTGTTCGACCGGGATCGGCGCCCAATTGTCGACCCGCGCGCGCGCCAGGGCGAGCGCCTGTTCACCCAGCACGCCGGCGACCTCGTCACGGCGGCTGGCGGCTTCGCTGTCGCCAGCATTGGCCGACAGGGCAAACCATTTGTAGGATTCCATCAGATCGCGTTCGACTCCCATGCCGCGCGCATAGAGAACGGCGAGATTGAACTGGCTGTCGGAGAGGCCACGATTGGCGGCTGGCAGGAACCATGAGGCAGCGCGCACAAAGTCTGGTCCGCCATTGCGGCCTTCGGCGGCCATGACGGCCAGATTGTGCATGGCGCGCGGATTGCCGTCGAGCGCGGCACGCTCATACCAGCCAATGGCACCATCTGGGTTGCGGTCGACACCACGTCCCTGCTCGTAGAAGCTTCCCAGACGATAAGCAGCCGGCGCGAGGCCCTGTCGCGCGGCCTGACCATACCAATAGGCGGCTGCCTGCAGATCCTGGGTAACGAAGCGACCTTCCATGAAACGCGTGGCAACCTCAAACTGTGCCGCGGCGTCGCCATTGGTCGCAGCCAAACGAAGACGAGGTGGACCCACTGCTTCAGCCAGGTCGGTGGCCGTGTTTCCAGGCAGCGGTGGAATGGTCGGGTCCAGTAGCAGGCCCAGATCATTGGCAGGCGGCGGGCTAGGACGCGCCGGGGGCTGAGCTGCCAGATCGCCGGCATCGCCCGCAGCGGAAGGCTCTTGGGCTGCCGTTGCAGGCTCCACAGCCCCTGGAGTTGCCGCCATGACTGGTCCGCGGTCACGGGAAAAGCCAGAGCTGAGTGCGGTGTCAACGCCCGCTGGCGCTGCGACCAGTGCATTTGGTACTTGCGGGTCCGCCGGCGCGACGTCGGTATCGATTGCCGGCAGACGCGAGCTTTCTATCGCACCGCCAGATGAGGGCAGGCTTGATTGATCGGACGGTGCCGGTTCGTCGGGCACCGTGGCGGGTGCAGCATCAGACGCCGGCGCGACGTCCGAGGCCGGCGCAGTGGGGGTTGTGACCTCGGCATCGTCGGCCTGGCCGATCACTGGTGCTGGGCCGGTCCCACCTTCATCACCGGAGGGCAGGAAGGAGGTCAGCGCGTAAAGGCCGAAGGCGAGTACAAAGAAGAAAAGCGCGAGGCGGATGGGGCCGGAGAAAAGCGCTTTGCCTTTTTTCTCGCCTTCTTGCTTGCTGCCCTCTGGCGAACCAGCAAGCCGAGCATCCTCGGTGGCGGGTTGCGGCATGCGCGGCATGTCTGGCGAAACACGCGCAGCGGTCCGGGTTTCCGGCACCTGCGGTTGAGGCGTAACACTGGGTTCTGCAAAGGCTGGTTCGGTCGACTCGGCTCTCGCCTTATCGCGGCCAAGGTCGCCGACACCGCCTGTCGCCTCAAGCGCGGCGTTCTGCGCAGCGCGGCGGGCAGCTGCGATGAAATTTGCTCGCTGGGCGGCCGTATCGGCGCTTGGTGCTGGCGAAGCGTCGTGATGCTCGGCCGGTTCGATGCCGCTTGCCGACGCGCTATTACCTGCCTGCTGGGCACGCGCATGAAGAGCGCTGGAAAGCTGATTGAGAAGGGTCTGCGCATCGCCGGGTGCAGCCGGTTCGGCAACAGGTTTTGGAGCCGCCGGTTCGACTGTGGGTTCAGAGGCTGCTTCTTGCGCTGGCTCTGGATGAACCTGCGCCTCCTGACGCTGGCGCTCGGACCTTTCGGCTTCGGCGGCAAGACGCTCCAACGCCTGATCGGCATGGCTGCGCGGCTGTTTGTCGACCGGTCGCGCGGCACTTGGAGGTTCAGACACTGGGCGCTCGGCCTTGGGCAACCTGTGGCCTTCTGCTTCCAGCGTACCGAGCCGGTCCAACACCGTTCCAAGAGCGCCCTGGACCGCTTCGAGCGTTGCATGCAGGCGGGCATCCTGTTCGCCGGCGCTGTTGCGCAGATCTGTTAGCTCTTCTTGGAGGCGATCAACGCTTGGCTTCAGCTCAGCCTGGGAATCTTCAAAGCGCGACTCGATCCGGTCCAACACCGCATCGGGGACCACGGAGGGGTCGTGGGCCGGCGTGCCAGAATCGGCGGAAAACAAGCCAATGGCCTGAACCCGCTCGGCCAAATCGTCGATCTTCTGCTCAATCTCCGGCAACAGAGCCGCATCGCCCGACTGGCGGACCATATCGAAGCGGTCGGCCAAGTGGCGGACCTGATCGACGATGCTCTGCTGGAGCGCATGATTTCCGCCAAGTTCCACCGAGGCACGGGCGCGCGCAAGCTCGTCATGCAGATGCAGAAGGTCTTCCGAGGCGACCGAACCGCCATCTTCAGCCTTAGCATGAAGCTCGGAATGCTGACCCTCAAGCTGCGAGATCGCACCGTCTGGATTGGGCGTTGGCATCGCGGCCAGCAGTGTTTCCAGCCGTCCGGAGAGATGGTCGATCAGTGGCGTATCGGCCTTGCCGATAGTGCGCTCAAGGCCCACCAGACGGTTGTTGACCTGTTGAAGCTCGTCTCCCAAAGGCGCAAGCGCACTGGACAGGCGGCTATCGAACTCGGCCTCAACCGCGGCCACCAGCGTTTCGGTGCGTGGAACGCTCTGCAGGCAGGATTCGACCCGCTCGCCGAGATCGCGAACGGCTTCTGCCAAGCGTTCGGCACTGCGATCTTCCTGAAGCGAGGTAACCCGACCGGTAAGGTCCAAAAGAGCCTGCTCGATCTCACGGACCGGCATGGTGGTGGTGAAGGTATCGACATGGCGCGAGAGGGCCGCCAGTTCGCGCACCATCTCACTTTGGCTGGCGAGCGTTCCGTCAAGGTGCTCTAACCGATCCGACAGGGCCGCGATCTGAGCAGCGTAACCGCCCGTCATTTCCTCAAGACGATCCAGAGCCTTGAAGCGATCATCAAAGCCAGCCAGCGACGGGCCAGACGATGTGCCGCGCATTTCCTCTCGGATCGTATCAAGGGCGCCGGTGAGGCCGCGCGCCTCGTCCTGGAAGGCCGTCAGGCGCTGCATCTCTTCCTGCAAGGCATCCAACCGATGTTCCACCGAAGACGGCAACTCCCCACCACCACCAACCGCCAGCGCTTCGATCCGCGCTTCCAGCGCCACTAAACGCTCAACGACCGCTCCAATGGCTTCACCAACGTCCTGCCCGGCAGTACCCGCTGCCATGGCTTTGACGCTCTCCAGAGCTTCCCTCAACTCGGCTGGATCGGCTTGCGGTGTTGCTTCCAACCGGGCGATCATGCCGCGCATGTCGCTAACCAGAGCTGCGGTGCCACTGTCCGACAGGCCGTCCAGTGCTTCGCGAAGGCTGGTGACCTCATCGTAAAGGGCGTCAATCTTGTCGGCGGCCCTGCCGCCAGACTTCAGCTCATCAAGGCGCGCAAGGATGTGGCGATAACCGGCTTCCAACGAGTGGATGGCATCGGGGGTCGGCATGGCCGACACGGTGTCCTGCACCGACTGTATCTGCGCGCTTAGATCGGCGAGAGCTGGACCGCTCACCCCACCATCGTTCGATGAGGGCTGGGAAAGCCGCGCTTCCAACGCCTGCAATTGCTGGCGCATGGAGGGCAGAGTTTCGCCCGTCAGACGCGCCTGCCCGAGGGCATTGGTCTCGGCCAACTGGCGCACATCGCTGAGTGAATCGGCAAGCCGGGCAAACTGAGCATCCAAGTGTTGAGCCAGGAGATCGAGCCCGTCGCCCTCCCCATCGACGGCCGTGGGTGCCTGCGGTTCATAAGATGGTTGAGCCGGGGGTGCGGCTGGCGGGGGCATCGGTCGGCGATAGTCAGGTGACGGCGTGACTGGCGCAGCACTGCTGACCATGCCGACTGCTTCCAGTTCGCGTTTGCGACGTCGCAGCACATCAAGTGGATTGGCTGCAGGGCTGGGAGCTTGGGCGGTCGGCCGAGCAGAGCCTGCAGGACTTGGCGCAGGCGCGGACGGAGCTCCAGATATTTTGGATTCCAGGGACTGTATGTTGCGGGCGATGGCGGCCAGCCTGGTTTGCAAATCAGGCGGAGCGCTTTGAGGGCCAGGCGCGCCATGATGTTGGGGCGCCGGCGCACCGCGGTGATAGTTGCCTGCACCAGAACGGGCAACGGCCCAACCGGTGGAACCGTTTTGCGGGGCGTTTTCGCCGTAATACTCTTGCGGCGCCATGTCATGCGCCATGGGGGATCGCTGCACCATCCCTACCCAACCTTGCTCGCTGTTGGCCGGACAGCCCAAGACCGGCCCAACGCCGTAGCGGCGTTTGATCGCTGCAATGGTGCGTCAAACATGGTAAACGACGGGTAAAGATCACCAAGCGGTAAACGCTTCATAATGAGGCTGGGGCAAGATCAGGGGTTGGCTCTAATAGATGGCTAACCACTCCTTTCCACCTGCCTTGCGCCAACAGGTGCCGGGCGCGTAAGTGCCGATGACATTTCCTATCGGCAAGAAAGACGGCAAAGACCTTGGACAACGGAGCGCGCGAAACCGACTACACCATTGGCGAGCTCGCCAAGGAGTTTGATCTAACGTTACGGACCTTGCGGTTCTACGAGGATAAGGGCCTGCTGCGCCCGCGGCGCAAGGGCATGCAGCGTCTCTACTCGCGCCGAGACCGGGCCCGCTTGAAGCTTATCGTTATGGGCAAGCGGGTTGGCTTCTCGTTGCACGAGATCGGCGAGATGCTTGACCTTTACGATCTGAAGGATGGCCAGCCGGGACAGCTTGAAACCGCACGCACGCGCTTTCAGGAGCAGATCGCGCTTCTGGAGAAGCAAAAGCAAGATATCGAGCAAGCCATTGTAGAGCTTCAGCGCACTGTTGAGGTCGTCACCGGCATGCTGAAAGAAAAGCAGGGCGGCTCACCTTATCGTGACGACTAGCCGGTCTTGCGCTTGATCGACCAGGGTCCTACCAGCGGGCATCGCCTGACACAGGAGCCCGCCCATGAGCGCCACGATCGACTATTACGTCACCCTTATCTCGCCGTTCTCCTATCTTGGTCACAAAGCTTTTCTGAGCGTTGCAGCCAAGCATAGCGCGACGATCGCCTATAAGCCGATGAACCTGATGGACGTCTTCAAAACGTCAGGTGCACTGCCGATCCCCGAACGCCCGCAGTCGCGACAGAACTATCGTCTCATTGAGTTGCAGCGCATCGCCGATATCCGGCAGGTGCCGTTGACGCTCCGGCCAGCACACTTCCCAACCAACCCTGCGCTTGCCAATGGTTGTGTGGCGGCCATCGCGCAGGCAGGCGGCGACCCAGCAGACTTCATGTTCGCCGCCTTTCAGGCCTGCTGGGTGAATGACGAGCAAATCGCCGACGAGGCTGTGGTGCGCCGCTTGTTGACGCAGACCGGCCACGATGCCGACACCATTCTTGCTGAAGCAACCAGCGATGCGATCTTGGCGGAGATGACGGCCAACACCGAAGCTGCAATTGCCGCTGGTGCGGTTGGGGCGCCTGTTTATGTGCTCAACGGCGAACCCTTTTGGGGTCAGGACCGCATCGACTACCTCGATCATGCCCTGGCTAGCGGTCGCGGCCCCTACACGCCGGCCTGATCCGCACCACATAGCGGCACATGGGAATGCGTGCCGATCATTTCATGACGCTTCGCCCGGAAGGCCTTTACTGCATTCCGGGTGACTTCTTTATCGATCCCGTGCGACCCGTTGATCGTGCCGTTGTTACCCACGGCCATGCTGACCATGCGCGGCCGGGGCATGGGGCAGTGCTTGCGACGCCGGAAACGCTCGCCATCATGGCCATCCGTTACGGAGCCAGCCATGCCGGACGCACCCAAAGCGTAGATTATGGCGAGGCGCTGATGCTGGGCGACACGCGTGTCTCGTTGCATCCCGCCGGGCACGTTTTGGGATCAGCCCAGATATTGGTCGAGCATGGCGGCCACCGGCTGGTTGCCTCTGGTGACTACAAACGGCACGCCGACCCAACAGTGACGCCGTTCGAGGTCGTGCCGTGCGACACCTTCATCACCGAGGCGACCTTTGGTCTGCCGGTGTTCCGCCATCCGCCCGGTGCAGATGAAGTCGCCAAGCTTCTTGCCTCGCTTGAGTTGTTCTCCGACCGGCCGCATCTGGTTGGGGCCTATGCGCTCGGCAAAGCGCAGCGTGTGATCGCCGAAATCAGGGCAGCGGGTTATGACGCGCCGATCTACCTGCATGGGGCGCTGGAGAAGCTCTGCCACTTTTATGAGGCCGAAGGCGTGGCTTTGGGTGAGCTCGTGCCAGTGGCCGGGCTCAAAGCAAAGGATGTGGCCGGGCAGATCGTGCTTTGCCCACCAGGCTCCATGGCTGACCGCTGGTCGCGCAAGTTCGGCGAGGTTATCACCTGCTTTGCTTCGGGCTGGATGCGGGTGCGGGCGCGCGCCCGTCAACGCGGCGTGGAACTACCGCTCGTCATGTCGGACCATGCTGATTGGGACGATCTCTGCCAGACCATTCTGGATACCCAAGCCTCGGAAGTCTGGGTGACGCACGGCCAGGAAGATGGGTTGGTGCATTGGTGCGGCACGCAAGGCATCGCCGCCAAACCGCTCAACTTGATCGGCTATGGCGACGAAGGGGATGAGGCGGCTGAACCAATAGAAACGGACCAGGCAGCGTCATGAAGGCGTTTGCCGAGCTTTTGGATCGCTTGGCCTACGAGCCCCGGCGCAACGGCAAACTTCGCCTCATGACGCGCTTCTTCCGCGACACGCCAGACCCGGAACGCGGGCTGGCTCTGGCGGCGTTGACGGGCGGGCGTGAGTTCAAGAACGCCAAGCCGAATGTCATTCGCGGCCTCGTTCAAGAGCGCACTGACGAGGTACTGTTCGGCCTCTCCTATGATTATGTCGGCGACCTCTCAGAGACAGTGGCGCTCATCTGGCCGGCGGATCATGGGGTCAACGTGCCCTCGCCGTCTCTAACGGTGGTGGTGGAGACGCTGGCGACGACTGGCAAGGCTGACTTGCCCGGTGTCCTTGCCCGTTGGCTCGACACGCTGGATGAAACCGGGCGCTGGGCTTTGCTGAAGCTCATCACGGGCGGCCTGCGCATAGGTGTTTCGGCACGTCTTGCCAAAACGGCGGTCGCTGGGCTGGGCGATCTGGCACCCGATGCCATTGAGGAAGTTTGGCACGGGCTGAAACCGCCATATGAGGGCTTGTTTGCTTGGGCTGAAGGCGAAGGCGAGCGACCGGAGAATGACGATCCCGCCCCCTTCTCACCAGCCATGCTGGCCCACCCGATTGAGGACAGCGACTTCGCCAAGCTCGACGCCGACGACTTTCTTGCCGAATGGAAGTGGGATGGCATCCGTGTCCAGGCGGCCACTGGTGTGGGTAAGGATGGAGCAACAGTGCGCCGGCTTTACTCACGGACCGGCGACGAGATTTCAGGCGCCTTTCCCGACCTTGTCGAGGCGCTGCCTGAGGATGTGACACTGGATGGAGAGCTTCTGATTCTCCTCGATGGTCGGGTGCAGACCTTCAACACGCTGCAACAGCGCCTCAACCGCAAGACGGTGTCGTCCAAGCTCTTGGCCAGCCATCCTGCGCATATGCGGGTTTATGATCTCTTGCGGCAGGGTGAGGATGACCTGCGTCCCCTGCCCTTTGCGGAGCGGCGTGAGCGGCTGGAAGCACTGGTGGCCGCGCATGACCACCCGCGCCTTGATATCTCATCCATGGTTCGGTTCGCCGACTGGGATGCGCTAGCCGCTGCTCGCTCAGACCCGAGCGCTCACGGCGCAGGTGCGGACGCTGATGCGGTGGAAGGCGTGATGATCAAGCGCGCCGACAGCGCCTATGTGCCGGGCCGCCCCAAAGGGCCGTGGTGGAAGTGGAAGCGCGATCCGATGCTGATCGACGCGGTCCTGATGTATGCGCAGCGCGGCCACGGCAAACGCTCCAGCTTCTACTCCGATTACACGTTCGGCGTCTGGCGGCCCGATGGTGAGGGCCAGGCTCTTGTGCCGGTTGGAAAGGCCTATTTCGGCTTCACCGATGAGGAGCTGAAGCAGATCGACAGTTTCGTGCGCAAGCACACGGTCAACCGCTTTGGCCCAGTGCGCGAAGTGATCCATGGCGAGGATGCCGGCCTGGTGCTGGAAGTTGCCTTCGAAGGGTTGCAACGCTCCACACGTCACAAGAGCGGTGTCGCCATGCGCTTTCCCCGCATCTCCCGCCTTCGTTGGGACAAGCCACCGCGCGAGGCTGACACCCTTGAGACGGTTATGGCGCTTTTGCCGGAAGGCGAGCGGTGATGGTTTGGCAGGCAAAATCGTGCCAAACAACGCGGCCTCTTATCTGGCAGTCCAAGATACTTCTGTTCGTTGATACTTTATAACATATCAATATAAATTTACCTTTCCTTGCCTTAGTGATCATTACATCCTTGAATTGTATTCTTTTTACATTTCTCTTATTAGACTCTTTTTATAATTCATGTAAAATGAATATGTATTTCGTTTTTATTTGATTGGTGAGGAAATCAATGGCGGAACACGGCCATGAGAATCTCACGCAACGTGAATTTGAAGTGTTACAAATGATAGCCAAAGGCATGAACAGCAGGGAGATTTCGGTGTTTCTTGGCATCGCGTACTACACTGTTCGCAAACACAGATCGAATATCTTGCCCAAGCTTAATCTTCATGACGCTGCCCAGCTCCAAGCTTACGCGGTGCAGCACTTTTCTAACAAAGATCAGCACTCAAAGGAGGTTCTGCATGGCATTTGCTGACTGGACGAGAGGAGACGATTGCGCTGCTGGTCGCCGAGGGAAAAACGTCCAAGCATATCGCCCGCGAGCTCGCCATTAGCCCGCTGACGGTGCGAACCCATCGACGCGCGATCTTTGCCAAACTGGGCGTCCATTCGGTCGCCGATCTTGCGCTCCTGATTCGCCAGCTTGAGTGACCTGTCTACCCCAACGGAGTTATTTCTCGCACTCGCCGTTTGCTGCATCCATAGGTTGCTTAAATTCCTAAGCAAAACCTAAAGGAGAAAATTCATGGCGACTGAGCAAATCATCGTCTACATCGACACGACACAGTTGTCGCTGCAGAAGAAGAACAATTACAGCCTCTATCTGGCGAAGAAAGTGAACGGCAACTACACGGTTGTCTGGCAATCCAAAGGGCCGATCGCGACCGCGACCAACCCGGCGGTTTACGAGTACAAAAACACCTTCAACATCACAATCCCGTCCTACCAGGTGAACTACGGCACGGTGACGGACCAGCAGGGTGCAATTTCGTTCTCGGCCGGCGGCAAGGCGGTTGATATCGACCTTGGCCAGACAGTCGATCTGGACAGCCAAGGTCTGTTCGCCACCCCGACGAACACCGGGACGGCTGGTGAGATCACGATCACCAACGAGCTTCAAGGCAACCCGAATGCCATCCTGAATGACAATGAAGGCAACACGATCTACGTCAACGACTACAGCGGGATGGACGTTGGTACATCAACGCTGACGCCGATCGACGAGTATCAGATTTGGTTCGACTCTTACCAAGACACCGGCACGATAATTGCCAACAATGTGAGCAATGCCGGATCGGTGACCTTCTCCGGCGGCACTACCAGTAAAACGATCAGCTACACCAGTTCCGGCGATTGGGTGCAGGGAGGCCTGCCTTCGGCGGTTTCGATGGATGCCGTCACAGAGGATCTGGATGGCAGCGGCATCATGGTGGAGGTTCTTGCCACGTTCACAACGGCTCTTACGACCGCTGCCGTCACCTACCTCTTGAAAAACCTCATCGACAAGTTCGCCAACAACCTAAAGCCGACCAAGATTTCGGCAGCTGCCGGCAGTGCGAAGCTTGAGGTGGAGTTCGCCAAGGGTGCCGGTGACGCATCCGCCGCCGATACGATGGACAAGTATGAGGAGGCCGTGAACCAGGCACTGACAGCCGTGGCCAGCGAGAAGAACTCGCCGATTGCCGGCGAGAAATGGGGCCTCAGCGAACCGCAGGTTGCTGTTTTCTACGGCTAGCCGGACAGCCTGGGCAGCGGCGCCGTTCCCCTGACCTCTTCTTCCAGGCAATGTCAGGCAGAGCGGCGCCGCTGCCACATTACTGTTCCCACCACGCCGACCAGCACCGCTGTCAATGCGTACCAGGTGATGGCATACTCCAGATGGCGATTGGAAAAGGCAAACTTGGTCTCGCCCGCCTGGGGCAGGACGCCTTGTTCGCCAGCGGGCATATCAACAGTGATTGGCAAGACTTGTTCGATGCCAGACAACATCGCCATCTGCGCAATGTCGCGTCGGTAGGCGATGCGATCGCCCAGATCAGGATCGGGGGTCATCCAGTCGACCGGGTCGTTGGGACGTACCAGCCCCTCAAAGCTTACTGGCTCTTCCGGCGGGCGCGTGACCGTCACGCCGTCCGGTAGCAGAAAGGGGATAAAGCCGCGATTGACGAACAGATGGCCGGTCGTGTCGCCCTCGATCTCAAAAGGCTGCATCATCCAATAGCCCGGCCCCTCAAAGGCTCCGACAGGGTCCGACAATGTGGTGAACACACGCACCGGCTCGCCGACAAACCGGCCTTCCACCGAGACGCGGCGATAGGCCAGAGCACCGGAGTCAGGTGCACCACCCTCCTCCAGACCAGAGGACAACGGCTCCAAACCATGCTCGGAGATGAGGTCCGCCAGAGCCACCGCCGGCAGCGACGGTCGTTCTTCCGCTTGCGCGATGAGATCTTGTTTCCAGGCCAGCCGCTGGACCTGCCACGTGCCAAGACCCAGAAGCGTAAAAAACGCCCCGACGATCAGAGCGGTGGCAAACAGGCGCTTCATCGGCGGGTGCCACCCGACACATCGTCGTTGCGCACCTCCAGCGCGTCCATCTGATACTGACGGGCGATCAACCACCCTTTGAGCGGGCGCAGCGGCAGGAGGCACGTGATCAGGATGAGTGGGACTGCCACAATGGCGTGGACCCAGAAGGAGGGCTGAAACGCCACCTCCAGCCATAAGGCGACGCCGACAACAATGAAGCCTGCGAAAAAGGTTATGAACACCGCAGGTCCGTCGCCTGAATCAGCAAAGCCATAGTCCAGATCGCAGACCTCACAGCGCTCATGCAGTTTCAGGTAGCCATCGAACATGGCGCCTTCGCCGCAACGTGGGCAGCGGCCATGGAACCCGGCAGACAGCGGGGCGGATGTGGGTTGGTAGGCGGCCATAAGGTCTCTCAAAACAGCAAAAGGGCGACCCGAAGGCCGCCCCCTTGCAATCATGTTTGGGCATGCGGCGACATGCTAAAAATAGCCGCCCCCACCATAACCCCAGACATAGATGGCAACGAACAGGAAGAGCCAGACGACGTCGACAAAGTGCCAATACCAGGCAGCCGCCTCAAAGCCGAAATGCTTCTCTTTGGTGAACTGGCCTTGCATGGCGCGGAAGAGGCACACGGCCAGGAACACGGTGCCGACGAAAACGTGGAAGCCGTGGACGCCGGTCGCCATGTAGAAGGTCGCGCCGTAAATATGTCCTGAGAAATCGAAATGCGCGTGGCTGTACTCATAGATCTGAACGATCGAGAACAAGACACCGAGCGCAATAGTGAGCGCCAGACCCTGTTTGAAGCCCTTGCGGTCGCCATGGATGACCGCGTGGTGCGCCCAGGTCACGGTCGTGCCTGAGGTCAAAAGGATCAGCGTGTTGATCAGCGGCAGATGCCAGGGGGCAAAGGTCTCGATCCCCAGCGGTGGCCAGACACCGCCCAGCAGTTCAGCGCGCATGGGCTGTTCGGCCGGGCCAGGATAGAAGCCGGCATCGAAATAGGCCCAGAACCAGGCAACGAAGAACATCACCTCTGAGGCGATGAACAGGATCATCCCGTAGCGCAGATGCAGCGAGACTACCGGAGTGTGGTCGCCAGCGATGCTCTCGCGCACAACGTCGCGCCACCACATCACCATGGTGTAGAGCACACCCAGCATGCCAAGTGCGAACCACAACCAGGACCCATCATGCATCCAAACGATGGCGCCAATGGCCAAGATCAACGCACTGATGGAGCCGACCAGCGGCCAAGGGCTGGGTGGCAGAATGTGATAGTCGTGATCGGTTGCGTGCCCTGAGGCCATGGAAGGTCTCCTTCGATCTCCATCCATCGCTGGATGGCCGCTCCCCCGTTTGAGCGAAGTCTTTCCTAGTTCACATTCGGTGCCAGCTGCGCGGTTTCGGCTTCCGCCGGCGCATCGGCTTCGAACATGGTGTAGCTAAGGGTGATGGTATCAATGATTGCTGAATCGGGATCATCAAGGATCTCCGGGTCAACAAAAAACACCACACCCATGTCGATGCCCTGATTGGGCTCCAGATGCTGCAGCTCAAAGCAGAAGCAATGCATCTTGTGGAAGTAAATGCCGGCCTGCGGCGGCGAGACATTGAAGGTTGCCGTGCCATAAGTGTCGCGGGACGTCAGATTTTGTGCGCGATAGGCGATCTCGGTGACCTGGCCGATCGGCACTTCAATCTCATTGACCAGCGGATCAAGGTCCCAGCCAAGGCCGCGTGCAACATTGCCATCAAAGCGCACTTTGCTGGTCTGCTCTGCCACCGTTTCGGGCGCCACGTCGGCGACCTGAGTGGTGCCACCAAAGCCTGTCACCCGGCAGAAGAGCTCATAAAGCGGCACGGCAGCGTAAGCGACGCCGACCATGCAGCCCACGAAGGTGGCCAGAGCCAGAGCCGTTTTCACAGGGCGGGAAAAGGTTGTGCTGCGTGCGGTCATATCTTTGCCTCCCCTGCTACATCGGCCGGTTCAAGATGCCGGGCCCCTGGATGAGGCTGACGACATAGAAAAGGACAACAACAACTGCGAGCGCGACGGCCAGAGCGACAGAACGCGAGCGCCGCTGCTGATGGAAGTGGCTGCGCTCCTCTTCGGTCATGGGCACCGGTTCATGGTCGGTCGGCACGGGCTCTGCAGGTTGTGGGCGGGTTCTGGCCATGTCTAGCCACCCACCGTGATGCGCAACGCGCTCGGCAGAAGCCATTCCAGACCAAAGATGCGGCTTATTGAGTCTTCAGCCAGCATGGTGAGGAAGAGGGCAAACAAATAGGTGATCGACAGGCCGAACAGTTTACCAGCGGCGCTGTTTCGATCTTGGTCGCTCGCCTTTATCAGGCGATGGGCCTGGACGACAAACAGAGCGCCTCCGACCGCTGAGACCAACGCGTAGGCAGCACCGGCATAGCCCAGAACGGCGGGCAAAACGCCAAGCGGTGCAAGCAGCAGGGCGTACACAAAGATCTGAAGCCGGGTGGATCGATCACCCGCAACATTCGGCATCATCGGCACACCGGCCCGACCATAGTCTTCGGACTTCAACAGGGCGAGCGCCCAGAAGTGTGGTGGCGTCCACATGAAGATGACAGCAACCATCAGGATTGGCTCAAGCGCGAGCGAGCCAGTCGCAGCCATCCAGCCAACCGCTGGCGGGAAAGCGCCTGCCGCGCCGCCAATCACAATGTTCTGAGGCGTCGAGCGCTTCAGCCACATGGTGTAGACGACGGCATAGAAGAAGATGGTGAAGGCCAGGAACGAGGCCGAGGCCCAATTGATCGCCAGGCCGAGCGTGATGACGGAAAATACCGACAGCACCAACCCAAAGGCCAGCGCTTCGCGCGGCTGCACCGCGCCTGACGGCACGGGACGACTTGCCGTGCGGCCCATGACGGCGTCGATGTCGGCATCGTACCACATGTTGAGCGCGCCGGAGGCTCCAGCCCCAATGGCGATGCAAAGGATCGCGACGAATGCGAGCACAGGATGAAGCGTCACCGGTGCGGCAAGCAGACCGACCAAGGCGGTAAGCACCACCAGCGACATGACCCGTGGCTTAAGAAGTGCCAGATAGTCACGCGCAGACGCCGTGGAGAGCCCGGCCTGCCGAAGTGACAGGCTGGGATCGGCAACGTTGGGTGTGGCGTCCGTCAGGCTCATTCCAGTGGGTCTTTCTAGGCGTGGCGTTTAGTGCTTGTCGAAGGTGACACGCGGTAGCTTTTCGAACTGGTGGAACGGCGGCGGCGAGGACAGGGTCCACTCCAGCGTCGTGGCACCTTCGCCCCACGGATTGTCACCAGCCCGGCGCTTCACGGCGAAGGCATGGGCAACGCCGATTAGGAAGATCACCACGCCGAGTGCTGAGATGTAGGAGCCGATGGAGGAAATGTAGTTCCAGCCGGCATAGGCATCTGGATAGTCGGCATAGCGGCGCGGCATGCCGTTCAGGCCCAGGAAGTGCTGCGGGAAGAACAGAAGGTTCACGCCGATAAAGGTGACCCAGAAATGCAGCTTGCCGAGGAACTCGGAGTACATGTAGCCGAACATTTTGGGGAACCAGTAGTACCAGCCGGCGAAGATACCGAAGACGGCACCCAGCGACAGCACATAGTGGAAGTGTGCGACCACATAGTAGGTGTCGTGGAAGGCACGGTCGAGGCCGGCATTGGCAAGCTGTACGCCTGTCACACCGCCAACGGTGAACAGGAAGATGAAGCCAATGGCCCAAACCATCGGCGTGTTGAAGCGGATGGAGCCACCCCACATGGTCGCGATCCAGGAGAAGATCTTCACGCCCGTCGGAACGGCGATCACCATCGTCGCGGCGACGAAATAGGCCTGGGTCTGCACTGACAGACCGACGGTGTACATGTGGTGAGCCCACACGATGAAGCCGACCACACCGATGGCCACCATGGCATAGGCCATGCCCAGATAGCCGAAGATCGGCTTCTTGGAGAAGGTGGAGATGATGTGGCTGACAATGCCGAAGGCCGGCAAAATCATAATGTACACTTCAGGGTGACCGAAGAACCAGAACAGATGCTGGAACAGGATCGGGTCACCGCCGCCGGCAGGGTCAAAGAAGGTCGTACCGAAGTTGCGGTCGGTCAGAAGCATGGTGATGGCGCCAGCCAGACCGGGCAGAGCCAGAAGAAGCAGGAAGCCGGTGACCAGAACGGCCCAGGCGAACAGCGGCATCTTGTGCAGCGTCATGCCGGGCGCACGCATGTTGAAGATCGTGGTGATGAAGTTGATCGCGCCAAGGATCGAGGATGCACCCGCGATGTGCAGCGACAGGATGGCGAAATCAACCGCCGGCCCAGGGTGCCCAGAGGTGGAAAGCGGCGGATAAATCGTCCAGCCGCCACCCACGCCGTTGCCACCTGGAGGGCCTCCAACGAACATGGAAATGACGAGCAGGATCAGCGCCGGCGGCAGCAGCCAGAAGGAAATATTGTTCATGCGTGGGAACGCCATGTCCGGCGCGCCGATCATGATGGGCACGAAGTAGTTGGCAAAGCCGCCGATAAGGGCCGGCATCACCACGAAGAAAACCATGATGAGGCCGTGGGCGGTCACAAACACGTTGTAGCCATGGCCATCGGCAAAGATCTGCATGCCGGGCTCTTGCAGCTCCAACCGGATGCCGATCGATAAGGCGCCACCAATGATGCCCGCGATGATCGCGAAGATCAGATAGAGGACGCCGATGTCCTTATGGTTGGTTGAATAGAACCAACGCTGAAAAAAGGACGGTGTATCGTCGTGCGCCGATGCGTCTGCGTAGCTAGCCATGGTGGGTGTTCATCCTCGCTCGCGGGTCGGAAGAAGGCAGGCTTGTCACGCGCCCGCCTTCGAAGTCGAAATTAGTTGCTGCTTGCCAGACGGGTACCGTCATCTTCGCGCAGCATCTGGGCCAACAGTTCGCTCGCCTCGTCAATGTCTTCAGCCGCGGCAGCTGCCCAGACATCAAACTGGTCCTGGCTGACAACGCGAATGGCGATCGGCATGAAAGCATGGTCGGTGCCGCAAAGCTCCGAGCACTGGCCGTAATAGATGCCCTCGCGCTCGGCGTGGAACCAGGTTTCGTTGAGACGGCCGGGTACGGCGTCCATCTTCACACCGAAGGCCGGCATGGCGAAAGCGTGTAGAACGTCAGCAGCTGTTACCTGAAGGCGAACGGTCGTATCGACCGGCACCACCATGTCATAATCAACGGCCAGAAGACGCGGGAAGTCGGATTCCGTTCCGCCGGTTGCTTCCAGCCGCTCCAGACGCTCGGCGTCGCGCAGCATGATCTGGTCGAAAGCGATGTCGCCATTGTCAGGATACTCATAGCCCCAATACCACTGGTAGCCGATGGCCTTGATCGTCATGTCGGCCGGCGGCACGACGGCCTCTTCCCAAAGCAAGCGGAAAGACGGCACGGCGATGATCAAGAGAATAACAATCGGCACGACCGTCCAAACAACTTCCAACATGGTGTTGTGGGTTGTTTTGGATGGGGTCGGGTTGTTCTTCTCAGAGAACCGCCAGCAGGCATAAAGCAGCAGAGCGAGCACGAAAATCGTGATCGCAGTGATAATTATCAAAGTGAAATTCTCGAACCAGTGAATATGGTCCATCACCACGGTGGCGGCGGGCTGAAAATCCATGCCCCAGGGTGTGGGCTGCGCGGCAAACGCCGGTGCGGTCACGCCGAGGCTGGCAAACAGCGTTGCCATCATCAAAGCGAGCGCGCGATGCGCCCGTCGAAATGAAACGATCATCAGTTTTTGGTCTCCCAACCAGGCA
>JBHJIX010000053.1:0-28149 GCA_050043025.1 Cohaesibacteraceae bacterium
TTGGCGCTGTTGATGGTGACGGCGTCAAATGCCCAGCGCATATCGCTGCGGCTTGTCATGGGCAGAGCATGGACGGCCATATGTGCGCCCTCCAGCATGTCGGCGGACCCAAGCGGGTACCAGGGGTCCATGCAGCAATCTTGACCGAAGCCGACATTGACCCCCGCGCCACGAAGCTCCGGCACGCGGGTGAGGCCGCGACGCTTAGGATAGGTGTCTGCTCGTCCTTGTAGGGTGATGTTGATCAGTGGATTGGGCACAATGTGCATGCCGCTTTCCGCAATCAGCGGAACCAGCTTGCTCGCATAATAGTTGTCGTAAGAGTGCATCGCGGTGACGTGCGAGCCGACAACCCGCGCACCAAGACCAAGGCGAGTGGTTTCTGCCGCCAGCGTCTCAATGTGGCGCGACATGGGATCATCGCTCTCATCGCAATGCAAATCGAGCATCAGGTCGCGCTCAGCAGAAACTTCGCAAAGGCGCGTGACCGAGGCCGCGCCATCAGCCATCGTGCGCTCAAAATGCGGTATTCCTCCGACGACATCGACGCCCATATCGAGCGCGCGCAGCAGATTCTTCTCCGCGTTCTTGGATCGGTAGAGGCCATCTTGAGGGAAGGCCACGAGCTGGAGGTCAATGTAGGGCGCGATCTTTTTTCGAACCTCTAAGAGCGCTTCGACAGCCAGCAGCCGATCGTCACAGACGTCAACATGCGTGCGGATGGCAAGAAGCCCCTGCGAGACAGCCAGATCGCAGTAGCGCAACGCGCGTTCCATCACCGCTTCATGGGTGAGGAGCGGCTTTAGTTCGCCCCAAAGTCCGATCCCTTCCAGAAGCGTACCGGACATGTTGAGCCGAGGCAGGCCCAGGCTCAGCGTGGCATCCATATGGAAGTGCGGATCGACAAAGGGCGGCGCCACAAGATGTCCGCAAGCGTCGATTTCTATTGGTGCCGTCGCGTTCAGTGAGGGTTGGATGGCTATGATCTGACCGTCCTGCACCCCAACATCTTGAACAGCTGGTGTTCCGGCCGATGCCAGCGCGCTCACCGGCTGGTGCAGCCGGGCGTTGCGGATAATCAGATCGAACATGAGAAACCCGCGTGGTTTGGTTGGCAGGACACGCGGTCGGCAGGTGGTCGTATGGGCATCAGGCCGACAAGGTGGCGCTAGTCGGCAGAGCGAGTCAATCCGTTGCGGGCCATTGGCTGCATAAACATCGGGCGCGCCCGATTAATGTGCACATCGAAAGCGCTACCGGCTTGCCTTACCGGATCAAGCAGCATCCTTGTGTGGATGTTTGCCGAGAATGATCATGCCCAGCAGATCATCATCGGTCACCTCCGACACGTTCACCGTCCCGACCAGCTTACCGTTTTTCATGACGCTGGCGCGGTCGCACAGCTCCATCACCTGGTGCACATCATGGTCGATGAGGAAGATACCGATTCCTTCCGCTTTGAGCTGAGCGATGAGTTCGGACACCATCTGCGTCTCGTGCGGGCCAAGCGCTGCGGTTGGCTCATCCATGATAAGAATGCGGGCATTGAAATAGACCGCCCGCGCAATGGCGACGGACTGCCTTTGACCGCCCGAAAGCGCCGAAACCGGCGCGGAGAACTTCTGGAAGTTGGGGTTGAGGCGGCCCATGATCTGTCGCGTTTCAGCCTCCATGGCCGCGTCATCGACAAGACCAAGGGGTGAAACGATCTCGCGGCCCAGGAAGAGGTTGGAGGCAGCATCCAGGTTATCGGCCAGCGCGAGCGTCTGGTAGATCGTCTCGATGTTGTGGGCGCGGGCATCACGCGGATTGGTGATGGTGACCTTCTCGCCATTGATGAATATGTCGCCGCCATCGGGCTGGTAGGCGCCCGACAGCATCTTGATCAATGTCGATTTGCCAGCGCCGTTGTGGCCCAGAAGGCCTACCACTTCGCCTGGGTGCAGATCGACAGTGACGTGGTCGACAGCCTTGATCCCGCCAAAGGAGATCGACATGTCGCGCATTTCTACGAGCGGTGTAGCCATGTCAGTTGATCCCCGCGCGCTTGCGATAAACGATATCGATCCAAACTGCGAAAACCAGCACCGCGCCGACGACGATGTTCTGATAGGGCGCGTCGACGCCAACCATCGCCATTCCCGACTGGAGAGACTGCATGATCAAGGCACCGAGAATGGCGCCAAAGATCGTTCCGATACCGCCGGCAAGCGCGGTTCCGCCGATCACGGCAGCGGCAATCACCCGAAGCTCATCAAGTGTGCCGATGTCGTTGGTGTGGTTGGCAAGACGCGAGGATGCCACGACCGCCGAAAGCGCCGTCAAAGCTCCCATGAGTGCGAAGACCTTCACCGTGAGCATGCGGGTGTTGATGCCGGAAAGCTCGGCCGCATCCGGGTTACCGCCGGTTGCAAAGATGTAACGACCAAGACGTGTACGCTTGGCGATGATTGTCATGCCGATGGCAACGGCGATGAGCAGCAGAACTGAGATCGGCAGGCCATAGGTGGCGGTGAAACCCTCCGGCATCACCTCGCCGCGCGCTTCGAACAGGCGGCGCAACCGGGCAGCCGGTATCTGGTAGCTGTTGAGAATCCAGATGCAGCCCATGATCGTTGCGACCATGATCCCCGAAAGGGTCAGTTCGGCCCACATCGGCTTGGCAGAGAACCCGTGTTTTTCCTTGGCGCGTCTGCCGTTCCACTGCGTCGCGACGGCGGCCAGAGCGGCCAGCGCCCCTAAAATCCAGGAGATGGTCGGGCCAAGCGTCCCGTTGATGCCGCCAAAGATCATGAAGTTGTGATCCAGCGGGCCTATGGTCTGACCGTCGGTCAGGAACCAGCCAACATTACGCCAGACCAACAGACCGCCAAGCGTGACGATGAAAGCTGGAATGGTCAGATAGCCGATCATCCAGCCGTGAAACGCCCCGATGAGCGTTCCGGCCAGGAGGCCAACCACAATGGTGATGGGTGCTGTTAGCGGATGATTGAGACCGAGGCCCAGCATGTCCGGCAGGATGGCGGTCTGCGTCATTGCCATGATGGCCGAGCACGTTGCCAACAGCGCGCCGACCGAAAGATCAATGTGTCGGGTGACGATAACAAACACCATGCCACAGGCCATGATGGCGACCGACACGGTTTGAATGGTTAGGTTGAAGATGTTGCGCGGCGTCAGGAACCGGCCATCGGTTATGAGATCGAACCCGACGCACAAAATGACAAACGCGCCGACCATGCCGAGCAGCCGCATATCGAGTTCAAGCTGCTGAATGGGGTTCTTTTTCTGGGCGAGTGGTTGGTTGGCCACATCCGTCATATCCGACCTCCAACTGTCGGCAGTTGTCAGAAAAAATGCGCCCCGGAAGAGCGGGGCGCATTTTTACATTTTTTGGCGTTCAAGTCCGTCTACCCATCAGTTGCAGGGAGCCGGACCATCGGTAACGCCCTGGCAAAGGGCATCTTGCTCAATCCCGCCGGCGTCGACGACCAAGGACAGGTTGTCGGCTGTGATCGGCTGTGGTGCCAGGAACATGGATGTCATGGTGGTGCCACCCGGGGACGTCCACTCGATAGCGCCGTCAACAGCGTCCATCATGGTGCCGCCAGCCAGAGCGACAGCGATCTCACCGGCTGCACGACCAAGGTCGCGGGCGGCTTTCCAGACCGAGACAGTCTGCGTACCGAGAGCAACACGGTTGAGGGCTGCATGGTCACCATCCTGGCCAGAGACCGGAATGCCGTCCATGCCCTGAGCCGTCAGGGCTGCCACAACACCGCCTGCGGTGCCGTCATTGGATGCGACAACGGCATCGACGCCATTATCGGTCGCGGTCAGGATCTGCTCCATGTTGCGCTGAGCATTGGCCGGCAACCAGCCATCGGTGTAGGCCTCGCCAACAATCTCGATGGCGCCGGAATCAATGGCGTCCTGAAGGACTTCCTGCTGACCACCGCGTAAGAAATCAGCGTTCGGATCGGTCGGCGAACCCTTGATCATCACATAGCGACCCTCTGGCTGGGCTGCGAACACAGCACGAGCCTGCATGCGGCCGACTTCCACATTGTCAAAGGTCAGGTAGAAGGCCCGCGGGGCTTCGATCAGACGGTCATAGGCAACAACCGGAATGCCCTCATCGGCAGCGGCCTGAACGGCCGGGCCAATGGCCTGTGCGTCCTGCGCGAGGATGATCAGAGCGTCCACGCCTTGGGCAATGAGGCTCTCAATGTCGGAAAGCTGCTTGGCCGACGACGACTGGGCGTCCGTCGAAACGTATGTCGCGCCAGCGGCATCGAGTGCCGCCACAATGGCTGCCTCGTCCGTTTTCCAACGCTCTTCCTGGAAGTTCGACCAGCTGACACCAACAGTGATCTGCGCGTAGGCGGCCGTAGCGAAAAAGGCGGCGAACATCGTCGCAGCCATGAGTTTCAATAGCTTCATGGATGGGTCTCCCAGATTTCCATCGTGTACTCCGTTGGCCGGAGCATCGTGCGCTTTTGAGCGTAGCAGCTTTTTTTTGATCCGCAAATTAAATATCCGCCTGCAACAATCCTGAAGGCTCAGGAACGCTGCCGGCCATCAAGCCAGTGCGGCTTGCCGATTTATTTTCTTTGGTGAATTATACCGGGCTGGAGGTTCCTTTGGCCGAAACTGTCCGCCTTTCAAGCAGTTCAGACCAGCGCGAAACCAGTCGCCATCAAGTGCTCGACGCTATTCGCAACGCTGGCCGCATCGCGCGGATTGATATCGCCAAGCGGACGCAAGTGAGCCCGGCGACCGTAACGGCCATAACGTCGGAGTTGCTGGAAGCGGGGCTGATTGAGGAGATCGAACCGGAGGTTGGACGGGTTGCTGTCAAGCGTGGACGCCCGCGCGTCGCGCTTCGTATTTGCGGTAACGCGCAGCTGATTGCCGGCATCAAGATTTCTGACAAGGCGGCAATTGCCATCCTTGTTGATTTCGACGGGAACACGGGCGGCCACTTGGAGACGCCCCTACCCTCGCCGGTGCTTGAGCCTGACGCATTCGTCGAGCTGATCCGCCGAGTGCTGGATGAAGCCACCAAGAAGGAGGGTCGCCGGCTTTCGGACATATCGGGTTTGGGAATCGGCCTGGCCGGACTGGTGGATGCCTAAAGGAACTTCGTCCATTGGTCACCCTCACTCAGCGAGCAAAACGTGGAACTGGGTCTCGCCCTCAATCGAGCCCTGCCCTTTCCGTCCTTTGTCGACAATGATGCAAACCTTGTCGCCATGGCCGAACAGCAATTCGGTCTTGGGCGCGGTGAATCGGATTTCATCGTAATCACCATCGAGCAGGGTGTCGGGATGGGCATCGTGATCAACAACTCCATCTACCGTGGTGAACGCGGTTGCGGGGCGGAATTCGGTCACGCCAAAGTTCAGCTAGACGGCGCGCTCTGCCGGTGCGGTCAGCGCGGCTGTCTGGAAGCCTATGTCGGCGATTATGCGTTGCTGCGCGAGGCGAGCATCCGTAATAGCGTACAGCCGGAAAACGATCTGGCCGAACTGCACAGACAGGCACAGAATGGGGATGAAATGGCCCGTTCGGTCTTTGCTCGCGCGGGCCGTATGTTCGCCATGGGGCTGGCCAATGTAATCAATATTTTCGACCCCAAGCTGATCATCCTGTCAGGTGAGCAGATGGCCTACGACTTCCTTTATTCCGATGACGTGCTGGAGCGCGTTTGGGCTTCTATCGTTCACGTCGACACCGAGCGGCCGCAGATCCGCGTTCATAAGTGGGGCGACCTTATGTGGGCCAAAGGCGCGGCCGCCTATGCCATTGAGCAGGTCTCCAATACGACCATCCAAAGGCTTGCTGCTCATGCAGCGTAGCTGTGTTGTGTTTCTGTCGGCGACATTGGTCGTGGCTGGCACGTCGGGCAGTTGGGCATCGCCTCGGTTCGAGCCGCGCCCTATCGCCGAGCATGTCTATGATGGCGGCTGGGAGCATTTTGTCGGCGGTGGTCTGGCAGCGTTCGACTGCAATGGAGACGATCTGCCAGACCTCTATGCAGCCGGCGGTGAAAATCCGGCAAAGCTGTTTCTGAACAATACAGAAACTGATGGACCTTTGAGCTTTGCGGCCGAAACCCCCGATGAACTGGCGCTGACAGGCGTCATCGGTGCCTATCCGCTTGATGTCGACAGCGATGGGCACCTCGACCTTGCGATTCTGAGGGTCGGTGAAAACCACCTCTTGCAGGGTTTTGGCGGGTGCCGCTTCGCGCCCTTTACCGATCTAGCCTTCGACGGCGGCGAGCGTTGGAGCACGGCCTTTTCTGCGACCTGGGAAACGGGCGAAGAGCTGCCGACGCTGGCGGTCGGTAATTACGTTGATCGCAGCAATCCGGACGGCCCGTTCGAGGCGTGCGATGCAAACCGGCTTTTCCGACCAGATGGTAGTTTGTACGCCGCCGCTATTGATCTTATGCCCGGCTTTTGTGCGCTCTCCATGCTCTTCACCGACTGGGGGCGGCAAGGCCGCGCCGACCTTCGGGTTTCCAATGACCGCCATTATTATGTGCGCGGCGGCGAGGAGCAGATGTGGGCGATGGAAGACAGCCCACGACTTTTCAGCTCCGAGGATGGCTGGCAAAGCCATCAGCTTTGGGGGATGGGCATCGCCTCTCGGGATCTTGATGGCGATGGCTTTTCAGAGGTGTACTTGACCTCCATGGGCGACCAGCGTCTGCAGATGATTGATCCCTCGACCCAGACGCCAACCTTCATTGATGCGCCGTTCGAAGCCGGCGCGACGGCGCACCGTCCCTACACCGGTGGCGATGGGAGGCCCTCAACAGGATGGCATGCCGTTTTCGGTGACATTCAGAATGACGGGTTCGCGGACCTCTTCGTCGCCAAGGGCAATGTGGAACAAATGCCCGGCAGTGCGATGGATGATCCAAACAATTTGCTCGTCGGTGGCGCCGACGGCGTTCAGTTTTCAGAGGCAGGGCTGGAAGCCGGGATCGCGAGCCTTCATCGAAGCCGAGGAGCGGCGCTGATGGACCTCAATCTCGATGGCCGCGAGGACCTCGCGGTCATCAATCGCGGTGCGCCGATGGAGCTCTATGAGAACGTGACGCCAGACGCCGGTAATTGGCTGCAGGTTACACTCCAGCAGCCGGAGGTGACCCGTTTCGCGGTCGGGGCCTTTGTCGAAGTTCGCGCCGGCGAGAGGCTGTGGACCCAGGAAATAACTGTCGGTGGCGGTCATGGGGGCGGAACGGCGGGGGCACTGCACTTTGGCCTAGGAGCAGCTGACCAGGTTGAGGTGCGCGTCCACTGGCCCGGCGGCGATACTGGCGAGTGGCAGATGCTTGATGCCAATCAGCGCGTCACCCTCTCGCGAGACTAACGGTCGACCGGCAGCCCACTTGGCACGCTGTCAGGAATGCCAAGACGACCATCAAGAGCAGTCTGATCGGTGAGTGCATCCAAAAAGGCCAGAATATCAGCCACCTCACTGTCGCTCAGGTCATTGGGTTCCAGAACATTGGCCTCAGCGATGACCGCCAGTTCGCGAGGTTCATCCATCACCCGCCAATCGTCGGCGCTTGCGAGGACCGGCAGGATCGCCTGGCTTCGGTCGTAGGCGTATAGTGAACCAACCGGATCGAGATGGTGGCGCACCACCGCTTCCAGCGTGGCATAGGCACCGGCATGACCATAGGGCGCTGTGTGAGCAACATTGCGCAGAGATGGGGTGCGGAACGCATAGGCATCTTCCGACGCGCCGGTGACGCGCAGTCGGCCCTCATCGCGTGCATGGCTTTCAAACCGAGCAGTTTTACCCGGGCCGATCTGCGGCATGGCGATGGCGTGAAATGCATGATCGGTTTGAAACGGACCAGTGTGGCAGGTGCCGCATCCAGCCTCACCGTAGAACAACGCCATCCCACGTTGTTGGGCAGGCGTCAGCGCGTCCTCACCGGCGAGGTATCGATCATAAGGGCTATCGTTTGCGCGCCACTCAAAGCGGATGAAGTCGGCGATGACATTGCCGATGTCAGCAAAGGTGATGGGTGCGTCCGGGCCGAGGACAAAAGCAAAGTCACCCTTATAGGCAGGGATGCTGGCCACTCGCTCGGCGATCTGCTCCCATGCGCCGCCGGACAGCGAGAGATGGCCCATACGCACCGCCTGCGCGATGGCATTCTCCGAATAGTGGCCGGCCATTTCATCCGATGACAGCACCGGGAACATGGCCTGCGCGGCCAGGACGGAGTCGAAGCCTTCCGCCATCGCATCTCCCAACGGCGTGCGGATGCCGTTGGGACGGGTCTCGTCGGCCTCAAGCCGTCCGTCGTGGAACATCACCTGAAACTCGGGTTCCCCGAGGTTGAACAGAGCGGGCGCGTTTCGCGGCAGACGTTGCTCAGGCATATTGTCAGGGTCGGCGATGCGCGCAGGTCCAAGGCCAACTGCCCCATCTCCAAGGGAAAGCGAAACACCATCGCTCGTTCCAAAACGCGGGTGATGGCAGGTTGCGCAGGAAACCTCCTGGCTGCCGGAGATAATGGGATCATAGAACAGCAGTTGGCCCAGCATGATCCGCCGCATCTCAATGTCAGGCGGCGCGGCAGGCGGTTGGTTGGCAAGCCCCAAGGCAGGCAATACGGCCAACGGCGCCAGCATCAGCGGTATCACCAGCCATCTCATACCGGGACCTCCATGATCTCGACCCGCGTTGTCTGCCGGTAGGGCATTTCGGGCGTTACCATAATGGATGGAAAGGCCGGTGTGTTCACGGCGTTGGGATACCCCTGCGGCTCCAGGCAGAAGCCTGCGAACGGTTTGATTGTTTGGTCGCCATGAGCACCGGTCGATCCTTGAAGCGCGGCTCCAGTGTAAAGCTGGAAGCCTGGCTGGTCGGACCACACGCGCAGCTGCAAACCATTGTGCGCCCGCACCTCGGCGATCGGCTCAATGGGATCATGAAGGTCCGGCAGTACCAGATTCACATCGATGCCCTTGTGGCCTGGGTCCGTGACGCCAAAAGTGATCTCTTCTGTGAAATCCAGGCAGGACCCGCGAACAAGACCAAGCCGCCCGGTCGGGATGCCGTCCTTTTCAGTCGGCGTCATTCTATCTGCCGGGCTGGTCAGAACGTGCGGCCAAATGGTTCCTTGCCCCATGAGATTGTAGTAATTGTGCTGGGCGAGGTTGATGGGCGTTGGACGATCCACCATCGCCTGCATGTCGTAGGTCACCGTGTTGCCTTGTAAAGTGACGGTGACACTGATGCGCGCCTCGCCCGGGTAACCCTCATCGCCATCCGGGCTAACCACGGACAAGCGGACCGCGCGATTGGCGGAGTCCTTTTCCATCGCCCAGAGCTTGCGGTTCAGCCCGTTACGGCCGCCATGCAGATGGTTGATGCCCTCGTTCTGCGTCAGCTGAAAGGACTGGCCATCAACCACCAGCTTGCCGCCGCCGGTGCGATTGGCGATGCGGCCGACAATCGCGCCAATATAAGCCTCATCGCTCAGGTAAAGGGTCGGATCGCGATACCCCAGCACCACGGGAATGTTGGCCGAGCCCTGTCGCACCCACCAGCCATGGGTAATCGCGCCATAGTTCAACAGCGAGAGGGCAACACCACCATCTTCCAGGCGGAAGGTCTCAAGGCGGTTGGCGTCGATTGTCACAGCGGAAAACTAAAACCGACACGTTGGCTTTTAAAGGGCGGAGTTTTGCGGGTCTGCGCGCGATGACAGCGTGTCACTATCCAAGCGAAGGGAGCCATAGCGCAAGGATTGGAAATGCAATGAGCAGCGCGACCAAGAGAAGCGAGCAAATAATGAATGGGATGGCCGCAAGATAGATTTCGCGCATCGTCGTGTCAGGAGGGGCCACGCCCATCATTACGAAGAGCAACAGTCCGAACGGCGGTGTTGTGAAGCTGATTTCGAGCGCCAACAGCATGATGAGGGCAAACCAGATCGGCTCGAACCCAAGGCTTGCGGCCAGCGGAAAAAAGATCGGCACCGTCAGAAGCATGATCGAAATCTGCTCCATGAACATGCCGAGGATCAAAAGCACACCGAACATGATGACCAGCATGACGAGCGGATCGACATCGAAGCCGGTGGCCCAGGTGATCAGCCCGCGCGACGCTCCAGAGAATGCGAGGATTTGGGAGAACGTCGCTGAGCCAAACACGATGAGATAGGCCATCAGCGTGACCCGCAGCGCACCCTTCACCGAACGCTTCATCGCTTCCCAGGAGAAACAGCGGAAGATAACCGACAGGATGATAACACCGAGTGCGCCGAAGGCAGCTGCTTCCGACGGGGTAACGATGCCGGCGATCATCATGATGACGATCACGACCATCAGGCCGACCATCGGCACGACGTCGGTTAGGAAGAGGCTGAGCTTTTGCCCGATGGTTCGGTGCTCGACCTCATAGGCCGGAGCGGCATCCGGGTCGGCCTTGGTCATCATGAAGATGGTGAGAAGATAGAGACCGGCGAGGATGAGTCCTGGGATGACGCCGGCAATCAGCAAACCGGCAACATCGATCTGGGCAAGCGTCGCCAGCAGAACCGCGAGCGCCGACGGTGGGATAATGATGGCGAGCCCGCCGGTTCCTAGGATCGGCCCGATCGACATCTTCTTCTTGTAACCGCGCTGCGTCATCTCAGGCACCATCAAGGAGCCAAGGAGCGCGGTTGATCCCATTGAGGAGCCAGAAAGGGTGGAGAAGCCCGTCCCGCCAAGAACTGTGACGTAGCTGAGGCGCCCGGGCACGCGACCCAGAAGCTGGTCGATGGCGTTGAACATTCGCCTGCCCAGCCCAGTGTGGAAGAAGATTTCTCCCATGAGGAGGAACAACGGTATGGGCACGAGCGCGAACTTTGTGAGCGCCCCCAGACCGTTGTTGAGGAGCAGCGACACGCCGCGCTCGCCGCCCATGAAGATCCAGGCGCCGACAATATTGGTGGCAAGAAAGGCAAGTGCGATGGGCATGCCAAGCGCCATCAGCACGACAATGATGCCGAGGAGCAGAGCAAGTGCTTCGTACCACTCCATCAGAGCGGTGCTCGCGATTTGAGATCGAAGGGCCGGCGGAGGTCAGTCATGAATGCCAGCCTCGCCCGAATGTAAGATCTGTGGCCCAACCGTGAAGCGGGCAAATTCAACGGCCATCAGGCCGAACGAGATCGGAAAGGCTATGGTGAGCAGCCAGCGCGGATAGAAGTAGGCGCGCACATCAAAATCGTTGCGTTCCAGGTTGGTCGAGACAAGATCGACCCCCTTCCAGGCCAGGATCACGCAGACCAGCACACAGGCACCAGCGATTGTGCGGCTCAAGATACGGCGCAGGTTCGATGGCAAAACGGCTGTAACAAGCTCAATGTGCACATGGCCCTTCTCTCGGACCAGCCAGGGTGCACCGAGCATCGTCATGTACAAAAGCGCATACTCGGCGGAGGTGAAAAGCCAGGCAAAGGGTTGCAGGCCTGCATTGCGCATGCCGACGGAAACGACGACCGACACCATAAGCCAAACCAGCATGGCCGCCGCAACAAGCGCCAAGAGGTTGACCAATGTGTTGTAGAGAGTGCGCGCAAACGCCATGATGGCGAGCCTTCAAGCGAACGCCCGGCACATGCCTAGAAGTGCCGGGCGTTGTTTAGTCTTGGGGTGGGTTAGTCCATGGCCGGATCGTAGAACAGCTCGATCAGGCGATCATAATTCCCATCACCCTGCGGGCTTTCTTCCATCAGCGTGCGCATTCGGTTCCATGTGGTGCTGCGAGCAGCAGCCAGATAGGCGGAGCGGGCTTCCCCTTCGAGTTCAAAAACCTGCATGCCGCTATCTTCGACGGCCGCAAAGTCCTCATCGCGTTTGGCACGAAGAGCTTCGACGCTCATGCGCTCATGCTCAATGGCAACCTCTTGGAGGATGGGCTGGGACTCCTCCGACAGACCGTTCCAAGCATCCATATTGATGATCACGCCGAGATCGGTTGAGAAGAAGTTCGGCTCAATGCGCCAGTTCAGGAACTCGTTCCACCGTAGATCGATCAGGCCGATTTGGGTCCAACCGGTTGCATCGACGGTGCCACGCTCCAGCGCCGAATAGACGTCGCCGGTTGGAAGGTCGATCACCTGCGCCTGCAGATAGTCGGTGAAGACGGCGTTGTAGACGGCATTGCCGCGTAGCCGGATGCCATCCACGACAAGATTGCCTTCATCGTCGACGCTTGGCTCGTTCACGGTCCAGAGATTGTAGGTGACGCCAGAGTCGAACCAGCCGAGATAGTAGAGGCCCATCTTTTCCTGATGGATCTCATTGATGAGATCGATGCCACCATTTTCGCGCGTCTCAATCGCGGTCAGGTTGGAAGCCACCATGGCGTCTTTTTCAGGCAGCGCACCGCCGTAGAATGAGCCTGGCGTGTAGACCATGTCGACCACGCCATCACGCACGGCATCGGGCTGCTGGAACATGCCGATGGCTTCCGGTCCGCCCAGAACGTCGATCTGGATGACGCCTTCGCCACGTTCATTGACCATGTCGACGAACGACAGGAAGCTCTGCGTATAGATCAGCGTTTCAGGAAACGCATGGACAGCCGTTATGGTGTCTTGCGCCATTGCCGCCATTGGCAGCGCGACGGTTCCGGCAAGAGCGCCGGCGATGAGTGTTTTCTTCATGGTCCTCTCCTTTTGAGCTCCCGCGGCTTTCCTTTCTGCCGTCTGGAGCGTTGGTCCCCAATTGGTTGCGGGCATCTGCCCTTGGAAATCAGCGCGGGTCGTCTCCTTGTGCCCTGAGATAGGCCCAGGAGCGTTCGGTTTGGTCACGCTGGGTGAATGCGGCAATGGTTGCGGAGTGGCTGGCGGTGAGATCGATATCGTCCCAGCCTTCAATGAGTTTGGTCCGCCAAACAGGGTCCAGCGCGAACGGAACAGAGCGATCGCCCAGCTGGATCTGGCAGGTGTCGAGCGAAACCGTCAGTTCTTGGACATCCTCACCGAGACTCGCCAGAAGCGTGTCACTGTCGGCATCGGTCACGGCAGCTGGTAGCAGCCTGTTGTTGACGGCATTGCTTGCAAAGATGTCGCCGAAACTCGGTGCAATGACCGCCCGAACGCCATAGTCGACCAGACCGTAAACCGCCGCCTCGCGCGACGATCCACCGCCGAAATTGCGACCGGCGACGATGATGGAAACATCTGAGTGCTTGTTGAGCGGGAACGCATGATGCGGTTCGCCGTCCTCACCAAACCTCATATCGTATAGGAGAAAGCGGCCATAGCCTTCGCCGCGCGGTGTCGACATGAATCGCGCAGGCAGGAGTTGATCGGTGTCGATGCCGGCCATCGGCAGGGCAACGGCTTGTCCGGTGTGGGCGGTCCAACCGGCCATCAGGCTGCCCCTACTTTTTGCATCGCGGCTTTGGGAGCGAGCTCACGAACATCGGTCAGCTTGCCCGTGACAGCGGCAGCGGCAGCCATAGCCGGTGACATGAGATGAGTGCGAGCACCCGGGCCTTGGCGGCCGCGGAAGTTGCGGTTGGTTGTCGACGCACAGCGCCGGCCCGGAGCGACCTTATCGCCGTTCATGGCGACACACATGGAGCACCCGGCATCGACCCAGTCGAGCCCTGCCTCAATGAACGTCCGGTCGAGCCCCTCAGCCTCAGCCATGCGTTTGACCAGCATGGAGCCGGCCGAGACGGTGCCCGGCACCTTCGCCTTGCGGCCAGAAAGAACGGCAGCAGCGGCGCGCAGATCCTCAATGCGGGCATTGGTGCAGGAGCCGATAAACACCTCATCGATGGGAAGGCCGGCCAGCATATCGCCGCGCTTCAAACCCATATAGTCCAGCGCTTCGGCTGAGGCATTCAAGGGGACGCGGCTGCTTATGGGCGCGGCCTGCTCCGGCACGATGCCCCAGGTCACAGTTGGCGCAATGGTGCCAGCATCGATTTCAAACTCGCGGTCAAACTGGGCATCAGGATCGGTGCGGGGCTTGGACCAAGCGACGAGCGCGGATTGCCAATCATCACCTTTGGGAGCGAAGGGCCTGCCTTTGACATAGGCGATTGTGGTCTCGTCCGGCGCGATGATACCGCACTTGGCTCCGCCTTCGATCGACAAGTTGCAGAGCGTCATGCGCTCTTCCATCGTGAGCTGCTCCACGGCGCTGCCGGCATATTCAACGACGTGACCTCGCGCACCGTCAGAGCCAAGCTCGGCAATCCAGTGGAGTGCCATGTCCTTGGCCGTTACACCCAGTGGCAAGGCACCGGTGAAGTTGAGCCGCATCTGCTTGGGTCGAACCTGCCAGAGGGTCTGGGTTGCCAGCACGTGCGCGACCTCTGTCGCTCCAATGCCGAAGGCGTAGGCGCCAAACGCCCCGTGGGTCGAAGTATGGCTGTCGCCGCACACGACCATAAGCCCCGGCAAGGTCAGTCCCTGCTCTGGACCTGTCACGTGTACGATGCCCCGGCGGGTATCGATCAGGCCAAAATGGCGGATGCCATGCGCCCCGGCGTTTTGCGCCAAGGTTGTGATCATCCGTCGGATGGTGTCGTTCGCACCGCCTTCATGGCGATCGCGCGTGGGCACATAGTGATCGCTGACAGCAATGGTGAGGTCCGGGCGAGCTACGGGCAGCTTACGCGCGGCAAGCTTGCCAAAAGCGTGATGCGAGCCCTCATGGACCAGATGCCTGTCGACCCAGAGGAGCGAGGCACCATCATCACGGCGCAACACCTCATGGGCCGACCAAAGCCGATCGAAGAGCGTCTGCGCAATCACGACGACACCTCTTCAAGAACGCCCATATCAGCTTGCAGACCAACAATGGGTTCCCAGTGGCGGTTTTCGCTGTCACCGACCCGTTCATGCGACATGGAGAGCTGAAAGCGGTCTGGCCGATACAAAGCGGCGAGATGTTCCACGCCGCGTCCGCGCTCATCGCGCACCACGCGGTCGAGTGTAAGGAGCGCAGAACCCGCCGGCACGTTGAGCGATTTAGCAACGTCGGGGGTTGCCAAGGTTGCCGAGACAGACTGGTTGGCGCTGCCGATCTGCACGCCACCCAATTCAAGCAGGGCATAGAGCGGCCGAGTCGCCAAATCGGCTTCCGAGTAGGAAAGCGCAACGTCCTCAGGCACATGCGTAATGAGGTGGGAAAAGGGCTGGCCGTTCATGAAGCGCACGCGCACAGCGCGCTGAACACGGGCGTTTTCCTCAAGCCCCAAAGCGCCAGCAATCGCCGCACTCGCTTCGCAATAGCCGAACTCCAGCAGACGTGCTTCGGTCTTGCCGGCCATCTGCTCCAGATGCGGCATCAATGTTGCGATATCGGCCTTCACCAATTGCTGGCTGATGCCGTTGGCGCGGATGCGGGAGCCACTGCCGACGCGCTTTTCAATGAGACCATCCTGAAGCAAGGCATCAAGCGCGCGGCGGATCGTGACGCGCGATACCTGATACTGTTCAGCCAGCTTGTGCTCACTTGGCAAACCTACCCCATCGGCGAGAACGCCGCGGGCAATATCGTCCTTCAATAACAGGTAAACCCGCCGGGCTTTCCCGCCTTCTGGAACGCTATTGGGCATGTCAGGTGGCACCTTGAAAGCCATCGACAAAACTCCAGTTTGGGTAGCCTAACTGTAGCGCCTGTTTTCCCAATTGCAACGAATAGCGGTTGAAAAAAGCAAAAAATCGGTCGTATAAGGTGCTCAATACCTGTTCTATTCATAATACAGGTTGAGGAGGCGCTGCGATGCCGTTCGTTTCGGTCACGCTGATTGAGGGTTATGATGAGGAGGCCAAGGAGCGCCTATGTCACGCTCTTACCGGAGCGGTTCGACAGGTTGTGCCCGCCGACCTTGATGCCATCACCATCGCCTTGAATGAGGTTTCCACGGCTGGATACATGCGCGGCGGCGTTGCACGAACGCCCGCCCCGGCACTGCCCGCTGCTGAAGCCACGGTTCACCAGTTTCTCGCCCATATGGAGGCGCGCGACCTCAATGCAGCCTCTGCCATGCTTGGCGACGGGTTCACCATGACATTTCCCGGAAACGTCACCATGACCAAGCTGGCTGGACTCGTTGACTGGGCCTCAACCCGCTATCGTTTTGTCCGCAAGACCTATGAGCACTTTGATACAGCTTCCGGCGACAAAGGGCCTATCGTTTACTGTTATGGCACGCTGAACGGCGAGTGGCTGGACGGCGACCCATTCGATGGCATTCGTTTCATCGACAGGTTCGAAACGGAGGGCGGCAAGCTCATCCGCCAAGACGTGTGGAACGATATGGGTGAAATGCGCCGTGCCTGACCCGTTAAACGACCAGCCGACCGTCGATCCGATCACGCTTGCGGTTCTCGCCGGGCGGATGGAGCAGATCGCCGATGAAATGGATGCAACGCTGTTCCGCAGTGCGTTCAACCCCATCATCGCCGAGGCGCACGACGCATCCCACGGCCTTTACGATGCACAGACGGGCGATACGCTGATCCAGGGCAAGTCGGGCCTTCCGATCTTCGTCGGCGTCATGGCCTTTGCGGTGAAAGCGGTGATCGATAAGGCCGCGCGTGATGGCGACCTTGCCGATGGCGACGTTTACATCTTCAACGATGCACATATCGGCGGAACGCACCTGTCTGACATGCGTCTGGTCCGCCCCTATTTCCGCGATGGCAAGCTATTCTGTTTCCTTGCATCGGTCGGTCACTGGCACGACCTAGGCGGCGCTGTGCCCGGCAACTATAACCCCTCGGCACGCGAAGTCTTCCAGGAGGCGGTCGTTCTGCCGCCGGTTAGGCTCGTGCGCGGCGGGATCGTCCAGACCGACATCATCGACATCATCCTGCGCAACACGCGTCTCCCCCAATCCGCGCGCGGTGATCTCAACGGTCAGCTTTCCGCGCTCGACCTCGGCGTGAAGCGCATGGACGCGCTGCTCGATGTCTATGGCGCGCCAACCGTCTCTTCGGCCTTCGCGCAGCTTGGAACGCGCGCCGAAACGCTGATGCGGGCCGAGCTTGCCGCCCTGCCCGACGGGCGCTGGGAGGCTGTCGACTATCTCGACAATGACGGCATCACGAATGAAGCGCTGCCGATCAAGGTGGCGCTGGAGATTTCCGGCGAAGAGCTCACTATCGACTTTTCCGGTACCGCCCCAGTGACCGCCGGACCGGTGAACATCGCGCTGCCGACGACCATCGCCTGTTGCTATGTGGCGATGAAACACGTCTTCCCGTCACTGCCAGCCAATGCGGGCGTAATGCGCCCGATCACCGTCAACGTGCCAGAGAATTCTCTGCTCTCAGCCGATTTCCCCGCGCCGACAGGTGGTTACACCGAGACCATACTGCGGATGATCGATGTGATCTTCTCCGCCGCGGCGCAGGCGATGCCCGACCGCGTGGTCGCTAACGCCTATGGCACCATCAATGCGCTTTCCATCGCCGGCACAAAGGCGAACGGGCAGCGCTGGGTCATGTTCTCCTTTTATGGCGGCGGCCATGGCGGGTCGCTGGAAAGCGATGGCCTCAACCATGGCAATGCGCCCATCTCCACGGCAACGATACCCCCGGCCGAGATCCTGGAAGCAGCCTATCCGGTGGCCTTCCGCCAATGGGCGCTGCGATCCGATAGTGCCGGCGCGGGCATGCATCGCGGTGGGCTCGGCGCGGTCTACGAGATCGAGCTCTTGGAAGAGCAAGCGGAAGCGTTCCTGTTCGGCGAACGAGGTCGCTTTGCGCCGCAAGGCATCCATGGTGGTGGCGAGGCCGCCAAGAACCATTTCACCTACCAGACCGATGAGGGCTGGGATGAACCTGCCCTCACTTCCAAGATGGTCGGCATTCCCCTGAAGCGCGGCCAGCGCGTGCGGCTTGAGCCCCCTGGCGGCGGCGGCTACGGCCAGCCCGAGGATCGCGCACCTGACGCCGTTGCGCGGGACGTTGCACTCGGCTTCCTGAGCGAAACACTGGCCGACCAAACCTACGGCCCGGCCTGGCGTGAGGCCGCACCGAAGGATGACGCGGCATGAGCATTATCGGCGTCGACGTTGGCGGAACCTTCACGGACATCTTCACGCTCGATGAAGCGAGCGGCGAAGCGCGCGTCGCTAAGGTTCCCACGAGCCGGCCCGACCAGTCGGCGGGGTTCCTGAAGGGCGTTGAAAGCACCGGCAGCGATCTTGGGTCTGTTCGTACCGTCGTGCACGGCACCACAGCGGGCACCAACGCTCTGCTGGAGCGCAAGGGCGCCAGGATTGGCATCATCACGACCGAGGGGTTCCGCGACACCCTGGAGATGCGCCGCAGGGACCGTCGGGCGACATGGGGCCTGCGCGGCGATTTCGATCCGGTTGTCCCACGCGACCGGCGCTTAGAAGTCCCTGAACGGACGCTGGCGGATGGGACCGTCGAGACGCCAGTGGAAATCACGGCCGTCGAACAGGCAGCACGTGACCTGCTCGCCATGGGCTGCGATGCGGTGGCTCTGGTCTTCATCAACGCCTATGCGAACCCAACCAACGAGCTCAAAGCAGCCGAAGCCTTGCGCGCGCTTTGGCCCAACCCACATGTCTCGGTCTCATCAGAAATTCTGCCGGAAATCCGCGAGTTTGAGCGCACCTCAACCACCACACTGAACGCCTACTTGCAGCCCGAGGTGGCCGGCTATCTCCAGCGTCTGGAAGATGGATTGCGCGCTGGCGGACTGAAGGGTGAGTTTCTTTTGGTGCAATCGAACGGCGGTGTCATGGCCGTTGGCACGGCGTGTCGCCTGCCGGTGCGCACAGCGCTGTCAGGTCCGGCGGCTGGCGTCATCGCGGCTGGCTATATCGCCACGACTGCCGGGTATGACGACGTCGTCACCGGAGACGTTGGCGGCACAAGTTTCGATGTATCGCTGATTGCAGACGGCCAGTCGGCACTTTCCGCGCAGACTAGCATAGACTTTGGCATGGTCGTGCGCACGCCGATGATCGAGATCACCACCATTGGTGCAGGCGGCGGTTCCATCGCATGGGTCGATAAGGGCGGCTTGCTCAATATCGGGCCGGAAAGCGCAGGGTCCGAACCGGGTCCGGTGGCCTATGGTGGTGGCAATGATCGACCAACGGTGACGGACGCCAATATCGTGCTTGGGAGGATCGATCCGGATCAGCCGCTGGGCGGACGCGAGCGGTTGGATGTGGAAGCCGCGCGGCCAGCCCTCGATAAACATGCAGGCCTGCCGCTCGGGCTGTCGATCGACGATGCCGCCGAAGCGATCCTGACGGTTGCGAATGCTCGGATGGCTGGCGCGATCCGCCTGGTGAGCATTGAACGTGGGCACGATCCGCAGCGCTTCTGCTACATGCCCTTTGGCGGCGGCGGCGCCTTGCACGCCTGTGCCCTGGTGGAAGAATGCGGCCTCGCCCGCGCGCTTGTTCCTCGTTTCCCGGGGGTCACCTCGGCACTCGGTTGCGTGATAGCCGACATGCGGCAGGACTTCGTGCAGACGGTGAACACGACTGTTGCCGCGCTCGATCCGAACGATCTTGCAAAAACAGTCCAGCAGCATATCGATGATGGCATGGGCTTGCTCGATGCCTCGGGCGTCACATTCGAAGCGCGTGACGTCGTGGTGGAACTCGACATGGCCTATGCGGGACAGACCCATACGGTTGCCGTTCCACTGCCCGTCATGGTCGATGCCGGCAAAGCGATCCGTCCGACAGCCGAAGCTATCGGGGCCGCCTTCGACAAAGCCTACAAGGCCGCTTTTGAACGGCTCTTGGATGGCGGCGTACGACGCATTCTCAATGTGCGCACCAGCACCATCGGTCGGCGTCCGAAGTTCGATCTCTCAACGCTTGCGCCTGATCCCAACGCCGAGCAAGCAAAGCCTTACGGTTCGCGGAAGGTGCGCATGGGTGGCCAATGGCACGACACGCCGCTTTATGAACGGCTCGCGCTGCCTGTCGACAGCGCAATTGAAGGCCCGGCGATCCTGACCCAGCCGGACACGACCATTCTGGTGGAACCGGGCTTTCGCGCCACGGTTGATACGCTTGGCAATCTCATTCTTGAAAGGCAGGCGGCGTAATGAGCGATCTCTCATCCTTCGATCCTGTGCGTGCGGCGCTTCTGACCATCGATCTGCAGAACGATTTTCTGCACCCCGACGGGGCTTATGGGCGGGCTGGCCAGTCGGCGGAAGCCATTGCGGCGCTGCCTGCTCGTGTAGCGCCCCTCGCCAAAGCCCTTCGAGACGCTGGGGGCTCGTACATTTCTGCCCAGTTCACCCTTGTGCCTGGACCCGGTGGCGAGCCACTCATCGCGCCGCACCTGAAGAAGCTGCGGCCATTCCTGACCAAAGGTGATTTTGAGCCCGGCGCCTGGGGGCACACGCTCGTCGATGCCCTCACACCCGCCGACTATGTGGTGGAGAAGGTCGCCTACTCGGCTTTCTACCAAACACGGCTGGAATACATCATGCGCGCGGCCGGGATCGAAACGCTGATCATTGGTGGCATCGTCACCAATGGTGGCGTCGCCTCGACCGTTCGCGATGCCCATCTTCGCAACATTGATACCATCCTGCTGTCGGATGGGTGCGCGGCCTTCAGCAGTGAGGTGCATGACGCGACACTGGTTTCGCTTGGCACGGTGACCAACGTGATGTCGTGCGCCGATGCGCTGGCCTTGATTGGCAGAGGTGAAGCATGAGCTTGCGCCAACGTCTTGCCGAACCCTCCATCCTGCTGACACCGGGTATCTATGATGCGTTGACGGCGACGCTCGCCGAAGCCGCCGGTTTTGAAGCGCTTTACCTCTCCGGCGCTGCTGTCTCCTATACCCGGCTGGGGCGGCCAGACATCGGCCTCGCCTCGGTGAGCGAGATGGTTGAGACGATGGCACTTGTGCGTGACAAGACAGCCCTGCCCGTCATCATCGATGCCGATACAGGCTTCGGCAATGCGCTCAACGCCCAGCGCACCATGCGCCTTTATGAGCGCGCAGGCGCCAACGCGCTTCAGATCGAAGACCAGACCTATCCCTATCGCTGCGGGCACCTCGCCAACAAATCGCTGATCTCGATGCAAGAGATGGCCGGCAAAGTTCACGCCATGGCCGATGCGCGGGCCAGCGAAGAAACCTTGATCATTGCGCGTACCGATGCCATCGCTGTTGAAGGATTTGAATACGCTCTGGACCGCTCAGAAGCCTATGTGGAGGCTGGCGCAGATGCGCTGTTCATCGAGGCGCCGCAGTCGCTCGACCAGCTCCAGGCCATCGCCTCCCGCTTCAACGGGCGTGTTCCCCTGATGGCGAACATGGTGGAAGGCGGCACGACACCCATCCATGCCGCCGCCGACCTGGAAGCGCTGGGCTATTCGATTGTCATCTTCCCCGGCGGTATTGTGCGTGCCCTGGCCCGTACGGCCGAGGAGTACTACGCCTCGCTCAAAACCCATGGCACCAACACGCCTTTCAAGGAGCGGATGCTCGATTTTGCCGGACTGAATGACCGGCTGGGCCTTGATGGCCTGCTGGAAAGCGGCCAGCGCTACGACGAGCGCGAAGGATGAGCTTTGCCCCGCGCCCATCAACCGGTTTCGACCTGGAGGTCGAAACGCTGATCGTCGGCGCCGGGTGTGCTGGGCTGATCGCTGCCCTAGCGGCGCATGAAGCCGGACAGGATGTGCTCGTCCTTGAACGTGATGCGGTTCCATCCGGCTCGACGGCGCTCAGTGCCGGGCTAATCCCAGCGGCTGGCACCGCGCAGCAAAGAGCAGCCGGGATTACCGATACTCCTGAGGTCTTCGCGGCCGATATCATGCGCAAGGCAGCTGGCGAACCTGATCATCACCTGGTCGAAGCGCTGACCAAAGGGGCTGGTGAGGTCATCGGCTGGCTGACCGATACCATCGGCTTACCCTTCACGCTGGTCGACAACTTTGACTATCCTGGCCACAACAATCGCCGCATGCATGGCTTGCCTTCTCGGTCCGGCGAGGAACTGATCAACGCGCTTCGCGAGGCCTGCGAGACGCGCAGCATCCTCATTGCGACCGAGCGCGTGGTGGAAACACTGTTTGCCGCCAGCGACAGGGTGACGGGCGTTCTGGCGACGCTACCCGATGGGTCTCAGGAGGCGATTGGCTGCAGCAAGCTGGTGTTGGCCTGCAACGGCTTTGGCGGCAACGCAGAGATGGTTCGGTCCTTCATCCCGGCCATCGCAGATGCGCTCTATTTTGGCCATGACGGCAATCACGGCGATGCGATCCGTCTGGGAGAGGAACTTGGCGCGGCAACTGCCGATCTTGGGGCCTATCAACGCCAGGGCAATGTCGCCCACCCGCATGGCATTCTCGTCACTTGGGCTGTCATCACCGAGGGCGGCTTTCAGGTGAACATTCTTGGAGAACGTTTTTGGGATGAATCCCAAGGCTATTCGGAAGCCGCTCGGCATGTGCTCGCCCAGCCTGACGGGATCGCTTTTGCAATATTCGATGCGCGCATCGCCGATGTGGCCCGGCAGTTCAAGGACTTTCAGGACGCAGAGGCCCGGGGCGCGGTGAAGCAAGCTGACAGCATAGACGACCTTGCTTCGGTGCTCGGCTTGGACGCCCTAGCCTTGCAGGCCAGCTTCGACAGCGCATCTGGAACGGATCAATTCGGTCGCACCTTTGATGCGACAACCAAACTCGCGCCGCCGTATTGCGCTGTCAAAGTCACCGGCGCGCTGTTTCACACACAGGGCGGCCTGAAGGTGGACGGTGATGGACGCGTCCTGAATACCGTGGGCGCCACGCTTCCCAACCTTTTTGCGACCGGCGGTGCAGCCGTGGGCGTATCGGGACGCGGCGATAGCGGGTATCTTTCCGGAAATGGGCTTCTTTCCGCCGCCGTACTGGGGCGAAAAGCCGGCCACTTTTCTCTAGAACTTCTGAGCGCCGGCCCATCGCCTGCGCCGCACAATGGAGTGCATGACCATGCTTGATGGACGACCAACCGGTCACGGTCCCGATCTAGCCGCGTTCGATTGGGCCGATCCATTTCATCTGTCCGATCAGTTGCAGGAGGATGAGAGGCTCGTCGCCGACAGTGCTGAGGCTTTCGCCAAAGACAAGCTGATGCCGCGCGCCGAACATGCTTATCAAAACGAAGAGGTGACGCCTGAGGTCTTCGCCGAAATGGGCGAGATGGGCCTCCTCGGCGTTACGATCCCGGAAGCCTATGGAGGGCTAGGTGCCGGCTACGTGACCTATGGGCTGGTGGCCCGCGAAATCGAGCGCGTGGATTCCGGTTACCGCTCCATGATGAGCGTGCAGTCGAGCCTCGTGATGTATCCGATCTATGCCTATGGCTCTGAAGATCAGAAGCAAAAGTACCTGCCGAAGCTGGCTGCCGGCGAGCTGATCGGGTGCTTCGGGCTAACCGAACCGGATGCCGGATCGGACCCCGCCGGCATGAAGACGACCGCCAAGAAATTCGATGGCGGATACGTTCTGAACGGCGCCAAGATGTGGATCTCAAACAGTCCCATCGCGGATGTGTTTGTCGTTTGGGCTAAGTCCGATGCCCATGACGGTAAGATCCGTGGCTTCATTCTCGAAAAAGGGATGAAAGGCCTGTCCGCGCCAACCACCAAAGGCAAGCTGTCTCTGCGTGCCTCAGTCACTGGCGAGATCGTCATGGATGAGGTGGAAGTCGGTGAAGATGCCCTGCTGCCCAGCGTCCAAGGCCTCAAAGGACCGTTCGGCTGCCTCAATCGCGCCCGCTACGGCATCGCGTGGGGTGTGATGGGCGCCGCCGAAGACTGCTGGCATCGGGCAAGGAGCTATGGGCTGGAGCGTGTGCAGTTCAATCGCCCGATCGCCCAAACGCAGCTCTTTCAGAAGAAGCTCGCCGACATGCAGACTGAGATCGCGCTCGGCCTTCAAGGCGCGCTGCGGCTCGGCCGGATGCTGGATGATGGCATCGCCGCGCCAGAGATCATCTCCATGATGAAGCGCAACAATTGCGGCAAGGCGCTCGACATCGCGCGGACGGCCCGCGACATGCATGGCGGCAATGGCATCATGGGCGAATACCATGTGATGCGCCACGCGCAGAACCTTGAGACCGTGAACACCTATGAGGGCACGCATGACATTCATGCGCTGATCCTTGGCCGTGCGCAGACGGGTCTTCAGGCGTTCTTTTGATATGATGCACACTCGCTCCGTTCCTGATGGAACGACCGCTCGTGTGTAAGCTCCATGGCTGACACTCCCCTCAAGGGCCTGAAGGTCCTGGAACTGGCGCGTATTCTGGCTGGCCCTTGGGCTGGGCAAGTGCTGGCGGACCTTGGTGCAACCGTCATCAAGGTGGAAAGCCCCAAGGGGGATGACACGCGCACCTGGGGCCCGCCCTTCGTGGAGCGCGAAGGCGACCGCTCGGCGGCCTATTTCTACGCCTGCAATCGCGGCAAGCAATCCATCGCAGTCGATCTGAAGCCCGAAGACGGGCAACGGTTTGTGCAGGAGCTTGCCGATGAAGCCGACGTTCTGATCGAGAACTTCAAGGTCGGCGGGCTGAGGGCCTTTGGCCTCGACTATGAGGCAGTTTCCGCGCGTAATCCCGGTATCGTCTACGCCTCCATCACGGGCTTCGGGCAGGATGGCCCCTACGCCTCGCGGGCTGGGTACGATTACCTCCTGCAGGCCATGTCGGGCATCATGTCTGTGACCGGTGAACCGGACAGGGAACCGCAAAAGGTTGGGATCGCGGTCACCGACCTTTTCACCGGGCTATACGCGGTGATCGGCATACAGGCCGCACTGGCCGAACGAGCCCAGTCGGGCAAAGGGCAGCATATCGATCTGTCGCTCTTCGATGCGGCCCCAGCCATGCTGGCCAACCAGGCGACAAACTATCTCGCCAGCGGTACAGCACCGACACGGCTTGGCAACGCTCACCCCAACATTGTGCCCTATCAGGTGTTTGAGGTCAGTGATGGAGCCTTAGTGATCGCAGCTGGCAATGATGGCCAGTTTCAGCGGCTATGCCAAGTGTTGGGATGCATCGAGATCGGCAAGGACCCGGCTTACGCCACCAATGGTGACCGGGTTGCGCGGCGCGCCGATCTTGTCCCTGCCCTGCAACAGGAAATCATCCTCTGGACCCGGGACGCACTGCTCGCCGCCTTGGAAGCGGCCACCGTGCCCGCGGCGCCGATCAACTCGGTGGAAGACGTGCTGAAGGATGAACAAATCGCGGCGCGCGGTATGATCATCGAACCAGAAGGGGTCGCGGCCCTGCGCTCGCCCCTGCGCTTCTCACGGAGCAAACTCGCACTTGACCGTTCGGCGCCCACACTGGGTGATGCCGCTGACGCCATCTCGAGAAATCGCTGGGGCAACGATGGTGATTAGCGCTGTTTTCGTTCGGGTCAGCTCCGTCCTTAGGTCCTGAATTTTCCAGGCTTTTTAGTCCTATAGCGTGAATTTTGAACGTCACAGGTGCTTTACCGGACTGGCTAGTGCGGCCCGCTGTGTGCAGTTTTGAACGTACGGCATGGCGTGAGCCAGACCGGAGCTTGATGCCCCAAAACTACAAAAAACTCCTCGCCCGTCCTTTTCCGGACGGCCGCACCGTCACGCCTTGCCGGTCCCTCAAACGTACACCAAACGGAGCGCCATGATGACAACCCCCTTCACCCTTCAACCCATTGGAATCTGCAAGGCAAGCGCGGGAGACTTTGCCCTGCAGCTAGCGCCAGACTATCGTCCAGGTCTCGTCGGCCTGGACGCGTTCAGCCACGCCATCGCCGTATGGTGGGCGCCTGAGACGGAGCCCACCAAGGGCCTGGATGCTTTGACAATCAGGCAGCCATACACGGCGAGCCCGGACGATTTTGGCGTATTCGCGACACGCTCGGAGGCGCGTCCCAATCCAATTGGCATGAGCGTCTTTGAGATTAAGACCGTCGATCTTTCAACTGGGCTGGTGACCACGCCCTATTTTGACATGCTTGACGGCACACCACTGCTTGATCTGAAGCCCTATTTCCCCGCCTCCGATAGGGTGGCGAGGGTGACTGTTCCGGACCATTTCGGCCATTGGCCGCAGAGTTTTGAACAATCAGCCCTGTTTGAATGGGAAGCAGAGTTCCGCCACTAGCGGGGCGTGCCTCCTGATCGGCTGCTGATAGGTAGGACACAGAAAGGTGGCGGACCTGCTGGGACAAAGTCCGAACCTTTTGGATGATCTTTTCAAAGACCTGGAAGACTGGGAAGCAATTTTGAGTTCCCTACCGGATTTTGGTGTGGATCAAAATCCGCGAGCCGACGAGCCGCCCGCACCTGATCCAATGTAATCGGGCCGGAGAAGCGCTCCGTTCCGCCGTTCCTTCACCCATGAGCGAGGGACGGCGCTGATACTCTGACAGTTGAACCCTTATGACGCCGCGCCTGCGATGCAGTGCGCGGCCACAACCTTTTTTGCCTTTGACACATGACCAAGAAAACCCCGACGACACCGATCTCTATACGGTTGCCGCCACAGGAGCGCGCCAAGTTGGTGCGCCGGGCGGGGAGTCGGTCTGTGAGCGCCTATGTGCGCGAGTTGGTTTTTGCGACTGGTTCAGGTGCTCAGAAGCCGCGCAAGAGCGATCTGGCGCAGGTGCTCGGCTTGCTGGGTGCCTCTGGCCTGTCGTCCACGGTGGGCGAGCTAACCCGTCTGGCGAAGCTGGGCGCTCTGCCGGTGAGCGAAGAGACGGAAGCGACCTTGCGGGCTGCGTGCTCCGACATCGCCGCGATGAAGGCTGCTTTGATGCGCGCCCTTGGAATCAAGGAGCGCTAGCCGATGATCCTGAAGGCCAGTGAACGGGGTGGCGGCAAGCAATTGGCGCTGCACCTTCTCAACACCCAAGACAATGAACATGTCGAAGTGCATGAACTGCGTGGCTTCGTCTCCGACGATCTGACCGGCGCGATGAAAGAAGCCTATGCCGTCTCCAAGGGGACGCGGGCCAAGAACTTCTTGTTTTCCGTCTCGCTCAATCCGCCGGAGCGCGAAGACGTGCCTGTACAGGTCTTTGAAGATGCCATTGACCGGATCGAACAGGCCAACGGGCTGGACGGCCATGCCAGGGCTATTGTCTTCCATGAAAAGGAAGGCAGACGCCATGCCCATGCGGTGTGGTCACGGATCGACACCCAGACAATGACGGCCAAGAACCTCTCGCACTACAAGCGCAAGCTTCAAGACATCAGCCGAGAGCTCCACCATGAGCATGACTGGACCATGCCAGCGGGCCTTGCACGCGGCGGTCAGTCTGACCCACGCAACTTCACGCTCGATCAATGGCAGCAGGCCAAGCGCATGGGCAAAGACGCCCGTGATCTCAAAGCCGAAATGCAAGACGCATGGGCGATGAGCGACAACGCCACCACCTTCGGCCATGCGCTCGAAGAGCGCGGCTTTATCCTGGCCAAGGGCGACAGGCGCGGTCATGTGGCCGTCAGTTATGAGGGCGAAGTGCTGTCCATTGCCCGCTACATCGGCAAGAAGGCCAAAGAGGTGCGCGCCAAGCTTGGCGAGCCCATCACCCTGCCATCGGTCGATGACGCCAAGACCAAAATGGCCCGTGACATGCGCGGCGCGTTTGTCCGCCACGCCAAAGAAGCCAGAACCGCCCGCGATGCAGCCACGCAGAAACTCGATCAAGAGCGGCAGGCGATGGCCCTGCAACACCGCGCCGAACGCAAACGGCTCGACGATGGCCAGGCAGCGCGACAGTTGGAAGAAACCAACGCCCGGTCAGCCAGGCTCAACACAGGCCTCAAGGGTCTCTGGCAACGGCTCTCAGGCCAGCGGGCGACGATCCAAAAACAGAACGAGCGCGAGGCCTTCGCCGCGATGATCCGCGACCGCGAGCAGCGTGACCTTCTGGTCAGTCAACAGATCGCCGACAGGAGCAAGCTCCAAGAACGGATCAAGGCGTTACGTGAGGAACACAAGGCGCCCCTGCGCGACATTCGCACTGATCAAGGCCGCCACAGGCAGATTGAAAAAGAAGGCCAGAGCGAAGGCTCTAAGGTAAAGACGTCGCCAAAACCGGCCTCTCGCCAAGCAACAGCATTCAAGACCGCTCG
>JBHJIX010000054.1:0-70303 GCA_050043025.1 Cohaesibacteraceae bacterium
GGCTTCGCGCCGGGCGCGAGTATGGCTGGTAAGTCGGCGAGGGTGTGGAATGCAGGTGTTAGTACCTCGTCACCCGGTCCAACATCATTCAACAGCAACGCAAGGTGAAGTGCAGCATGCCCCGTACTTACAGCAACCGGGTGCCGATCAGGTGAACCAATGACCGCTTGGATTTCATCCTCGAATTGTTTAACGAAACTGCCCATGCCCAACCAACCATTATCAAGCGCAGCTATCGCGGCGTTTTTTTCTTCATCGGCAATCAGAGGCTTGTAAACGGGCACCTCACGAAAAACAGGCATAGATCATTCCAGGCTTCAAACTGAGATCGGCCATACAACACGATCCATTCACTTGGTCTAGGTGGCTCTGTTAGGCGTTGTTTCGGCGGATCATTTCCCTTAGCAAAATGGTCATGGAGGGGCCAACTGCTAATGGTTCTTAGCCGAGTCTGCTCCAGCAACTGGTTTAGGACAAGGCGCGCGTGCGCGCATTCTTTTGTAAAGGGACGAAAGTTTGAAGGCGGTAATCCTAGCCGGCGGCCTTGGCACTCGGATATCCGAGGAGAGTCATTTGCGTCCAAAGCCGATGATCGAAATCGGCGGGCGCCCCATCCTGTGGCACGTGATGAAAATCTACGCTGCAAATGGGATCACCGACTTTATCATTTGCCTTGGCTACCGGGGTTACATGATCAAAGAGTATTTCTCGAACTACGTGCTTCACTCTTCAGACGTTACGATTGATGCGCGCAGCGGGCAAGTGGAGTACCACGAGAGCACCGCCGAGCCATGGAAGGTTACTCTTGTGGACACGGGAGCTGATACCTTGACAGGTGGTCGGGTCAAGGCAGTGGCTCAATATCTTGAAAGCGAAGAACCTTTTTGTATGAGTTATGGCGACGGCGTCGCCGATATCGACATCGCCTCAGAAATCCAGTTCCACATCGAGCATGGGCGGAAAGCCACGGTCGCCGGAGTGATACCACCTGGCCGCTATGGGGTATTGGATTTGGAGGGCGCCCAGGTGCGCCGCTTCACAGAAAAACCAGCTGGTGATCAAGGACGAATCAATGGTGGCTTCTTCGTTCTGAATCCATCAGTTCTCAGCCTGATTTCTGGGCCAACAATGCCATTCGAAGCTAATCCTCTCACCGAACTGGCGGAGTCAGGGGAGCTCATGGCGTGGAAGCATGATGGCTTTTGGCACCCTATGGACACGTTGCGGGACAAAAACCACCTTGAGCATCTCTGGGTCACCGGCAATGCACCATGGAAAGTTTGGTAGAGTTCGATGTCGGCTGATCTTCAGGCATCAAGGCTGCCGTCTCCGGATTATTGGGCAGGCAAGCGTGTCTTGCTGACCGGCCACACCGGCTTCAAGGGATCCTGGTGCGCATTGATGCTTCAGCAATTGGGGGCGAGTGTCTTTGGATATGCATTGGCTCCGGCGGACAACGAAGCGATGTTCGACTTGGCGTCTGTTGCAGATCGGATCGATCATCGCATTGGCGACATACGAGACGCAGAAAAACTCGAGGCGCGGGTGCGGACCGCCGAGCCCGACGTCGTCATTCACATGGCTGCACAGGCACTTGTGCGACCATCATATAGCGACCCGCGGGGCACCTATGAAACCAACGTTCTGGGAACTCTCAATCTGCTTGAGGCACTAAAGCAGATTGACCACCTAATCATCTGCCTGGTTGTCACGTCAGATAAGGTCTATGCGAACGACGAAAGCGGTCGGATTTTTTCGGAAGATGATCCGCTCGGTGGGCACGACCCCTATTCGGCATCCAAGGCAGCCTGTGAGATTCTTACGGCAAGCTGGCGAGACTCGTTTGCTGATGACCAATGGCTTCGTGTCGCAACGGCAAGAGCTGGCAATGTGATCGGTGGAGGAGACTTTGCGCAAAACCGCATAGTGCCGGATGTATGGCGGGCTCATCGCCGTAATGAGGTCCTCATTCTTCGCAATCCAGGCGCGGTTCGCCCATGGCAGCACGTTCTCGACTGCCTGAACGGTTACTTGCTTTTTATTGAACACCTGGCCGATGATTTTGGACCGAAATGTCCTCGGTCGCTCAACTTCGGCCCAGCGATCTCGGAGGCGATGACAGTCGGAAAAATCGCTGAAAAAATGGCAGGCCACCTCAATATGGAAAGGCCATGGGAGTTGGCATTAGAGCCCGGACCCCCAGAGATGCATCAGCTTTCACTTGATTCCTCAGCCGCCCGCAGTCTTCTGCGGTGGAATGAACGATTTGGAACCGATAGCATGATAGATATGACGGCTTCTTGGTACTCAGCACTTTCTGACGGTCGGTCGATGGCAGATGCCAGCGCCGACGACGTTGATCGTTTTCTTCGCACCTAGCGCCCTTTGAAAACCAGATTTCATGACACCACAAAACCCCTGCTGCCGCTTTTGTGGCGCGAGCCTTGATCAGCTTTTCGCTGACCTGGGAACGACGCCACTCTCCAATCAGTTCGTAACCGACGAACAGGCCTCGGCCGGTTTGGACAGGCCCTATCCGCTAACCGTACGCGTGTGTGGCGAGTGCTTTCTAGTTCAAGCCGATGAAGCGGTGGCGCAGAGTGAGATATTCGATGATCAGTACATGTACTTCTCCTCGTATTCAGACAGTTGGGTGGCGCACGCTAAGCGTTATTCCGAAGCTATGCAGGATCGCTTCCATCTCAGTAAGAGCAGCTTGGTCGTCGAAGTCGCCAGCAACGATGGCTATCTGCTTCAACATTTTCAGACGAGCGGCATAGATGTTCTGGGAATCGAACCGACGGCGTCGACGGCGGAGAAAGCTCAAAAACGAGGTATCAAGACGCGGATTGATTTTTTTGGTCAACGGTTGGGTCGTTCATTGGCCGATGAGGGTATCAAGGCAAACCTCATGGCGGCGAACAACGTACTCGCCCATGTTCCAGATATTCGCGATTTCGCAGCCGGCTTCACCGAATTACTCGCGTCGGATGGAGTTGTGACGTTCGAGTTCCCACATCTGTTGAATCTGATACGGTTGGGACAGTTCGACACTATTTATCATGAGCACTATTCCTATCTGAGCCTTCTTTTTGTCGACCGACTAATGACGGCAGTCGGTCTGCGGGTTTTTGATGTTGACGAGCTCCAGACCCATGGCGGGAGCCTGCGGGTTTACGCCTGCCACAGCGGCGCGAAATACGAGCGAACAAACAGTGTCCGTCAACTGTTGGAGAAGGAACGGGGTGCAGGGCTTGGTAAATTGGATACATACGCTGAGTTTTCCAAGCTTGTTGACCGGTCTGTCGAAAGCTTTCGAGCCTTTCTGACGGCAGCGCGCTCAGAGGGAAAAACGGTCTACGCCTACGGAGCAGCGGCGAAAGGAAACACATTCTTCAATGTGTGTGGCGTTGATCAACAAGACGTCGTCTGCATTGCGGATCGTAGTCATGCCAAGCAGGGCAAGCTATTGCCGGGAAGCCACATTCCAATTGTGAGTCCGGAAAAACTACTTTCAGAGTCCCCAGACTACATCATTATCGTTCCTTGGAATTTGGTTGGAGAAATTACAGAGGGCCTAAAGCCAATAACGGAAAAAGGTGCGCAACTTGTGACAACAATTCCAGAAACAAAGGTGCTGTAAGGTGCTGCGCTTTGGACGCACACGTCTGAATGGCGTGATACCGTTTCAGCGCCATCCTGTTGTTGGCCATCGCGGTGGATTTGCTCGCCTTTTTTGTCCGCAATTGATCGAGGAGGCGGGGAGCAAGTTCATTGCCTTTCAGACCAACCTGTCGATGAATCCGGCTAAACACACCTTGCGCGGCATGCACTTTCAGCGCCCGCCTCACAGCGAAGCGAAGGTTGTGCAGGTTTTGTCTGGGGCGGTATTCGATGTTGTGGTCGACATGCGTCCTGAAAGCTCGACCTACCTCTCTTGGCAGGGGTTCGAGCTGTCTCGCGAAAATGGACGCGGCGTGCACATTCCTGAGGGATTCGCCCATGGTTTTCTGACCCTTCAGCGCGATACCGATGTTCACTACACAATGAATCGCGCCTATCAAGCTGGCCACGCGGCTGGTTTCCGTTTTGATGATCCAGCAGTTGGAATAAGATGGCCGGAGTTGCCCAAGGTTATCGCGCGCGCAGACCAAGAGTGGCCTGATATCGAGCATCCATTCTGATTTGGTGATCGCCAGTCTGAGACTTGTCCCCCCCAAGCCAATGGAAAAAGCGCAGTAAGTTAGGATGACGATCGCCGATGAGAATTCTCTACCTTCGCCCCGGCTGCCGTTTTAAGCTTCGATTATTTTATTACTCTTTCTACAAGATGCTGCTGGCCGGAGTTCTGAGTACGCCATATTTCGTCTCGTTTTTTTCAGACCGCGACATCGGTGTCTGCTTCTTCGCCGGCTGGCGATATGCGGGTAAGCCGTTTATGCGGCGTCATTTTCTTTCCACCTGCGAAATGCTTAAACCCGACCTGATTGTCTGGTGTCATGCCGACCTGGTTGATGCCAACACCCTGGCGCAGGCTAAGTTCATCTCGGGCGCGACCGTTTGTATGGTGGACTGTGATTACCTGGATGAGGATCGACCAAAATCGTCGGTTCGTCGACTTGACGCATTGAAATCGGTCATCGATGCGGCGTTCTTCACAACGGGCGGCGAGCGCTTGCATAAAGCGCGGGAAGTCTTCCCGGCAAGCTTCTTTGTTCCCAACCCTCTTGATGAGGCCCAGTTCTCGCTTTCGGCGCAACGTGACCGTCCCATAGACGTAGGTTATGTGTCGTCCGGTCGCCGTGGTGCGATGCTGGACTACCTCCGGACCAACGGACTTGATGTTAAGATCAGAGGGGGGAAGGGCAAACAAGCGCTATACGGAATGCCATTTGAGCAATTCCTTTGCTCGGCAAAATGCTCAGTCGTCGACTCGCTCTACAATGCGGATATGTACTCTTCAGATAGAATCGCGCAGATTTTTGGCGCCGGTGCGGTTGCTATCGTACCGCGATCGGTCGGTCTGCAAAAATACATCGCTGACAGCGATGTCGTTTACTTCGACGAACCCAGCGAATTGCCTCAGAAGCTGAAGAGGCTAGTCAAAGGCGATAGCTGGTTTGAACGTGGGCAACGAGGACGCGACGCCTACTTGGATGCATTCGGGTCAGCAAAAGTCGCCAATTACATCGTCGCCAAATCCATGGCTCCGAGTACCTCATTAGGCTCATTTGATGCCGACTAGGGCACTGCGAATGACCTCCGATCCAACGGCCGAAACGCAGGTTTTCGCTGTTGCGTAGGACCGGCGAAGCGCGAGTCTTACTCGGCTCTTATCCTAAACCACCTTCGCCTCAGTCACCGCCTTAATGTCCGCCTCGCTCACGCCTGGCGCACACTCGACGATCTTCAGGCCGCCATCGACAACGTCTAGCACGCCAAGATTGGTGATCACGCGATCGACGACGCCCTTGCCGGTAAGGGGCAGAGTGCACTCTTTGAGAAGCTTTGATTCCCCGCGCTTGTTGGTGTGATCCATCACCACCACCACGCGGCCAACGCCGGCAACAAGATCCATCGCACCGCCCATGCCTTTGATCAGCTTGCCGGGGATCATCCAGTTGGCAAGGTCACCGTTTTCGGCAACTTCCATCGCGCCAAGGATTGCCATGGCGATCTTGCCGCCGCGGATCATGGCAAAGCTCTGGGCCGAATCAAAATAGGCCGTGTGCGGTAGCTCGGTAATCGTCTGCTTGCCGGCATTGATCAGGTCCGCGTCCTCCTCTCCCTCATACGGGAAGGGACCCATGCCCAGCATGCCGTTCTCCGATTGCAGGGTCACCGAAACGCCATCGGGAATGTAATTGGCCACCAGCGTCGGAATGCCGATGCCAAGGTTCACATACATCCCGTCTTCAAGCTCTTGCGCGGCACGCGCTGCCATTTGGTTGCGGTCCCAACCGGACACTTGAACAGCTGCCTCAGCCATTAGGCGGCCTCCCTCTTGCGTGTGGTGCGCTGTTCAATGCGCTTTTCGTGCTCGCCTTGGATCAGTCGGTGCACATAAATGCCGGGCAGATGGATCAAATCGGGGTCGAGCGAACCCGTCGGCACAATTTCTTCCACTTCCAGCACACAGACCTTGCCGCAGGTCGCGGCCGGCTGGTTGAAGTTGCGCGCCGTCTTGCGGAAGATCGCATTGCCGGTCTCGTCCGCCTTCCAGGCCTTCACAATGGAAAGGTCGGCAAAGATGCCGCGCTCCATAATGTAGGTCTCGCCATCAAAGTCCTTATGGTCCTTGCCTTCGGCGATCACCGTGCCAACGCCGGTCTTGGTGTAGAAGCCGGGGATGCCGGCGCCACCCGCGCGCATGCGGTCAGCCAGCGTGCCCTGGGGGTTGAACTCGATCTCAAGCTCGTCGGCCAGATACTGCCGCATGAACTCGTCATTCTCGCCGACATAGGACGACATCATTTTTTTGATCTGATGGGTGTCGAGCAGCTTGCCGAGCCCGAATCCATCAACGCCACAATTGTTGGACGCAATGGAAAGGTCCTTCACGCCGCTTTTGACGATGGAATCAATCAGAAGCTCCGGAATGCCGCAAAGTCCAAACCCGCCAGCGGCGATCAGCATGCCATCGCTCAACAGCCCTTCTAGGGCGGCGTCGGCCGAGTCGTATATCTTGCGCATGCGCGCTCCCCCCATGCGTATCTAAAGGCGTTGGCGCAGTCTCTCCCATGCCGCGCCGCACAATTCAACCCAGCGGTTTTTCCGCAGGATCAGAGCGAAGTGGGAAGGCGGTTGTTCCGCAGGAACAGAGCAAAAGAGAACGCTCGCGGTTGTTCCGCAGGTACAGAGCAAGGGGGAAGTCGTTTGTTCCTTAGGACCAGAGAGAAGGCGAGATCGGCTGGTCCGCGGGAACAGAGCAAGCGAAAATGCGTAACGCTTGATTCACCAAAACCGGGCGCCCCACAGCCACACCGTGGCATCCGTGCAACACATCTTACCAATCCCCTCATCGGAACCCTTGCGATGCCACTTCCCGCTTGCATGGGCGCCGGCGACCTTGCATGCAGGTTTCACGAGAAGGGTCCGCCCGACTCGGCTTGTTTTGGTTGCCTTTGAATTCGGTTCCTCCTTTTCAAGCGGTTGTGCATCAGCACAGAGCGCGAAAAGCAAATGAACGGGCTCCCAGCATCCCAAGCAAGCTACACCGGGTCAAAATGGTCTGACACATTTTGATCTTTTGTTTGATGATTGGAGGTCTTTCATGACTAAGGCAAAAAGCCTTCTCCTCGGTTCGGCTGCGGCTCTCGCAACCGTTTCTGGGGCGCAAGCTGCCGATCTCGGTCTGCCAGTGGCAGCCGTGAACTATGTGCAGATTTGCTCGATCGGTTCTTTCACCGGTTTCCTTCTCCCTGGTTCTGATGTCTGCTTCGACATTTCTGGTTACGCTCGTGGTCAGCTGACCTGGAGTGAAGAAATTGATCCGTTCGCTTGGGAAACGGGTGATGCAATCACTCTGTTTAGCGCTCTCGGTGATACCGCTGCCGCTCAACCATGGGGTCCGACAGTTGGTGCGACAGTTACGATTGCGGCTGGTACGCCGCTGCCGAACGCTCCGACCCAGGCTCAGCTCGACACTTACAACCTGCAAATGCGCAACTATGCCGCTCAGATTGCAGGCCTTTCCGTCCGTTCTCTGACATCTGACGACGGCTATGATCTCAATATGTTCGACAACGTATTGCAGGGTCACAATGGCACGACGATTGTTGATGCGTCAGCAGGTAATGGAACGATTATCGGCGACATCGCTGCAGTGACTGGTGCGTTGCAGTTTGACACGGCCGGTGCTGCCGCATCGGGTTTTGCTGCTGACGATGATTACATCACAGGGCTCAGCATTCTTGCGGCTGCCGGCGACAACGACGAAAACGACTTCACTGGCAATGCGCGTCTGAACTTCGACGCACGTACAATGACCGAGTACGGTCTGCTGCGTGGATTTATCCGTCTTGACGGAGAAAACGGAAACGCCGCCAACGTTGACCGTGCTTTCGTTCAGATGAATGTTGGTTCGCTCGGCTTCACTGCTGGTCTTGCTGACTCAGTATTCGATCCGGTCTTCACCGGTTATGGTTCGGGCGCTGCCAATGGTCTGGACATTGCTGACCAGGCGTCAAACCAATTCTCCGTGAACTTTGCGGCCGGCAATGGCTTTACGCTGTCGTTCTCGATCGAAGATGACGACGCACGTACAGGTTCCATTCTAGGTCTGGCAGAATCGCGTGTTGTCCTCGACGCTACTACCGGTAACGGTGGTCTTTGGACCTTGTCCGAGGTTGGCTATGATGGTGGGGCTTCGGCACCTGACTTCATCGCCGCTCTGCGCGTTGACCAGGCGTGGGGTTCTGCCAAGCTAGGTGCAGCTCTGCACGAAGTGAACCCTGCAGGTTCGTCGGTCGACTCCGAGTGGGGCTTTGCGGTTAGTGGCTCGGCTGAGTTGAACATTCCGTTTGGCGTGGGATCAACCTTCGGTATCACCGCGATCTATGCGAACGGTGCACAGCAGTTCCATGGCTTCGATAACACAATTGGCGATACCGTTAACGGTTATGCTGATGCCATCGTCGTTACCGTTGATACGGACACTGCTGTTGCAACGACCTCGTTGGAGCTGACAGAATCGTACATGATTGCGGCAGGCTTTAACTTTGGCCTCAACGACTATGTCGCTGTAAGCCTGGATGGTTCTTATGCCGACGTTGACCACTTCGGTGGTATGTTTGACGGTAGCGTCTACCACATCCGTGGTGGCATCGCTTACACGCCGGTTACGAACCTGACGATCAACGCCCACGTGACCTACAGCCAGTCTGACTTTGAAATTTCGGACTTCCGCTCCGACGTGGACGACGACGAATGGTCAGCACGTTTCCGTGTGACCCGTTCTTTCTAATCTGATCCCTCAGATTTAGATCGAATACAGGAAGGGCCCGGTTCGCCGGGCCCTTCTTTTTGTTTGGAGTTCGGCTGATCAAGGGACCCCTTGCCACTCACCCCCATCCACGGCAGAGATAACTGAGTGTTCTGTTTGGAGGGGAGGCCGAACTCATGTGCAATTGGCGGGCATGGCTTCTTCCAGGATTTGTGACCGTTGCCGTGATCACGGCGCTGGCAATCATCCTGCGTGGCGGTGTGATCGAAGAGGACATTTCCTCTCGCGCCGCGAGCCTCTTCCAAACCGATGGTGTTCCGTGGGCTGCAACTAGTCTCGACGGCCGCGATATGACCCTTTCTGGGACGGCTCCTACGGAAGCCAGTTTCCACGCAGCTGTCCAAGCCGCCAACCGCGTTTGGGGCGTGCGGACAGTTTCCAGCGATACGCTGACGCTACTTCCGCTCGCCGATCCCTACACGCTGAGCTTTGAACGCGCCGGCGACACGCTGACGGCGTCAGGTGCATTTCCCAATGCTGAGCTTCGTACGGATTTTTTGGATGATCTCCGTGCCGAGCTGCCTGACATCGCAATTGACGACCAAACAGAATTGGCGCGTGGCGCACCATCAGACTGGGTTGATCAGCTCACCTTTCTGGCACCGAGCCTGACCACCCTCTCGCCTGTGAGCGTTTGGCTGCAAGGGGGTGATCTCACCGTTGAAGGTGATGCACCAACCTTGGAAGCTTATGACATTGAACTGGCCAGGCTGGCTGATCTTCCGCGTGATTTCAGTAGCGCTTCGATCACAATTAATCCCCCGATCATCGCTCCTTACATTTGGGAGGCGGCGACAGGCGAGGGTGGAGTAACTTTATCCGGCTTTGCACCAGACGATGATGCCCGCGGGTCCCTGGTTGATGCGGCTTCCAGACTTGGTGCAGTCTATGACCAAATGGAGCGTGGCTTCGGCGCACCGGAGGGCTTTGTCGCGGCCGCGACCGCGCTCTTGGGCCAGATGGCAAGCTTGGAAAACGCCTCAGCCACCATTGAAGATCGTGCGCTTTCGCTATCCGGTGAAGCCGTCGACCACACTGCCTATGACAGCACAAACATGTTCCTGGGGTCGCTTCCAGAAGGGTTCGACAGCCTGTCGGGCCGCATCGCGCCTCCGCTGGCTGATCCATTCCAGACGAGTATGGTTTGGGACGGCACCGCCATGTCCTTGAGCGGCGCTTTGCCGGACGAAACCAGTCGGGCGGTTTTTGCCAACGCCCTAGAGACAGCAGGCGTCGAGCTTTCAGACAGCGCGCGCGTTTCGCGCGGCGCGCCCGATGGCATCGACATGCCGACACTTCTGGAGACACTGGCCGAGACCCTGACCAGCCTGGCGCAAGGTGAGGCCGCGCTCTCTGGTGATACGCTTTCGGTCGAAGGGATCGCAACCAGTTTCGATAGTGCCGCATCCGCAGAACTGGAACTCTCGGCGCTTTCTTCCGATGTATTGGCCGTCACGGCGTCGATCACGCCGGGGCCGGCGTCGCCCTACATCTTCAACGTCGCGGTGGATGATGAGCGCCTGATCCTTTCGGGCTTTGCGCCCTCCGATGAGGTGCGAACGTCGCTGCTCTCGGACCTTGCCATTCTGTTCCCCGGCGCAGCCATAGGTGGCGATATCGCTATTGCTGACGGTGCACCAGATAGCTTTGTCGCGATGGTCGCCGCCGGTTTGCGCGGCCTAAGCCGCCTTGCCAATGGCGCGCTCATGATCAGCGACAAACAGGCGGAGCTGACTGGCGATGCGCTCTACCGCAGGTCCGTTTCGGTGATCGAAAGCAGCGTCGCAGCGCCAGATGGTTTCAATCTGTCAACGGACATCGGGGCGCTTCCTCTGCCGGCCATTGTCGACGCCGCAACCTGCCAGGCACGACTGGAGGAGACGCTTGGCGCGGCAACCATCCTGTTTGAGACCGGCAGCGCATCCATTGATGGTCTCAGTCTTGGTTTGTTGGACCGCCTTGTCCGCACCTTGCAGAGTTGTCCCGCTGCCGATGTTGAGATCGGCGGACATACCGATTCTCGAGGTGCAGACAACGCCAACCAGACCCTGTCCGAGGCGCGCGCGACGTCTGTTTTGGATTACATGACAGGGGTCGGTGTTAGGGCCAGCCGGATTACCGCAGTTGGCTATGGCGAGAGCCAGCCTATCGCCGACAATGCGACCGAGGAGGGGCGGGCCCAGAACCGCCGCATTACCTTCACCGTTCAACAGTAAGACGCAAAGCTCAAACGGGGTGGCGCAGCCCGTCCCCATGCTAAAGGCAAACCGATGTACTACCTGATTTCCCAGCTTTGGCTGTTTCTGCTGATCGCCTTTCTTATCGGCGTGGCGACGGGCTGGTTCCCCAGCCGGTCTGGCACACAGCGCTAAGGGGAGGGCACCATGTTCTATCTGGTTATCCAGACAGGTCTTCTGGTCCTCGCCGCCTTTGTATTGGGCGCGATTGCCGGCTGTCTTTTGAAGCGGTTCTTCACGGGTGGCAGTGTATACCAGGCAGCCAGCGCAGCGCCGGCAGCAGTTTCGTCGGAGCCAGAACCCGCCGCGGCGAGCCCGGCTCCCGTTGCCAAAAAGCGCAAACCGCGCCCCGCAGAATCCGCTGCTGCCGTAGCCGCTGCGACCGTCGCAGCAACCACAGCACATCTTGATACGCCAGAAGAAAAACCAGCCGTTCGCGATCCAGTGAGCCTGCCCGAACCCGCCGATGAGATGGATGAGGCAGCCGTGGAAGCCGCGTTGGCCGCGCTGCCCACGGATGCGAGCAACGAGGATAAGGCCAATGCCGTCGGCACGCGTCCATCAGCACTTGCTGGGCCCACCGGCGGTACGAAGGACAACCTTCAACGCATCAAGGGCGTTGGCAAGGTCAATGAGGGCAAGCTGAACGATCTGGGCATCTACCATTTCGCGCAGATTGCCGAATGGACGCCCTCGGAGGCGCGCTGGGTCGGCACCTATCTCGCTTTTGCTGGTCGTATTGAGCGCGAGGATTGGGTAGGTCAGGCCAAGGTGCTCGCCGACGGTGGCGAAACAGATTTCGCCAAGCGGGTCGATGCCGGCAAAGTCGAAAGCTCGTCGAGCAAGACCAAGAAGTAGCGCGGGCTAAAGCCCGTTGGCGCTGAGAAAGCTCTCCACGCGCTCCAACACCGGTCCGCGCAGCCAAGGCGCGTGGCCCTCATCTGGAACGGTATGCGTCTCGGCGCCCAACAAAGCTGCCTCATCGACAGTTGCCTCGTCCAACAAGTCTGAATGCTCGCCGCGTATCAAGAGCACAGGCCTACGGATCAGTGCGCGGAAATAGACCGACAGATCAAGCGGTTGTGGGACATCTGGAGTTTCCTTCAAAGCATCTCCGATGGCTGGATCGGCCAAAGGCGCTGGATGGCCATCTTTGTCGGCAAAGGTACGGCGGGCATACTCAGCCCAATCGGCCTCATCGAAGAATGGAAACTGCTCGCTCAGCCCCTTGGCGAGACGTAGAGCGGCGTCATCCCAGGTCGCTGGGAGAGACCGCCCACCCAGTTGGGCTTTGAGCCGCCCAATGCCCTTGGCCGCAATCACTGGCCCAATGTCATTGAGCACCGCGCCAGCGATGCGGCCGGCCTTACTGACGGCCAGCGCCATCGCCAGGATCCCGCCGCGCGACGTACCAACAATGACGGTGTCATGCAGGCCCAGTGCAACGGCAACCTGCGTTACGTCTGCAGCCTCACGGGGAACGCTGTATTGGGTAGGATCCTTGTCCCATTCCGATCCCCCGCGCCCGCGCGTATCCATCATTACCACACGGCGTGGCTCGGTGGGATGAAAGGCGAAATGGTCGCGTAGCTCAGTGAAGTCGCGCTTGGTCCGCGTCAGTCCCGCGAGGCATAGAAGCGGTGATCGCCCGGTATGGTGCGGTCCGCAATCCTCGACCGCCAACCGCAATCCATCATCGGCACGCACGGTAAGGTGCCGCACGCGCTCTGAGAGGGCACTAACCATTCGCGGTCAGCTGATTGTAAACAAAGATGTTTTCCAGCACTCGCTGGACATAAGAACGGGTCTCGGAAAACGGAATGAGCTCGATCCAGTCGATTACGTCCACCTGGCCACCGCGCGGATCGCCAAAACGCTCAATCCATTGGGGCACGCGGCCTGGACCGGCATTGTAGGCAATGAAGGTCAGGATGTAGGACCCGTTATGCTCTGCAATCAGCTCATCAAGGTGATAGGCACCCAGCGTCACATTGTGGGCCGGATCCGATGTGAGCCGAGCCGTTGAATGGGAAACGCCGGCGTCCCGGGCGATGCGTTGCGCCGTTGCTGGCATCAACTGCATCAGGCCAAGAGCGCCGGCATGGCTGCGGGCGCGGGCATCGAAGCCGCTTTCCTGGCGGGCAATGGCATAGGCGACTGCCGGCGGCAGGCGATCTGGGATACGAGCGTTCTGTGGGAACGCGCCGGTCGGATACCCAAGCAGCGCAAGAGAGCGATGGCGCAGCGCGCCGATCTTACCAAGTTGGACCACCGAGGTCGCATCGCCATGCCGACCAGCAAGGTTCGCCATGGCCACGATCTGCGCTGGCTGCGCCCCATCACGGGCAAGGGCGTAGAGGAAGATGCGCGCATCGGTGCGCCGACCGAGCGTGTAAAGAATGTCGGCATAGGTAAAGAAGGCGTGGCTGGGCGTTTGCGGTGCGGGCACCTGTTCAAAGCGCACTTGCAGACCGGCCAGGGTTGACGCTGCCTGGCCATAGAAGGTCTCGCCATAGCTCATCGCCTGGGCAAATGCCTGGTTGGCACCAGTTGTGTCGCCGGACGCTGAGAGCGCCCGTCCGAGCCAATAATAGCCTCGAGCACGTGTTATAGGCGTCGTGCCGATCTCCAGTATTTGCCGAAAATGCGGTTCCGCCCGGCCCGGGTCGTTCAAGAAACGCAGGGCGATCCAACCAGCCACAAAGGCAGCGTCGACGCGGTCTCCAGCATCGCTGGCAGGCGCAGACTCGACCAAACGATAGGCAAGCTCTGGCTGACGGGTTTCGATCAGATCGCGCGCGACGATGTGCCGTTCGCGCCACCAATGGTCGGGCCGAATGAGGTCCGACCGGTCGCCGGAAACCGAAAGCAAGAGCTCCGCGGCCTCTTGCGGGCGGTCCGCACGGCGATAGAGGCGGGCAAGATCGTAGGTGAGGTGGATGTTGCTGCGGTCGGCACGATGCGCCGCTGCTACGGCAGACAGTGCGTCCGTGCGCTCGCGAATGGCACGCCCGCGCGCCTCAACGGCAGCGCGCTCCGAGCGCGAAAGGGAGGAGGCCACACGTTCCGCCCCAGTCACCCTGTCACGATAAAGCAGCCAATGGGCCCGGTACCTATGGTCGTCCGCCGTTAAAAGATTGCCCAGCGACGACAAAAGCTGGCCTTCCAGCCCGTCATCAAGCACGTTACCGCGCCACAGGGCTGAAGCAATTTGCCGAGCTTGCTGTGTCTGGCCCGCCTGGGCGAGGGCACGGGCCTGCGCGAGCCGACCGGCGGTCGAGCGCGCGTCGCCGGACCCGAAGACGCTCGCAGGTGGAACCTGCGCGCCATACTGGGCCAGGATTGCTGTTTCTGTCTGCCGAGCGACAATGCCACCGCCCGGCCAGCCGCTAAAAGCGTCTCGCAGAGCCGCACGCATATCGACCGGTAGATCGTCAGCACGCGTCCGCGCAATCAGCCAAAGACCAAGATCGCGGGTGATCGTGTCGCCGATACCCTGGGCGATCGAATAGGCGCGCTGCCCCTGATCGGATTCCAACGCGTCGAGAACGGGCTGCAAAACCTGCGCTGCACGCGAGGCGTCCGGTGTGCTTGCGGTTCCGATGCTGCCAGTATGGATCGGCGCGAAGGATGGGGCCGCGGGCGGAGCTGTCGCAGCACTTGCCGTCGTCAAGACAGGGGAGGCGACTGGATTGGGCGGTGAGAACCGTTGTTGGGCCTTGGCCGGCAAAACCATGGCGCCCGCAACCAAGAGCGTGACGCCCAAACGTGCAAGACCTGCACCAAGACTAGCGCCAAGACTGGCGCTCAGTGACGATGACGGAGAGGCGGCGGGAAGATTGGTCACGAGGGTCGTCCACAAAAGACAGGAGAGTCGGGTGAAACAGTGTTGGCGCGGCCTTATCTCGAACAGCCTCGCCTTCAAAATGGCGAAAGTCTGACCGCTGAAGGCGCAAAGCGTATCGGCACCGTGCATTGGTTTTGGTGAAGGCGGGGTTTATGCCGCAACAGACTTGGACAAAAGGCGCGTTAGGCATACAGAAACCATCCGCCGGCCGATGGTTGCAGACAAAGCTGTCGCTCCCTATTGTCCGCCGCGACCGGCGGCGATAGGACGGGCCTCCCCACCGGTTCCACCATCGCTTGAACAAGGAGAAACCCATGCTGACGTTGCGCGGCTCGATCCCAGCGCTTGTCACGCCTTTTGATGGCGATGCAGTCGATTACGATGCTCTCGATTCCTTGGTGGATTGGCAGATCGCTGAAGGGTCCACCGGTCTGGTGCCGGTCGGGACAACCGGCGAGTCACCGACCCTCAGCCACGATGAGCACAAGCTGGTGGTGGAGCGCGTAGTAAAACGAGCTGCGGGCCGCGTGCCGGTCGTGGCCGGTGCGGGTTCCAACAACACCGCGGAAGCCATTGATTTCGCACGGCATGCTGAAAGTGTCGGCGCCGATGCGATCCTGGTCGTCACGCCCTACTACAACAAGCCCGGTCAAGAGAGCTTGTATGCCCATTACATGGCCATCGACACCGCCGTGAACCTGCCGACCATCATTTACAACATTCCCGGCAGGTCCGTGATTGATATGAGCGTGGCCACCATGGCGCGCCTCAACAAGGACGGCCGTGCGATCAACGGCGTGAAGGATGCCACCGCCAACATGGTGCGCGTGAGCGAACAGCGTGCGGCCATGGGGACGGACTTCATCCAGCTTTCCGGCGAAGACGCCACAGCGCTTGCGTTCAATGCCCATGGCGGGCAGGGCTGCATCTCCGTCACGGCCAATGTTGCGCCGCGCCTTTGCGCCGACATGCAGGCAGCCTGCGCCGCTGGTGACTTTGCCGAAGCGCTGCGCATTCATGATGTCCTGATGCCGCTTCACACGGCGCTGTTCGTGGAAACCAACCCGTCGCCCGTCAAAGCGGCATTGGCCATCCTTGGCAAATGCAAAGAGGATGTGCGCCTGCCCATGATCCCGGTGTCGGAAAGCACCCGCGAGCAGGTGGCTGATGCCATGCGTCATGCCGGGCTATTGAACAGCTAGGTTGAACCCCAACGCCAATGGCACAGTCCAAAGCCAAACAGACGCCGCGCCGCACGGTTGCCGACAACCGCAAGGCGCGGTTCAATTATGAATTCGTGGAGACGTTCGAAGCGGGCCTGCAACTAACAGGCACCGAAGTGAAAAGCCTACGCGAGGGCAAGGCGACCATCGCCGAAAGCTATGCCTCCGACGAAGGTGATGAAATCTATCTCATCAACGCCTACATCCCAGAATATCTGCAGGGCAACCGCTTCAACCATGAGCCGCGCCGGCCGCGCCGACTCCTGCTCCACCGCCGCCAGATCAACAGGCTGATCGGCGCGATCCAGCGCGATGGCATGACGCTGGTGCCCACCAAGATCTACTTTAATAATCGCGGTCGAGCGAAGATCGAAATCGCATTGGCACGCGGTAAGAAGCTGCATGACAAGCGCGCCACCGAACGCGCGCGCGACTGGCAGCGCGACAAAGCGCGACTTCTCCGCGACCGCGGCTAGCCCGTCGCGTGCTCGTCCAGCGTCTCGCAAATGCTGGCGAACACACACTCAAACATCTCCGTCGTGAGCCGGCCCGTGTTCGTGTTGTAGCGCGAGCAGTGATAGCTATCGATCATCGTCAGTCCGCCAGGCATGGCGTGGATCGCGCCATGGCCAAAGGTGTGGGCCGCGCGGCGCACACCCAGCGCCTTGAGCGTTGCATCATGCGAGATGCGACCCAGCGCCATAAGCACGGTGAGGCGCGGCATGCCATCGATCAGCTCGGTCAAAAAGGCGTTGCAGGTGTTGATCTCGGCGCCGACCGGCTTGTTCTGCGGTGGAACACAGCGCACCGCATTGGTGATCGCTACATCATGCAGTTTCACACCATCGTCTGGCCTTGCTTCATAACTGCCTGAGGCAAAACCAAACTTGCCAAGCGTGGCATAGAGAAGGTCGCCTGCCCAATCGCCTGTGAAGGGGCGCCCGGTGCGATTGGCACCGCGCAGACCCGGTGCCAGCCCGACGATCAAGAGCCGTGCGTCAGGATCGCCCCAACTGGGCACCGGGCCATTGTGCCAGTCTGGATGGGCCGGTTTCTGATCTTCGATGAATGCGTGCAGGCGCGGGCAGAGCGTGCAGGGATTACCCGGCTCGCTGGCAGCGGGAAAGCCGCGAACAACAAGATCGAGCGCGGTCACCGTCCGCCCAGCCTAGTCGTCATACTCGTAGTCATCACTGTCGTCATAGTCGCGCCTGGGCGGACGCTCTGATGGGTCGCGGCCCAGACGGTCGGTCAGATCGGCAAGATCGAGAAAATGGTCCGCCTGCCGGCGCAACTCATCGGACACCATCGAAGGATTGCTCTTCAACGACGAGACCACGGTGACCTTGCGGCCCTTCTTCTGCACCGCTTCGACAAGCGGGCGATAGTTCCCGTCGCCGGTAAACAGCACGATGTGATTGACCTCATCGCACAGGGTCAAGACGTCGACGGAAAGGTCCACATCAAGGCCCGGACGTACCCGGCGGCGCTGACCACTATTGTCGGTAAACTCCCGCATCGGTTTCGTGGTGACGTGGAAGCCGTTGTAATCGAGCCAGTCGATCAGCGGGCGCAGCGAGGAGAACTCCTGATCCTCAGCCATCGCTGTATAGTAATGAGCGCACAGCAGGTAAGCCTCGCCAACAAAGCTCGTCAGCATGCGTCGGTAGTCAATATCGACGTTTAGCGCGCGCGCCGTTTGATAAAAGTTCGCACCATCAATGAAGAAGGCGACGCGCTCCCTCATATCGAAGGGAAAGGAAGAAGACATGGCAAAGGGCTCCTTGAATTACGTCAGGCATGAAAAAGCATCAAACATGGATCGACCGATCCCGCTCGGCCATGCTTTCTGGCTACGCAAGAACCGGACCGGGCACAAGACTGCCCATCGACCTGCTTGCGTTTCGCTGTGGGTATGCGTATAGCCAGATTAATCCACCTATTCTTGAGGAGGGCCGTATGGCTCGTGTGACTGTCGAAGATTGCGTCGACAAGGGCGAGAACCGCTTTGACCTGGTGCTTTTGGCCGCCCATCGCGCGCGGCTCATTTCTGCTGGCGCCGAACTGACCATTGATCGCGACCGTGATAAAAACCCGGTCGTGGCACTGCGCGAAATTGCTGATGAAACAGTTTTGCCTGGCGATCTGGAAGAACAGCTCATCCACTCACTGCAAAAGCAGGTTGAGGTTGATGAGCCAGAACCCGATGTGGTCCCGATGATCCCGTCGCCTGATGCGATGGCCGCTGGCCTGGACGCTGGTTCGCCCGACATGCCTGAGGATGGCGCATCTTTCGAGCGTATGACCGAAGAAGAGCTTCTTGCTGGTCTAGAGGGCATCGTACCGCCCGAGCGCAAAGACGATATGTAAGAACGGGCAGGCGGCGTACGTTTCGCCCAAGGCCTTTTCATAAAGCGTTGTTCGCAAACATAGAACGCCGGCTTGACGACAAGCCGGCGTTTGCTTTTTTGCTTTGATGGCACCAGTTTAGGCCTGCCTGCCAAAGAAGCGACAGGCGATCCTGCCGGAACCCGTAAGCAAAGGGCCTCATCGCGCCATGATGCGCCAGTATGAGTTGGTTGAACGCGTTGCGCGCTACAATCCCAATGTGGATGAAGCGCTGCTCAACCGCGCCTATGTTTACGCCATGCGCGCCCATGGATCTCAGACGCGCGCCTCCGGCGACCCCTACTTTTCGCACCCGCTCGAAGTGGCCGGGATCCTGACCGATCTCAAGCTTGATGATGCAACGGTCGCGGTCGCGCTTCTGCACGACACGATTGAGGACACCGATGCAACGCGCGAGGAGATCGGCCGTCTGTTCGGCGATGAGATCGGCAAGCTTGTCGATGGCCTTACAAAGCTGAAAAAGCTGGACTTCATCACCTCCGAGGCGAAGCAGGGCGAAAACCTGCGCAAGCTTTTTCTGGCGATTTCCGATGATGTGCGTGTGTTGCTCGTCAAGCTCGCCGACCGCCTGCACAACATGCGCACGCTCGGCGCCATGCGGCTCGACAAGCGCCAGCGCATTGCCCGCGAAACCATGGAGATCTATGCACCGCTAGCCGGCCGCATTGGGATGCAGTCCGTCCGCGATGAATTGGAGGATATAGCGTTCGAGATCCTCGACCCGGAAAACCGCGCCATGGTCATGGAGCGGCTGGCCGAACAGCTCGAACAGTCCGACGAAATCATCCGCACCATCATCGAGACGGTTCAGGCCAAGCTTGCCGAGTATGGGTTGGCCTCCGAAGTCACCGGACGGCAGAAGAGGCCCTATTCGATCTACCAGAAGATGCTGCGCAAGGGGCTCTCGTTCGAGCAACTGTCGGACCTTTATGGCTTCCGGATCCTGGTGGCCAATCCAGCGGCCTGTTACCGTGCTCTGGGCATCGTTCACACGACCTGGCAGTGCGTGCCGGAGCGCTTCAAGGACCACATTTCCGTCCCCAAACAGAACGACTATCAGTCACTCCACACCACGGTGATTGGACCTTTCTCTCGCCGCGTGGAACTGCAAATCCGCACCCAATCCATGCACGCTGTGGCCGAGTACGGCATCGCCGGTCATGGCTTTTACAAGGATGGCGTGTCCGGTGGCTCGCATCTGGAGACGGTGAAGCGCGACAGCCGCGCTTTTGCCTGGATCAGACGCACCGTCGAACTCCTCGATGGCGACGACACAGCCGAAGAGTTCCTGGAAAACACCAAGCTGGAACTCTTTCCAGACCAGGTCTTCTGCTTCACGCCTAAGGGACGGGTTATCTCACTGCCGCGCGGCGCAACGCCGATCGATTTTGCCTATGCGGTCCACACCGACATTGGCGACACCTGCGTTGGCGCCAAGATTGACGGCCAGCTTGCGCCGCTTCTGACCGAGTTGAAGAACGGCAATCAGGTAGAAATCATAACCTCGCGAGCGCAGGTTCCTCCGCCTGCTTGGGAGCAGATCGCTCGGACCGGTAAGGCCCGTGCTGCGATCCGACGTGCGACGAGGCAGGCAGTTCGACGGCAATATCTAGGTCTTGGCCGGCAGGTGGTTCAGCGGGCGTTTGAACGCGCCGATAAAACCTATGAAGACTCAGCGCTTGAAGCCGTTCTCACTCGGCTTGGCCACAAGACAATCGACGATGTCTTCACGGCCGTTGGGCGTGGCGAGCTTGCATCCAAAACCGTGCTTGCTGCCGTTTTCCCCGAAGCCCACCCACTTGAGCCGGGGCCTGCGCCTTCATCGGCGGAAGGATGGTTCGGCCTATCGGAGATGACGTCGCTTCAGTTCCGCATACCTGGAGAAAAGGCCGGCGCCTTTCATCAGGGCGAGACACCGGCTGCTGTCAACGGCGCCGACAAACACGCCCCGGTTCGCGGGCTTGACGCGTCCATGCCGGTGCGCTTCTCACCCGACAACCCGGCCATCCCCGGCGACCGGATTGTCGGCATCGTCACGCCGGGCGAGGGCGTGACGGGCTACCCAATCCACGCGCCGGCGCTGGCGGCCTATGAGAATGAGCCTGAACGCTGGCTCGATGTACGTTGGGACATTGATCCGACAAGCACACAGCTCTTCGATGCAAAGATCAAGGTCACCGCGCTCAATGAGCCCGGATCGCTTGCCGCTATCTCAACCGTCATCGCCGACCATCGCGGCAACATCGACAATTTGATCATGACGCGCCGTGGCGTCGATTTTCATGACATCCTGATCGAACTTGAGGTCCAGGACGTCAAGCATCTGCATCGCATCCTGTCGCAGCTGAAGTCCAATCCCGTCATCAACCAGGCTGACCGCGCCGAAAGCTGATCGGCACATTTTCGCACCGGACGCGACTGACACCAAAGCGTGCGCAAACCTCCCTTGCCGCCGTGCCAACTGGCAGGTACCAGTGAGTCGTTGGGAGCGCTTGCATGAGGGATATCGCCGGTCATGACGGATGAAGACGTGCTGGAGATATTCCGGTCCGAGAATGCAATTCTGGACGGCCACTTCATCCTCTCATCCGGTCTGCACAGCCCCGTTTTTCTGCAAAAAGCACTGGTCTATCGTTCGCCGGCCAAAACCGAACGTTTGTGCCGTGCCCTTGCCGATAAGGTCCGCGACTCCAGTTTGGGACCGATAGACTGCATCATCGCGCCGGCACTGGGCGCGATTGTTCCAGGCTATGAAACGGCACGGCAGTTGGCTGTGCCGTTTATGTGGGTGGAGCGTGAGGATGGCGCTTTTGCGCTGCGCCGGGGTTTTTCCATTGAACCGGGATCGCGTGTGCTGAGTGTGGAAGACATTATCACCACAGGGCTCTCCGTCGGCGAGGCTGCCGAGGCGATTTCTGCTGCTGGTGGAGACGTTGTTGGCTGCGCCTGCTTGATCGACAGGTCCGCTGGTACGTCGGCGGTCGAGATGCCGCTGGTGGCGCTCGCCAACTACAAGGTCCCAGCTTATCCGGCCGACCAGTTGCCGCCTTCCTTGCAAGAGTTGCCGGCGATGAAGCCTGGCTCGCGCGGTCTGGCCTGAGGACTGTCGATCCGTGCTTTTCAAACGCCGTTCTGGACCGACCATTGTTGAACGCACCCGCGTGATGCTGTGGCCGCGCCGTAGCTTCGGGCGCTCCACTCAGTACTATGTGAAACGGGTCAAGCGGGTGAACGCGACGCCTTATGCCATCGCCATGGGCGTGGCCTGCGGCGCCTTCTCCTCCTTTACGCCGCTGATCGGCTTTCACTTTTTGCTGGCTTTCGCGCTTGCATACATACTGCGCGCCAACCTGCTTGCAGCCGCCATTGGGACGGCCGTCGGCAACCCACTGACCTTTCCTCTGATCTGGGCGGTGACCTTCCGCGTCGGCCGAACGATTTTGGGTGAACCTGTGAGGCCCGACGCAGAACCGGTGATTGATGCACCCAGCGCCTACACGGTCGAGGCGTTAAGCGGCTTCTTCGAAAGCACCTGGCCGCTGATGAAGCCGATGCTGGTCGGCGCCGTTCCCTTGGGGCTGACAGCTGCCGTCGCGTGCTACTTCGTCGTTTACGGGACCGTCTACGGATACCAGAGCGCCCGCCAGGCCAAGTTTGCGCGTGACGTCGAGGACGGCACGGCACCCTCGACCGCATCATCCTCGGTCGCCGGCGAATGATTGTTGGCCTGGGCAGCGACCTCTGCGACATTCGTCGTATCGAGGCGACGCTGGACCGGTTCGGCGACCGCTTCATTCAAAAGGTCTTTACCCAAACTGAGCGCGCGCGCGCGGAGCGTCGAAACCAGCGCGCCGCCTCCTACGCCAAGCGCTTCGCCGCAAAAGAAGCATGCGCCAAGGCACTCGGCACCGGGCTGCGGATGGGCGTTTTCTGGCGCGATATGGGTGTCGAAAATAGACGTACCGGCCAGCCAACCATGGTGCTGACCGGCGGAGCCGGGGAGCGCCTGCACGCCATCACGCCCGACGGTCATGATGCAATCGTGCATCTCACCATCACCGACGATTTTCCCTACGCGCAGGCCTTTGTGGTGATCGAGGCACGCCCGGTCAGCTAAGGGTGCATTTGGCGCCGCCACGTTCCGGGCGCATTTGCCCGCCAAGTGCCGACGCAAGCAGCGCCAAAGCTTGACTTGTGACGCCCAACCATCGACATGGGCGAACCAACAGCCGCGTGCAGAACGCGAACTTCCAAGGATGAAGGCAAACACCGGATGACCCAGGGCGATTCGGCCGACGACGCAACGGATGGCAAACCGTCCAAGAAGGAGGGCGCTAAGAAGAGCGAGCTTTGGGAGACGGTCATTGTTCTCCTGCAAGCCTTTGCCATTGCGCTGGTGATCCGCACCTTCCTGTTCCAGCCTTTCGTCATTCCATCCAGCTCGATGGTCGGCACGTTGCTCATCGGCGACTATCTGTTTGCCAACAAGTTTGCCTATGGCTTCTCGCGCCATTCCTTGCCCTTCAGCCCTGACCTTTTTGATGGCCGCATCTTGGGTTCAGACCCCGAGCGTGGCGATGTGGCGGTGTTCAAGCTGCCGGCCGATGGGTCCACCGATTACATCAAACGGGTGATCGGCCTCCCTGGCGACACGATTGAGCTGCGCGACGGTGTGGTGATCCTGAACGGCGAAGAGATTGAGCGCGAACGGATTGAAGATTTCGTTCATCCCGATACCGGCCAAACCGTGGCGCAGTATCGCGAAACGCTGCCCAACGGTGTGAGCTACCAGGTTCTCGACCTCATCCAGACATCAATGCTCGACAACTCGCCCGAGCCCTTCATTGTGCCGGACGGCCACTACTTCATGATGGGCGATAACCGCGACAATTCCTCCGACAGCCGCACGGCGCTTGTCGGCTACGTGCCGTTGGAGAACTTTGTCGGCCGCGCTGATGTGATCTTCTTCTCCATGGCAGAAGGCGCATCGCCTTGGCAGGTGTGGCGCTGGCCTTCCGATGCGCGGTTCGACCGCATGTTCGATGGCATTTGAGGCTGTTGAAGCGGCGCTAAGTCACCAGTTTGTCGACCCGTCCTTGCTGCGCCGCGCGCTGACCCATGCAAGCTATGGCGGCGGACAGACCGATGTGTCGGTGACTTATCAGCGTCTGGAGTTCCTGGGTGACCGCGTCCTGGCTTTGGTGATCGCAACCGCGCTCACCGCGCGCTTCCCCGACGCTGATGAGGGCGAGCTGGCCCGCCGTCTCAATCACCTGGTTCGCGCGGAAACCTGCGCGCTGGTCGCCCGGCGTCTGGCATTTGAAAAGCACATCCGCACCGATGATCTGGACGTCACCAAGCCGACCCGTGCGGCGCGAGCAGTGCTGGCCGATGAGAGTGACTCGCTCATCGCCGCGCTTTACCTCGATGCTGGATTGGAGAAGGCCCGGACTTTCATTCTCGCCAACTGGCAGGACCTCATGGAGGAGGAGGGGGCCGCCCGCCGCGACCCCAAGACCGCCCTTCAGGAATGGGCTCATGCCCGCAACAAGGCAACGCCGCTCTATCGCGAGATTGGCCGAGAGGGCCCAGACCACGCCCCGGTGTTCGACATCCGCGTGGAGGTAGATGGTGTGGAGCCGGTAACGGCGCGCGGCAAGTCCAAGCGCGATGCACAGCAATCTGCAGCTCAGCAGATGCTGGAGCGCGAAGGCGTTTGGAGCGCAAGCCGATGACCGAAGAGACCATGCCTCAGTCCCAAACCCGCTCCGGTTTCGTCGCACTGATGGGGCCAACCAATGCCGGCAAGTCGCCGCTGCTCAACCGGCTGGTCGGGTCCAAGGTCGCCATCGTTTCCCATAAGGTGCAGACAACCCGCTCGCTGATCCGTGGCATCGGCATCTTCGATGAAACACAGGTTGTGTTCGTTGATACGCCTGGCCTGCTCGATCCGCGCCGCAAGCTTGACCGCGCGATGATCGATAGCGCCTGGTCCGGCGCCAAGGATGCCGAACTGGTCTGCGTCGTCATGGACGCCCGCAAGGGCCTTTCGGAGATCGTGGAAGCAGCGCTAGGACAGCTTGCCGGCGTGCGCCATCCCAAATGGCTGATCCTCAACAAAATCGACGAAATGGATCAGTCCGAGCTTTTGCCGCTGATTGCAGCAATCAACGAGAAGCTAAGCTTCGATGAAACTTTCCCGGTTTCCGCGCTGACGGGCGAAGGCTGCGATGTGCTGATCGAAGCGCTGAAGGCGGCCATGCGGCCGGGGCCGTGGCTATACCCGGAGGATCAAATCTCCGACATGCCCATGCGCATGCTTGCCGCCGAGCTGACCCGCGAAAAGCTCTATGAGCGCCTGCACGAAGAACTGCCTTACGTCTCCCATGTTGTCACCGAAGACTGGAAGACCACGCCCAAGGGTCACCGGGTGGAGCAGACCATCTATGTGGAGCGCGATAGCCAGAAGAAGATCGTGCTTGGCAAGGGTGGCCAGACCGTCAAGTGGATCTCCATGAACGCCCGCAAGGCGATCTCTGAGGCTGTCGGCGCGCCGGTGCATCTCTTTCTTTTTGTGAAGGTGCGCCCCAACTGGGCGTCCGACCCGGAACGCTTCAACGAAATGGGTCTGGAGTTCCCAACCTAGCCCCCTTGCGAATTCAGCGCCAAAGCGCGACCTATCACCCATGGAATGGACAGAACGCGCCACCGTCCTCGGACACCGCAAGCACGGAGAATCAAGCCTCATCCTTGAGGTGATGACCCGCGAGCGCGGCCGTCATCTGGGTCTGGTGCGCGGCGGGCGATCGCGCCGCATGGCTGCTGTTCTTCAGGTTGGCAACGCCGTCACTGTCACTTGGCGTGCACGGCTGGATGAGCATCTAGGGCTCTTCCAGGTCGAAGGCGAAACGCTTCGTGGCGCCAGCCTGTTCGAGCGCCCTGAGGCGCTACTCGCCGTCCAGATGTGCGCCGCCCATCTGCGTCTTCTGGCTGAGCGAGACCCCCACGCCCGCCTCCACGACATGCTCGATCTGATCCTTGAGCATCACGACGATCCACAAACCCTTGCGGCGTTGAGCGCACGTTTCGAGGTACTGCTTCTGGAAGAGCTTGGCTTCGGTCTTGATCTGACTGCCTGCGCGGCAACCGGTGTCGAGACTGGCCTCATCTACGTCTCGCCCAAGTCGGGTCGGGCCGTTTCCGCGGATGCCGGCGCGCCCTACAAGGATAAGCTCTTGATGCTGCCTGCCTTTTTGACCAGCAGCCTCGACAAGGCTGACGAGGTTTCCCTTGCCGATGCCTTTCACCTATCGGGCTACTTCCTCGACCGTGATGTCTGGTCACCGCGCGGGGTGATGCCGCCGGAGGCACGCGATGCACTCATCCGCAGAATTGCCGGGCGCAAACCGCAGGCAAATGCAGGCCAGCCTTGAAGCGGTGAGGGCCGTTCGGTACCTCTTTTGCCATGAGCGATATGACGATTCGCCCCGGCGGCGGGGATGAGGATGGCGATGACGGTATCGAGGCGGTAGACCTCGAGGCGGCTCTGCGTGAGCGCTATCTGGCCTATGCCCTCTCCACGATCACCCAGCGCGCCCTGCCGGATGTGCGCGACGGGCTGAAGCCCGTCCATCGCCGCCTCCTTTACGCCATGCGCCAACTGCGGCTGGATCCGGCGCAAGGGTTCAAAAAATCTGCCCGCGTCGTCGGCGACGTCATCGGTAAATACCACCCGCATGGCGATCAGGCTGTCTACGATGCGCTGGTGCGCCTGGCGCAGGATTTCGCCGTTCGCTATCCGCTCGTTGAGGGGCAGGGCAACTTTGGCACCATCGACGGCGATAGCGCCGCTGCCATGCGCTACACCGAAGCGCGAATGCCCGACGTTGCCTCCCGGCTTCTTGATGGTATCGATGAAGACGCGGTTGATTTCCGCGAGACCTATGATGGGTCAGAAGAAGAACCGGTGGTTCTGCCGTCTGACTTTCCTAATCTGCTGGCAAACGGCTCTACCGGCATCGCTGTCGGCATGGCGACCTCCATCCCGCCGCACAATGTCGCCGAACTCTGCGATGCCTCGCTGGCGCTGATCGACAACCGCCAGATGGAAACAACCGACCTCGTCAAGCTGGTCCGGGGACCCGATTTCCCGACCGGCGGCGTGATGGTGGAGGACGAGGCCAGCCGCATCCAGGCTTATGAAACGGGCCGTGGCGGCTTCCGCGTGCGCGCACGCTGGCAAAAGGAAGAGCAGGGCCGGGGCACTTGGGTCATTGTCGTGACCGAGATACCTTATCAGGTGGTGAAAAGCCGCTTGGTAGAACGCATCGCCGATCTGCTGCTCGCCAAGAAACTCCCTTTGCTGGGCGATGTGCGCGATGAGTCCGCTGAGGATATGCGCCTTGTTCTGGAGCCGAAGAACCGTAACGTCGATCCTGAATTGATGATGGAGTCGCTGTTCCGGCTCACTGAGCTGGAATCGCGCAGTTCCCTCAACATGATCGTGCTTGATGGCGGTCTCACCCCGCGCGTGATGGGTCTACGCGAGGTGCTGGTTGCCTGGCTTGATCACCGCCGCGAGGTGCTGATCCGCCGGTCAAACTTCCGTCTTGGAAAGATCGCCGCACGGCTGGAGCTTCTGGAAGGCTTCATCATTGCCTACCTCAACCTTGATGAGGTGATCCGCATCATCCGCTACGAGGATGAGCCCAAGCAGGAACTCATCAAGGCTTTCGACCTCACCGATACCCAGGCCGATGCTATCCTCAACATGCGCCTGCGCGCCCTGCGCAAGCTGGAGGAGATGGCAATCCGCAAGGAGCGCGACGCGCTTCTGGAGGAGCAGGCCGGGCTGGAAGCGTTGGTCGGCTCCAACGCACGGCAATGGACGCGCATTGGCAAAGATATCAAGACGCTGCGCACGGCCTATGGCCCCGACACCGAGCTTGGTCGCCGCCGTACGACCTTTGGCGCCGCCCCGGACCGTGATCTTGATGAGATTGATGCGGCCATGGTTGAGCGCGAGCCGATCACGGTGGTCCTTTCCCAAAAGGGGTGGGTCCGTGCGCTTAAGGGCCACAATGCCGACCTTTCGCGCCTCGACTTCAAGCAGGGCGACCGTCTGAAACTGACCCTGGAAGCGATGACCACCGATAAGCTGGTGGCCGTTTCCACCGGCGGACGCGTCTTCACGCTCGGTGCCGACAAGCTGCCCGGTGGGCGCGGTCACGGTGAGCCGCTGCGCATTATGGTCGATCTGGAAGCCGGGCACGATATCGTTGCGCTCTTCGTCCACGACCCGGCCCGCAAGCTGATGATGGTCAACACCCAAGGCTATGGCTTCGTTGCGCCCGAGAAAGACATCGTCGCCAACACCCGCAAGGGCAAGCAGGTGATGAACCTTTCCGAGCCCGCCGAACTCCAAATGGCGGTGCCAGTCGCTGGCGACATGGTCGCCGTTATCGGTGCGAACCGGAAGCTTTTGCTCTTTCCGCTCGAACAGGTGGCGGAGATGGCACGCGGCAAGGGCGTGCGCTTACAACGCTACAAGGATGGCGGGGTAAGCGACCTTGTGACCTTTAAGGCCGAAGCGGGCCTCACCTGGTCCGACAGTGCTGGCCGGCAATACACCCGCTCGCTCGACGAGCTTGCCGAATGGCGCGGCGAACGCGCCCAGGCCGGGCGCCTGGCACCGCAGGGCTTCCCACGGACGAACAAGTTCGGCGGGTAGTCAGTCCAGCTTCGCCAGCCTGGCGCCCTTTAACCCGCGATATCGCCTCGAAACGTGACATGAACCTTGTTGCCGTCAGGATCGCGAAGGTAGGCGCCATAGTAGCCCTCGCCATAGCGATCGCGCGGACCAGGCTCGCCCTCGCTGGATCCGCCTGCTGCAAGGCCTGCTTTGTAGGCCGTGTCGACAGCTGCAGGCGAAGGCGCGGTGAAGGCAACCATACTGCCATTGCCGGCGCTTGCGGGCTGCCGGTCAAAGGGGAGGTAGACATAGAAGCGCGGCAATTGCTGCTCGGGAACGATCCAGCAAGCCGCTGCCGGGCCACCATCAGGAATCACGGGGCGCCGGACGAGGCCGATAGGAAGCAAGACTGCATCGTAGAACGCCGCCGCGCGATCCAGATCGCTACATCCGACGGTCACATGGCTGAACATTGGGGGGAGGCCTCTTTATTCGGTTAGTCGCGCCTTTGCGGATCGTTGCAAAGTCCAACTGTTCTGCTCATTACCGCGAAATTTAGCAGTCCATCTTAAGAACAAAACGGGCCGTGAAAGGCGCCTGATGCGTTAGCCAGCCGCTGACTTCCAACCACCTGGTGTCAGATGCTCCTGCGGCTGGAAGCGGGCCTTGTAGGTCATCTTCGGCGATCCTTCGACCCAATAGCCAAGGTAGAGATAGGGCAGGCCGCGTTTGCGGGCGCGTTCGATATGATCAAGGATGATGTAGGTACCAAGCGACCGCTTCACCATCTCCGGACTGGGGTCGAAAAACGAATAGACCATCGACAGGCCGTCTGAGAGCTGGTCGGTCAGGCACAGGCCAACCAGCGGTCCGCCGTCCTGATGGGCCAGGTCGCCAGGCTGCCGCATCCGGTACCCGACCACTTGTGTATCGATATGGCTGTCCTCGATCATCATCGCGTAATCGAGCACGCTCATCTGCGCCATGCCGCCATCTTCATGCCGGGCGTCCAGATAATCCCGGAAGAGCGCATACTGTTCCGAGCTTGCCTGATTGGCTTCCTCGATCGCAGCAAGGTCGCGGTTACGCTCAATCACCCGCTTCATCGATTTGGTCGGCCTGAACTCATCCACCCGCACCCGCACCGAGACGCAGGCCTGACACCCCTCGCAGGCCGGTCGGTAGACGATGTTTTGCGACCGACGAAAGCCGCCCACCGACAGCATGGCGTGCAGGTCGCGGGCGCCCGATCCAACCAGATGGGTAAATATCTTTCGCTCCCGCCGTCCCGGCAAATAGGGGCAAGGCGAGGAAGCCGTTAGGTAGAAAGTCGGCGCATCAATTGGATGGCGGGTCATTGAGCCGAAACACTTTCTTGGGTGATCGTGCTCAGCGCAGCAATCACAAATTGAAGAACCATGGTGCCAGAACCGAGAAGGCCAGCCAATAGAGCAGCACCACGGGCGCGCCGGTTTTCATATAGTCCGCAAAACTGTAATGGCCCGGCCCCATGACCAAAAGATTGGTCTGATAGCCAATTGGGGTCGCAAAGGAACAGTTGGCGGCCAACAACACGGCCATGACGAACGGCTCAGGTGGCAACGATAGATCACCGGCAAGCTGCAAGGCAATCGGCGTAAACAGCACAGCCGTTGCGTTGTTGGATAAAATATTCGTCAGTACTGCCACAACGAGGAAGAACGCCGACAGTATGACGGTCGGCCCGGCATCAGCGGCAAGCACCATCACGCCATCGGCGATGGCCCTGTCGCCGCCAGTCACTTGCATGGCGGCACCCATCGCCAACGCGGTTCCGATCATCATGACAATGCGCGAGTCAATGGCGCGGGTCGCCTGGCGGATGTTGAGGCATCCGGTTGCGACCATTCCGAACGCTGCCGCGACGGTGGCCACCATAAGGTCAGCGAAGCCGAAGATGACGGCCAGCAGCGCTGCCGTGAACAGGCCAATGGCCATAGGGGCTCGCTCCCGATTGCCGATCTCGGTGCGCGTTTCTTCAAGGATCAGCACCTCGCGTTGGCCGCGAAGCTGTTCCAGTCCCTCCTCGGTGCTGGCGAGTAGGAACACGTCGCCTGCTTCCAGGCGCAGCGCGTCAAGTGCAACGCGTGGCATACGCGCCCGGCGCTCAATGCCAATCAACCGATGTTCACCACCCATATAGACCGACAGCGCATCGACGCTTTGCCCGACGAACCGGGCCCCGGGGGCGAGCATGGCCTCGCTGACATTCATGGAAAGGATGCTGCGGCGCTCGCCATCATCGCTGCCGGCCGAAGCCGTAAAGGCTTTGATCAGCTCATCACGCTTGGCGGCGACCACAACAAGGTCTCCGGGCGACAGCTCTAGATCGTCAAACGGCGGCAGGTAGAGGCGAGGACCTCGCCGCACCGACCGGATGGTGATGTCTTTGAGTTGCGCGAACATGCCGGCCTGTGACTGTGCGCCCACCAGCGCGTGGCCTTCGGTCAGCAGCTGTTCGGCGATGAACTGCTTGCCCCTCAGCGCTGTCATGGGTGAGGGGGCATCATCATTGCGCAAGATGCGCGGCAGGATGAACAGAATGTAGGGCAGCATGACCGCGACCAGGAGCAGCGCAAACGGCGTCTGGTCGAACAAGTCGAGCTGGTAGGTGCCAGCCTGCGAGGCCGTCGACGCCACCAACAGATTGGTGGAGGAACCGATAAGCGTCGTCGTCCCGCCCAGAATACTGGCAAAGGAGAGCGGGATGAGGAACGGCCGCGTCCCATCTGGCAGGCGCAACGCCATCGCGCCGATGACGGGCAGCAGCATCACCACCACCGGCGTGTTGTTCAAAAAGGCACTCGAGGCGCCAGCGGCCAGAATGATGATCACAATGGCCAGCGTCTCTCGCTTGCCTCCCACGCGGGTTGCAAGCCGGGCTACGGGCGCCAGCGCGTCGGTCTGGTAGAGCGCCTGACCGATGACCAGCAGCGCAAGAATCGTAAAAAGAACGGGGCTGGCAAAGCCGTTGAGAAGGAACGAAACGTCCAGGGCGCCGGAAAGCGTTGTCGGCCCGATGGGAACGTTGAACGCGTCGGCGAGCGTTGGTCCAACCACTGGCAGGAGCGTGAATAACAGCAAAAGCGCTGCCAGCACGCCAAGCGAGACAAACTCAATCGACCAGCGATCCGATGCATAGGCGATGATCGCAAACCCGATCACCCCATACACCAGCCACACATCCAGTCCGATCAAATGCCGATCCCCATGCGGCCTCAAGTCTGGCCAGCATGGGGTTTCATGAGGTCACTTGCAAGCTGAAGGTTGAAGGCCTGCCCGCCCTAACGTCACATACGCACAGCGCTTTCGCGCCTAGAACTCTCACGTTCGGAGCATTCGGCGTTAGCCGCGCAGGCTCGCTGCACGGTCCGCGTTGTTGACCGCCACCGTGCCGAGAAGGACATCATGCAGGCAGCGCTTTGTGGACGAGAACAGGCTTGCGCCTAGCACGATCATCCACAAAATGCCGGTGCCAAGCGAGAAGTAGAAGATGAGCGCGTGGACAATGGCCACCAGCCCATCCATGCGCCCGCCATGCCACATGCGCATTTCGATACCCATGGCCTGCATGCCCGGTGTCGCGGACTTCGGCCCGCCCATGGTTAGGCCGATATAGGTAATGGCCACCAGCGGTGCGAGCACGGCGTAAAGCAGCCAGCCCAGGCCGAAGGTCAATATGCCCAGAAACCCGACCACAACGGCGCCAAGGCCGATAAAGATGCCAAGAACGATAACGTCCAGCAGGAACGCCATGATGCGGCGTGTCCTCACACCGTCGAACAGCCACGGCTCGGCCACTGGATCGAAGGCAAAGCGATCATGCTGGCCGCTGTCACGTTCAAGCGGAATGAGTGGCGGTCGCGGCGACGACGAGGCGGTCATGGTCTTAGTCTCCCTGTATGAGCCGTTCTCAAGTGGGCAGCCGGAACGGGGTTTTCAACGGTTGGTGGCTCGCCAGGGCGATGGCGAATGGCCACTGCGAGCAAGTTGATGCGCGGCTCACCGATCTGCCGACGGAAGCATTTTCCTTCCTGTCTAGCCTTCCAACGCCTCTCGCAGATTGGCTTCTAGCCGTTGCTTCAGCGCTTCACGTTCCTGCCCGTCCAATGGGATCTGCGGCATGATACGAAAGCGAAGGACAAGCCCCGCCAATTGCGTTGCAATGAGCGTGGCCCTTGCTTCTTTGTTGGGGCCTTCTAGCCTGTCGATGAGAGGCCGCAAGGCGTGATCTTCCAAACGCCTTATTAGAAGCGGCCCGGCCTCTGGATTGGCGATTGAGCGAACCAGAACGACGAAGGCGTCGAAGCCTTCCTTTGGACCGGTGTCGACATAGAGTTCGGCCAGGCGTTGCGCGACATCTGATGGCGTTCCGCTGAGCAGCGGTTCCAAATCCAAATGCGGCAATACGGCCTTCTCGAAGAGCCCGAGTTTTGAGCCAAAATACCGGTTGATCAGGGTGAGGTTTATCCCGGCGCGGTCTGCGATCTCGCGTGTCGTTGCGCCATCATACCCCTTTTCATGAAAGACTTTCTGAGCAGCCAGAAGAATGCGCTCTGCGGTGGCTTGGGCATTGCGGCTGCCATTGGATGCGTTCTTCAAGGCTAATCTCTAAGTAATCACTTGTTGACTTCTAGTGGGACATCAATTTGTAATCAATTGATTACAGAGCGACTCCCAAGGGGATTTCACCAGGGATATCGCCACGCGACCGGAGCCTGATCAACCATGACCGATGAGAACTCTACGTCCAGCCCAACACGCCGGTCGATCTTAGCCGGTGCCGCAGGCATCGGGATCGCGGCCGCCGCAGTGACTTCGCAGCGCGCTGAAGCGCAAGCAGCAGGCGACTTTGCCGGCAAGACAGCCTTTGTCACCGGAGCGGCGCGCGGCATCGGTTTGGCCTGTGCAGAAGAACTCGCCAAAGGCGGGGCCGACGTCGTGCTTTACGACATTGCCTCACAGCCTGCCGAAGTTCCTTATCCCCTCGCGACAGCTGAGGATTTGGCCGCCGCAAAGTCCAAGATGGAAGGCTATGGCGTGGGATGCCTGGCCATCGCAGGCGATGTGCGCGACGCGCCGGCGCTTACCTCAGCGGTTGAACAAACGATCACCGAGTTTGGATCGCTGGATTTTCTGATTGTGAACGCCGGCATCACCCAGCCCGGCCGGTTGGGTGGCTTTTCGCAAGAGCAGATCAAGACGATCATGGACATCAACCTGGTTGGCTCCGTCCACACCCTGCAGGCGGCCCTCCCACAGATGCAGAGCCAAAACGCCGGCCGGATCATCATGATGGCCTCTGTGACAGGCCGGCAGGGCAGCGAGAACTTTCCGCTCTATGGCGCCACCAAGTGGGCGATGATCGGCCTGACAAAAAGCACGGCCCTCTCCGTTGCTTCCAACAACATCACCGTGAATGCGCTTTGCCCGACGCTCGTGAACACCAAGCTTCTCGACAATGACTATGTTCTGGATGCTCTGGCGCCAGGGCAGGGCGTCACTTTCGAGCAGTTCGATGAGATCGCCAGGACGATCCATCCCATGCCTGTCGGATTCTATGAACCGATTGAGAGCGGCCAGGCGGCGGCGTTTTTGTGCAGCGATGCAGCCCGGTATATCTCCGGTGAAGTCATGGATGTGGGCGCTGCAGCCAACGCCCGTTTCCCGGCGTAGCCAGGGAGGGATCATTCAGTACGACGACCATGCTTCAGGTAGCATTGGTTGCGGATGTCCCCATCCTCGATCAGGTCGCAATCTGCGCCGGTTCCATGTTCCAGGATGCAGGCATCGCGGGCGGCAACGTCTGGCGTGTGATGGAGGCAGTCCTCAGTCGTGTCCGAAAGCGAGATGACGACGTAGATCGCCGAGTAGACCGTGAAGATTGAACTCGCCAGGAAAAACGCGAACGTGGCTGCCACGAGGCCTATTTTCCGTGCGCCGACCCGCCCAACCACGGTGACGATGACCAGCGTCGCAACAAGCAAGATCAGGAAGACCAGCGGCCATCCCAGACCGGTGAAAAAGTCCTTCAGGTCATAGCTGCGACGCCAGACCAGAAGTTGTGCCAACGACCCGAGCATTCCTCCGATGATGAAGACCTGCAGGAGCAGCCCGACATCCTTGGTGAGGGCTTTCGTCTTGGGGCTATCTACCCTGGACTCGAAGGCTGGCAGGGCCACGGCGGCGGCAAGCATCAGCAGGACGACGGTGGGCAGTCCCCAGCCGGTCAGCCATCCATCGAGGCCTGCGCCAACCAGGTTGCTGGTCCAAGCAAGGTAGGCAATCAAAAAAACACACAGAAAGGATAGGTAGATGCGCCGGGCGTTCATGGGGCGGTAGTTCCGATACAGTGTCGTGTGAATTCCAAAACACGCAACAGAAGACGTCCATACAAAGATGGTCGTGTGTTTCTGAGGTGGTATTGTTGGGACCCACGCCACAATTCGCCAAGTCCAGTGCCCGGTCAGCGATCTCTCGGTCCAGTCAGACTGGGCCCCCCAGCATACCTGCCCGCTGAAGTCAGCCGTTGCCGTTCAGCTTCACGGCCACTTCCGGTGCGAAGTAGGTCAGGATCGCATCGGCGCCGGCCCGTTTGAAGGCGATCAGACTTTCCATCATCACCTTTTCGCGGTCGATCCAACCACGTTCGCCAGCAGCCTGGATCATCGCGAATTCGCCGGACACTTGGTAGACCGCCACTGGCACTTCATTGCGCGTCTTCGCCCGATAGACGATGTCGAGATAGGGCATGCCGGGCTTCACCATCACGACATCAGCGCCTTCATCGAGATCGAGCGCGATCTCTGCTTCCGCCTCATCCCCATTGGCCGGGTCCATTTGGTAGGTGCGCTTGTCACCGACCAGTGTGGACGAGGCGCCAACCGCATCGCGGAATGGACCGTAAAAAGCTGAGGCGTACTTGGCTGCATAGGCCATGATCGGCAAATCAGTGTGTCCGTGATCGTCCAAACTGGAACGGATCGCGCCGATGCGCCCATCCATCATGTCCGATGGCGCAATCATGTCAGAGCCGGCATCCGCCAAGACCTTGGCCTGAAGCACAAGCTGGGCAACGGAGGCGTCATTGTCGATGTGCTGGCCGTTGCCGGCAAACACGCCGTCATGGCCGTGGCTGGTGTAGGGATCGAGCGCAACATCGGTGATCAGCCCCACATCAATGTCGGCTGCTTTGATCGCGCGAACCGCCGTGCACACCAGATTGTTGGGGTTCAGTGCTTCCGTACCGGTCTCATCGCGCAGGGCGGGGTCCGTGTTGGGGAAGAGCGCAAGCGCTCGGATACCAAGATCAGCGGCTTTTTTGGCCATATCGACAGCAAGATCAGGCGAAACACGCTCAACGCCGGGCATGGAGGCCACAGGTTCGCGGTGCGCTGTGCCATCGGTCAGGAAGATCGGCCAGATAAGGTCGTGAGCGGTCAGCGCGTTCTCGCGCACCATATCGCGCAGCCAACCATGCATGCGCCGACGCCTCATACGTCGTCCCCCTGTCGCCATGGTAACAAGATCGGATGCTTGATCGCGGTTCATGAACGGGTGCCCCTTGGCCAGAATTGGAACCATCTGCTAGCAGTGGCTGCCTTGGCCGGCAATGCGGCGAGAGGCGCATGCTGGCAACGCGTAGACGTTCAATCCGGGTTGCTTGCTTCTCTTGCTCATCAGCACCCTTGGTCATAGAACCGCAGACCAACACCCCACATCCACGGACTGTCACACCGCAGAATGGCGCCCTCGACGCGACCCCAGCCCATTTCCCCCATCCGAGTGACACCGGAGAAGAATGCGCGCCTGGAGCCAGTGGAGCGCTGGCTCCTGGTCGTGCTGCGCGTCATCGGTTTGCTCCTTATTCTAAGGGCACTGTTTGGCTGGTTCATTTTGGTGGGCATGACGCAGTTCGAGGAAGGGCTCGCTGTCGAGCAACTGACCTCATTTGAGATGTCACTCTTCATCGTCATGTCGCTGGTCGCCGTTATCGCCGGTGTCGGGTTGTGGTTGCTTGCCGCATGGGGCGCGGTGCTTTGGCTGGCTCTGGTTGCGGTCGATGCCATTTTGTTTTTCGTCGCGCCGCACTTGCCGTTCTCAAGCCTTCTCGTCGTGTTGATGAATGCCGGCCTCATCATGGTCTATCTGGGCATGGTGCTTCAGGTGCGTCGCCTGGTGCGCAGCGCTCGGACGCTTTGAACCACCCGCAGATCGCCAGCTCCAGAACGCCAGAGTCAACGGCTCGCCAACAGGTCTGGTAACCCGTTCCTGATCGGAATTGGTGAACGGGTTCTTGATGTGCTCGCAGAAGAAATATGAAATTAATCAAAGACTTTAAGCGGGGGTTTAGAGCCGCTTGGTAAGGTCATGCCATCACCGGAGAGACATCCGGACAAACAGTGAGGCATATCGATGACCAAGACCAGCGCAGCCCGACGCGGCGAGTCGCTTGCCGCCTACCTTGGTGAGGCGGAAGAGGAAAAGGGGTTGGAGCCGCTCTACATGGAAGCGCTCCACCTGGTGGAGCGACTGCATCGTCGTCTCCTGGATGTAATCAAGGATGAGTTCGATCGTCAGGGTCGCTCCGACATCAATGCAGTGCAGGCTTTGCTCCTGTTCAACATCGGCGACTCAGAGCTCACAGCCGGCGAGCTGCGCACGCGCGGCTACTATCTGGGCTCCAATGTTTCCTACAACCTGAAGAAGCTCGTTGATCTCGGCTTTGTCTCCCACCAGCGCTCGCGGATGGACCGCCGCTCGGTGCGGGTCAGCCTGACCGACAAGGGCAAAGAGGTGGCCGGCATCGTCGGCGAGCTCTACCAGCGTCATCTTCTGTCGATCGAAAAGGTCGGCGGGCTTGGCGAGGGCGAGTTCCAGTCGCTCAACAAGTCGCTGCAGCGCCTGGAGCGTTTCTGGACCGATCAGATCCTGTATCGCCTCTAGCCATCCCCTCGCGGCCCAAGCGGCCGACCTCCCGAGCAACCAAGTTTCTGGCCCGCGCCCTCCACATGGAGAGCGCGGGTTTTGGTGTGTTATATATGCCCCAGTGGACACAAATGTGTGAGCCGACACGTGAGGGCTTTACCGGGCGGCAATGGCATCACAAAACAGCCACATTAGATTGGAGACACCGAACGTACATAAGTTGGCGTGCATGTAGGAGCACGTCGCTCGTTTTGGCCCTCCGATGGCCCTCTGAGGATATGCTATGACCGGTTCAAACCGATCTTCTCGTCTGTCACGCCGCCAGTTTCTGGCCGCAGGTCTGGGTGCTGGTGCCTCGACCCTCGCGCTGAAAGCTGCCAATGCTCAGCAGTCCGCGCTTGATGCGCTGCTCAATCAGCGCCTGCAGGAGCACAACTCCGGTTGGGGTGACAGCTTTGACGCGACCGCGCAGGGCCAAGCCCCGGTCGTTTCGCCGGAGCCGATGTTCTCGCCGGCAAGTGCCGTCAATCTGGAGACCGCACTGCGTCAGCATACCGACATGCTGAACCGCGGCGGTTGGCCGACGGTGCCGGGCGATGTTGTTCTACGCCTTGGCGTGCGCCACTCCAACGTGCAGGTGCTGCGCGAGCGCCTGATCATGGGCGGTGATCTCTCCCAGCAATGGGGGATCTCCGATATCTTCGACTCGTATGTCGATTCCGCCGTACGCCGCTTCCAAGCGCGCCATGGCCTGGTGGTCGATGGCATCATGGGCGGCGAAGGTTATGCCGCCATGAACGTACCGATCGGTGTTCGCTTGCGGCAGCTTGAAACGAACCTGGTGCGCGTGCGCTCCATGTCCGGCTTCCTGGGCGAGCGCTATGTCATGGTGAACATCCCGGCAGCCTCGCTTGAGGCCATCAATGCCGGTCAGGTCACAACCCGCCATACGGCAATTGTTGGCAAGGTGGATCGTCCAACACCGATCCTCGACAGCCGCATTCACGAGTTGAACTTCAACCCCTACTGGACCGTGCCGGTTTCCATCATCCGCCGCGATCTCATCCCGCTGATGCAGGAAAACCCGCAATATCTGGCGGAAAACAACATCCGCATCTTCTCCAGCTGGGGTAGTGGCGGCCAGGAACTGCTGCCAGAGCAAGTGGACTGGAACACTGAGGAAGCCACCCGCGACATGTGCCGCCAGGACCCAGGCGAGATCAACTCGCTGGGCTCGGTGTAGATCAACTTCCACTATGATCATCAGGTCTATCTGCACGACACGCCGGACAAGTCCCTGTTTGGCGATGACTACCGGTTCCTGTCGTCGGGCTGTGTACGTGTGCAGAACGTCCGCGAACTGGTCACCTGGCTTCTGACGAGCACTGAAGGCTGGTCGCGTCAGCGCATCGATCAGGTGATCCAGACCGGCGAGCGCCTGGATGTGCGTATCCCCGATCCAGCACCGCTCTACATCAACTATGTGACGGCCTGGGCTGCGACCGACGGAACGGTCAACTTCCGCGAAGACATCTACAACCGCGACGGTCTGCCGACCTTCGCCTCCGGCGGATAAGCACACTGACGACGGGGTGACGATGGGCGAGATCTATCTTGAAATCGTGCCTGTCGATAAAGCGCTGCGGATCACAGCGGTCGATCCGGGAACCGGGCTGGAGGTTGTGTTCACAGCCCCCGCCAGCGCCTCGCGCGAGCGCATCGACCGTGTCGCGACGGCCAAGCTAAAGGCGCGCATAGAACGTGAGCGACAGAGTAGTGCCGGCGCGCCGCGTGTTGCCGCGAGGCGCGAGCGCGGCAAGCTGGTCTGATCCAAACGCCCGACGCTTCGTGCCTTAAGGCGTGATGGTCACGCGCTCCTGTGTGGCGACCTTGTCATCCTGCAAGCTGGTGCGGCGAACCCAGGTTCCCGCCTCCGGTGCCACCCACCAAGTGAATTCCTGCACGCGCTCGCGCTCATTGCCCATTTGGCGAACATTGCCGAGCTCGCGGTAGCGCACCACGAAGGCATCATAGGTTCCTGCCGGCACGCCGACCCGTTCCACGCGCATCACTTCGGCCTCAAACGTGTAGGTGCCGGCTTCCACGCTGTCATTGTCTCCGCATCCCATCAGCACCGATGTCAGGCCCCAATCGGGTGGGCACAGGGTGCGGTAGGTGCCGGATCCGGTGACAGCGTAGCCGACCTGAAGTGACCATATGGCGTCCAGCGCCTGCGGGTCGTCGGGCCGGCTGATGAGGCCGGGACCTTCTTCGCCATCGCGGTTGAGGGTCAAAATGACGCCGCGGTCGGTGTGGCGCACAATGTGGTCAGGCAGGCTTTCAGGCACCTCAAAGCGTTCTTCGACCATTATGGAGGAGACCACGTCGCCATCCTCGGTGAGGTCAAAGGTCTCGCGCGTCCAAGTGCCAGCCTCCGGCGTGGCGCGTCTTGGAGCGCGGAACCAGTTGGCAAGCTCGCCAATCGCCGCTTCCCTCTCGCTCTGCGTTTCTTGCGGCAAAAGCACGGTGAGATTGGTCGCCTCGCTCGGCAAGCGCGAAGGATCGCACGTGTAGTCCGGCAGGGCGTCGATGGTGCCAATGTCGCCAATCAAATCGTTGATATTGCCCTGTAGGCCCTGCTGGTTGGGATCAAGCAGCATCGCCACTCGAAAGTCCCGCACCGCGTCTTCCAGATGGCCCAACTCCGCATGGGCAAAGGCGCGCGCGAACGATGGGCTGTGCCGGAACGGACGCTCGGCATGGGCAAGGGTGAGGCTCTCCACGGCCTCGTCTAGCCGCCCCAGCTTCTGCTGCGTGCGGCCGAGCCAGAACTGGTTGTGATAATCATCGGCCTCCAAGCGTGCCGCGGCTTCGAAATCGACCAGCGCCGTTTCCATATCGCCCAGATCGTAGTGGACGTGACCGCGCCAGTAATGCGCCCACTCATTGTCCGGCTCCAGGCGCAGCGCCTCATCAAGGTCGGCCAACTCTTCGGCGCGTCGGTCAAGCTCCCGAAACGCGACAGAGCGGCTGCGATAGGTCTGGGCATCGTCAGGCCGGGCCTCCAGGGACGAATTGAAAGCCGCAAGGCTTTCCTCATACCGTTCTTCGTCACGCAGCGCGCGCCCGAGACCGTAGGTCGCGTCGGCCAGTTCGTCGCCAGACAGGGATGGAATGGCGGCATTGCAAGCCTGGATACGGTTTGCCGCCTGCGCATCGGAGTCGGTGCATATCTCGATCGATGGTGCACCCTTCTGGGCGAGGGCGGGTGTCATCATGCCGGCAAGGAGCCCGCCGGCCAGGAGCACCGGCACCCCGAGACGTACGCTTGTGGATAGTGTCATCATCGAACCAAGCCCCTCTTTCGCGCGAAGCGCGGCGCGACGGTCGAGTGCGCCGGAAGGTGAGCGCGCATTGTCAGCCGTCGCCGTTTCCCTTGAGGATACTATAGCCGGCAAATAGGGCGGGAAACGTGATGATGGTCACGCCAGGTCGGGAAAACGTTGGTGTCAGCTAGTTGGACAAAGCGACCATTTGAATGGTTTGCACGATTTGCCGCCTGTTCCAAAAGAGGGATGCGGCCTTAGAAGGATTACGTTCCATGATCATACCAAAGCTCAAGCGGGTAAAAGTCTCGACCGAACCAGAGCTACGCAACTGGCTTCGCAAGAATTCCGTGCTTTCGCATGATGTGATGATCGTGACATGCAACAAAAAGTCTCAGGATAAACATATCAGCAGCGAACAGGTGCGGTTTGCTCTCGATGAAGCTGGCTGGACTGCTGGTCGAAGTTACACCCTAGAGGGCAACCTTGACGGACATATCGCTATCCCCCCAGCCTCAGACTAAGGTCCTGAAAAACGTACGACAGCGGACTTTTGTGAAACGAGCTGCACATCGCACTTTGGGTTCAAAGTGACGATCCGAAGTGCAGGCAACTAGGCGGTTTTTTGCGGACGGATGTTGAGACCGTAACGCTCATCATCGATCAAGACGGGCAGGGGTCAATAGCTGCTCGGCGGACAAGGTCGATGTCGACCTAGCATCCATGGCTCGCAACCATCCTTTGGACAATCACCCTAGACATGTGCCACCTGGCCCCAATGGAAACCACTGACCGAAATCGCGCAAAGATCGCAGAAGCAGCGCAATACATTGAACGCAATCTAGCCGACCCGCTGCGGGCATCCGATATTGCCAAACACGCCAACCTATCGGTTTATCATTTTCAGCGATTGTTCTCCGCCCACAGGGGTGAAACGGTAAACCAGTACATTTCTTCGCGCCGACTAGAGAGCGCGGCAAAAAAGCTAGCGCACACGCCCAACATCGATCTGCTTCAGCTTGGGCTCGACAGTGGCTTTCAAACGCACAGCGCGTTCTCAAAGGCGTTCAGGATCAAGTTCGGCGTTGCTCCTTCGACCTTACGCAAGGCGCCGGGCGCGGTGCGAGAGGGGGCTGACCAAGGTCGCAGGCTGCTAGTGAGCGCGCCGCGGAGCAAATTTCTAGGGACGATTGAGGTGGTTACGCTGGCGCGTTTTCACTTTCAGTTCCGCACATCGTCTGGGACAAGTGACGGACCGTTTTTCCAGCAAAACGACCAGGACATTGGAGAGCAGTTCGCCGCGCTTCTTGATGAAAAACCCGCGCCCGACCTGTTCCTGATGAGTTGCTTTCCCGACAGCCCGCAGAACCTGAACGATTGGAGCGCTCCGGTCTGGTTTGGTGGGGGCTTCTCAGAACCAACGCAATCGGATTGGAGCAAGGACTGGTACCGGTTTGAGGCCGGTGAGTGGGCCGTTTTTGAACATCGCGGTGACCACCGGTTTCTCTACCAAACCTGGAACCTGATCTACCGAAATTGGTTCGCCCAGTCGGACTATCTGTTGCGCGACGCGTTTCCCTTTGAAGCCTACATGACGCCGGCCAAAGATAAGGGATCGTCGCAACCGCTGACGAAGATCTACATTCCTGTCAAAAGGGCGCCCGTCAAAAGGGCATGATTGGAACAGCATGACCTGCGGCGGGACCGTAGGACAGCCTCAAACTCACGTTTGAGGTTAGCCCCCATGCAGCTTCACCAACATTCCGCGACCCAAGTCGCTGCCGAACTGAACGCAGGCTCATTGGATGCAAGCTATGTGCAGCAAAACCAGCTGGAGCGCATCAACACCCACAACCCTGAGATCAACGCGGTTGTGGCGCGGATCGCCAGACCGGTTGGTCATTCTGGCGGTGAGCTATCCGGCTTGCCGATCACCGTTAAGGACCAGATCCATGTTGCCGGCTTTGCCTGCACCTTTGGGTCCAGCGACCATAAGGCGTTTCAGCCCAAAAGCACCGCGCCCGTTATCGAGCGGCTGCAAAACGCTGGCGCCGTGGTAATCGGCAAGACCAATCTGCCGCCATTTGCGATGGATTTTCAGTGCAACAACGCACTGTTTGGCACGACCAACAATCCATGGAACCGCGATTACACAACAGGTGGAAGCAGCGGTGGCAGCGCGGCAGCGGTAGCCGCTGGTTTGAGCTTTCTTGATGTTGGGACGGACTTAGGCGGATCGTTGAGAATCCCGGCCTCTTTCTGTGGTGTTTTCAGCCTGCTGCCAACCGAAGACGTGCTGCCAAGTGATGGCATGATGGCCAACGGAGCTGCGCCCCTGAAGCATTTTGCGCGAATGGGCCCAATGGCACGCACGGCTGACGATCTAGGGCTGGCCTGGAAGCATATGAGCCATCAGGGCGAGAGTGATGAAGAGAAACAGGTAACGCCGCGCATCCGCTGGAGTGTCGACTGTGCTGGCATCGACGTGTGTCACTCCATTGCCCGTTGCTTTGAGGCGGCGACCACCCGCTGGGCAAAGGCTGGATATGACGTTTCAAAAGGCCAGCCAGACGACTTCAATTTCGGCCTGGCTCGCCGCGCCTATGGTGAGATCATGGGGTATGAAACCGGCGAGTTGATACCCACTCCAGCGCGGTTGCTGGCGCGTATGCTTGGTCGCGCGAGTGCGCGCCGCTCGCCAGAGTTTCTTGCCAATGTCATGCTCGGATACCGCCACGACAAAAGGCGCTATGCATCTGCCCTGGCGCACAAACACCGACTGTCCGCGATTCTGGATGCGTTCCTGGGCTCAGATACCGTTTGGTTGCTGCCGGTGACAGCGGCCAGTGCCTTCAAACACATGAAGCCTACCAGCGACCGCGGCGGTGCGCGCGACTATGCCGATCCGCTGTTCATCAATGGCCAGCCGGTCAACTACTTTGATGCGCTCACATCGTTCGTCACACCCATTTCCCTGACCGGTCATCCGGTTGTCGCCATTCCGCTCGGCCTGGACGCGAACGGCCTGCCTGGCGGTGCGCAACTGATTGGAAGAAAGGGGAGCGAGCACCACCTGATCCAGACGGCTGGCGCGCTCTGCAGGTCTTTGGAGAGGGAAGAGTGTCCCTTTCTGCAAAGCCAATAGCCGGGCCAACTTCGTAACGAGGTTTCACGGACGCAAAGAAGCCGCACCGGTAAGCTGCCCTTCGCCGTTGTGGTCGGCGTCGAGTTCTGGCTCAGATAGCGCAACCGGAGGATCAGCCATGCCCAACAGAGAATTCGTCACCACGATGGCCAGATACAATATGTGGCAGAATGAGAGCGTCATCACAGCGGCGAGTGAACTTTCCTCCGAAGAGCGCGAGCGTGAAAGAGGGGCATTCTTTGGTTCGATCCAGAAAACGCTGTCACACATTTTTTGGGGTGACATGATCTGGATGAGCAGGTTCACCGGGGCAGAGGCACCCGCCGGGTCGATCTCGCAATCCACTGAATTCATAAAGACTTGGGATCAATATCTGCTTGATCGACCAGCGTTCGACCGGGAAATCGTGACCTGGGCCGATGGCGTATCCCCGGAATGGCTTGAGGAAACCTACAGTTGGTACTCCGCCGCTGCAGGCCGGCAGGTAACAAAGCTCAACGCCTTGCTCGCCGTTCATCTTTTCAATCATCAAACGCATCATCGCGGGCAGGTTCATGCCATGCTCACCGCAGCCGGCGCGAGGCCAGATGACACCGATATCCCTTTTCTTCCCGACCGCTTTTTTGATCAGTAGGTTTGTCGGTTAGCTTCTAGCACCTGCGCGACCTCCCACGCCGCTTCAAATCCACACCGACACCCCGAAACGTACGCTTGTGGATGGTGTCATCATCGAACCATGCCCCTCTTTCGCGCGAAGCGCAGAGCGACGGTCGAGTGCGCCCGGAGGTGGGTGCGCGGTCTTAGCCGTCGCCGTTTCCTTTGAGGATACTATAGCCGGCAAACAGGGGGGGAAACGTGATGGCGGTCATCACCTCAATAACGCCCGTGACGAAATTTAGGACATTCAATTTCTGATTCTACATGTCTCAAGATGCTGAAGTCGGACGTTCCTGGCGTTCTACACGAATGCTCAGAAACGTGGAAATAGCTCTTCTTCAACGTATCTAAAAACCATCATTCATTGATTTGTTCGGCCGAATCTTCTACTTAGCCAGAAGGCAATCGTGCCGCCCGGGGTCATCGTGCCCCGCCACTTCGGTCCATCGTGGCCAATGGAGTTTTGAAAATGACTATCAAACCGTATCGGTTTGAGGTGGCTGAAGCGCGTAGCTTCAAACACCCAACCCTCCCAAACATAGTGAAACATACCTTTATGGTCCCCGCGCACCTTTTCCCAAAGGGTGTTCCCAGCGGTGCGAACCTGCGTGACCCTGTCGGTAGGAACCGCCAAGTCTATAAGGACGTGAAAGCCAGCCTCGAAGGCAAAGAGGCGCTTCCCGGAACGTTCGATCTTCTGAACCTTGGCAGCACCATTATCGCAGAAGAAGTCGAAGTCATCGATAAGCGCGTCTTTGACGTGATGATTGACGACGAATATGGGATCGCAAATGGTTCGCACACGACGGAGATCATCTATGATTGTCAGGATGATGACTCGCTCGCTGAGGGGCAGCATGTCGAAGTCCAGATCATCACCGGTCTTGATGGTGGCGACAATCATTCGTTGCGCGTAGATATTGCGCGTGGCCAGAACACCGGAATTTCCGATCAACCGCGCTCGATTTTCGAACTGGACGGCGCTTTCGATAGCATCAAGCAGATCGTCGCAGACGAAAGTTGGGCCAAGGATGTTGGTTACAAGGAGTCGGACAAAAAAGATATCGACATCCGAGAACTTGTTGCCGTGCTTGAACTGTTCAACGTTACTGACTACCCAATTCGCGAGGCCAAACACCCGATTCCAGCTTACGAAAAATGGTCAACGCCACTGAACAAATTTGGCGAGGATTTCAAAGCGAATCGTGAAACTCCCGAACAACGCAAGTATGCTGTGTTTGAACCGCTCCTTCTTGATGCGCTGGCCCTTTATGATCATATCCGCCGGGATTTTCTTCGCGTTAACGATGAAACGTTTGGTGGCCGCGCTGGCAATTTGCGGATCGTAGAAAAGGCTCCGGCGAGCAAGAGGCGTTTTGAGTTTCCTTATGCGAGTTTGGACGAACACGAACAGCGCCTTACTAAAGGCGCAGCATATCCAATCCTCGGTGCGTTTCGAAACTTCGTGAATATCAACCAGGAAACCGGTCTTGCCGAATGGCAAGGCGGTTTTGACAACGTTCTTGCCTCTTGGCAGGCACTGTCACCGGAGTTGGTTGCCTAAACTAAGCAAGCCATCAAAGACATTGGAAATGCTCCCGACTCTCTCGGCAAAAACCGCAATCATTGGGCCAACCTGTTCAAGTCTGTGCGCCTGCACGTCATGGTACAACTGTTGGGCGCGATGGGTTGAGGAGGTAGTCGCCATGAGCAGTCAAGAAAACAAGCTCCTCATAAAAATCGGAAAGCACTTCGAGGCTAACGCCAGCGGCAACCTCGCCGTCGGTGCAGTCGTTTTGGTCGTACTGCTGCTTGTCGCGGTAGGCTTTTCATTCTCTTGAGCTCGAACGGCGGTCGCGGTCGCGCGATCGCCGGCCCAACCGGATGGGCGCAGCCAAAAGCCCGCCTTGCCTTCTTGAACACCGACGTTGGCAATAGGCTGAACCTATCAGTCTAAAGCGCTCAGGTGAACGTCTTGGTTGGGCTCAAAGCGGACTTCTGCGACACTTGCGTTTATCTAGAAAGCGGCTTGGGCGCGCGTCGAGACCCGATCAAATATCGGACCTGCGCGCCTCCCACCCCTGCTTCAAATCCACACATACCCCTCCTTCCGCTTTGACCCATCCGGCGGATATGCTAACCGCAGCTTTCCTGTCACACCGCCTCTGCCGACTGCACGCAAAGCTTCCTTCAGGAAGGGGATCCTCCCATGGCCATGACTGACCAAGTTGCGACCGACCACGCACAAGATGCGCTTTACCCGACCTTTTTCTCCGATGATCTGGCAACGACCGATCCGGAAATCGCCGCTGCGATCCAAGGTGAGCTTGGTCGTCAACAGCACGAGATCGAGCTGATCGCGTCAGAAAACATCGTCTCGCGCGCCGTTCTGGAAGCGCAAGGCTCGGTGATGACCAACAAATATGCCGAAGGCTATCCGGGCCGGCGCTATTATGGCGGCTGCCACTTTGTCGACATCGCCGAGAAGCTGGCGATTGAGCGCGCCACCAAGCTGTTCGGCTGCGGCTTTGCCAATGTGCAGCCCAATTCCGGTTCGCAGGCCAACCAGGCCGTGATGCTCGCGCTCGCCAAGCCGGGCGACACGGTTCTCGGCATGAGCCTGGATGCCGGCGGTCACCTGACCCACGGCGCCACGCCCAACCTGTCGGGCAAATGGTTCAACGCCGTTCAGTTTGGCGTGCGCAAGGATGACGGGCATCTGGACTATGATGAGATGGAGCGGCTCGCCCATGAGCATAAGCCAGCCATCATCATCGCCGGTGGGTCGGCTTATTCCCGTGTGTTCGATTTCGCCCGCTTCCGTGCGGTTGCCGATGCCGTAGGCGCGATCCTGCTGGTCGACATGGCCCACTTTGCCGGCCTCGTCGCCGGTGGTCAGCATCCAAGCCCGTTCCCGCATGCCCATGTGGCGACAACCACGACCCATAAGACGTTGCGCGGCCCGCGCGGCGGTATGATCCTCACCGACGATGAAGCCATCGCCAAGAAGATCAATTCGGCCGTTTTCCCTGGTCTGCAGGGTGGGCCGCTGATGCATGTGATTGCCGCCAAGGCCGTGGCGTTCGGTGAAGCGCTGCGCCCGGAGTTCAAGCTCTACGCCAAGAACATTGTCGAGAACGCCAAGGCCCTCGCCGATACGCTGAAGAGCCATGGCTATGACATCGTCTCCGGCGGCACCGACAACCATATCGTACTCATGGACCTGCGGCCGAAGAACCTGACCGGTAAAGTGTCCGAGAAGGCGCTGGAGCGCGCCGGCATCACCTGCAACAAGAACGGTGTGCCGTTCGATCCGCAAAAGCCGATGATCACCTCCGGCGTGCGCCTTGGTTCCCCGGCCTGTACCACGCGCGGCTTTGGCGTGGCAGAGTTTCAGGATGTCGGTCATATGATCGCCGAAGTCCTCGACGTGCTCTCGCAAAAGGGCGTTGACGAGGATTCACTCGTCGAGGCAGCCGTCAAAGAGCGGGTGGTGAACCTCACCGATCGGTTCCCGATCTACTAAACACAGGCCCATATGCGCTGCCCCTTTTGTCAAAGTCAGAACACGCATGTGAAGGATTCGCGCCCGGCGGAAGACAACACGGTCATCCGTCGCCGGCGTGTTTGCGACGATTGCGGTGGGCGCTTCACGACCTTTGCGCGGGTGCAACTGCGCGAGCTGACGGTGGCCAAGCGCGATGGGGCCAAACAGGTTTTTGATCGTGACAAGCTCGCTCGCTCGGTGAAAATCGCCGCCCGCAAGCGCCCCGTGCCGGAAGAACAGCTGGAAAAGCTTGTCTCCGGCATCGTCCGCACGCTGGAAAGCAGCGGCGAAACAGAGATTGCCTCGGGGCATATCGGCCATCTGGCCATGGACGCTCTGAAACAGGTTGATGATGTTGCCTATGTGCGTTTCGCCAGCGTTTACAAGGACTTCCGCGAAGCCAAGGACTTTGAAGAGTTTGTCGATGAGCTGGCTAATTCGTCCGGCGTCGGCAGCCGGCGCGCTGTATCGGCCGATGAAGAGGCCTAACCTGCCTTGCCTGCCACCAAAGACAGTGTAACCGAGCTGGACCGGCGGTTCCTGGCCGCTGCGGTGCGGCTGGGCGCAAGCCGTCTGGGCATGACATGGCCGAACCCTTCTGTCGGTTGTCTGATCGTCAAAGACGGCATCGTCGTTTCGCAGGGAATCACTGGCGCTGGCGGCCGGCCGCATGGCGCGCGCCTGGCGCTCGACAGGGCAGGGGCTGCAGCAAGGGGCGCGACGGCCTACGTCTCCCTGGAGCCGTGCAATCACCACGGAAAAACGCCACCTTGTACGGAGGCGCTCATCGCTTCTGGCATTGCAAAAGTGGTCATCGCGCTCGGCGACACCGACCCTCGGGTCTGCGGGTCCGGCATCAACCGCCTGCAAGAGAACGGCATCACCGTTGTCGTCGAGCCCGACAAGGCTATTCGCCAGGCAGCGCTGAAGGCGCATCGCGGTCATCTGATGCGCATCGCGCAGGGCCGTCCGTTCGTGACTCTCAAAATGGCGCTTAGTGCTGATAGCGGCATCGGCGTCGAGGGCCAGGGGCAGGTGGCGATCACCTCTGAGGCGTCCAACCGGATGCCGCATGGGGTCAGGTCGCGGTTTGATGCTATCGGCATCGGCAGCGGAACGTTGCGGGCCGATGACCCGCTCCTATCGGTCCGACGTCCCGGTTTGTCTCACAGGAGTCCCGTCGCCGTCCTGTTTGGCGGGTCCGGTTTTGACGCTACGAAACTGGTCAACACGCGTCCGGCCGAAGAGTTGATCCATCTGCCGGGTCACGACCTTCAGGCTGGCCTTCAGACCCTCGGCGAGCATGGTCTCACCTCCCTTTTGGTGGAAGGCGGCGCGCGCCTTGCCAAAGCCTTCCTTGAGGCCCATCTGGTGGACGAATTGATCCTTCTGAAGGGCGAGCCAGTGCTTGGCTCAAAGGCCATCCGGCCCTTTCCGTCCGACCCGTTTGATGATCTGAAGGCCGCCGATCTTGATGGCTGGAAGGTCACCGCGCGCCGCCGCATCGGACCGGACCGTCTGATGCGTCTTGCCCCGCCAACCAACCCCTAGGACTGCCTATGTTCACCGGCATTGTCTCCGCCATCGGAACCGTCGAAGCTCTTGAATACATGGGCGAAGATCGCCGGTTCACCATCGCCGCGCCCTATCAGACGGCGGGCATCGATCTGGGTGCCTCCATCGCCCATGACGGCGCGTGTATGACGGTCACGACCAAGGACACGACGCCCGATGGCGTGCGCTACACCTTTGATGCGTCAAGCGAAACGCTGCGCCTCACCACGCTGGCGGGCTGGCAGGTGGGCACGCGGATCAATCTGGAGCGCTCCTTGAAGCTCGGCGATGAAATGGGTGGTCACCTCGTCACCGGTCATGTCGATGGCATGGCCACTGTCATCCGCCGCGAGGATGGGGAGAATGCGTCGCTCTTCGAGATCGAAGCACCCGATGATCTTGCCCGCTTTATCGCCAAAAAAGGCTCCGTTTGCCTGCAAGGCACATCCCTCACGGTGAACAGTGTGGAAGGCAATCGCTTCACACTCATGCTTATTCCTCACACGCTTGCCGTTACGACATGGGGAGATCGCAAAGTCGGTGATCGCATGAACATCGAAATTGACCTGATGGCGCGCTACGCGGAACGATTGATGGCTGGCGCTTAGCTAGCATTCCGGCTATGCGACCGGCGAACACACTCTGGGATTAAAAATGGCCCACTTTCTAATCGTCGAAGCCCGCTTTTACATCGATCTGGCCGATGAACTGGCCGCCGGCGCCATTGAGGTCTTGGAAGCCGAGGGACACACCTTTGAGCGAGCATCAGTGCCTGGCGCACTGGAAATCCCGGGCGCTATGATGATCGGCTACCGCAACCCCAAGGCCTATGACGGTTACATCGCGCTTGGCGTGGTGATCCGTGGTGAGACCAGCCATTACGAACTGGTGGCCGGTGAAAGCGCGCGTGCTCTGATGGACCTGACGCTTGATCCTGGCCTGGCAATCGGCAACGGCATCCAAACGGTTGAAAACAGCGACCAAGCTTGGGCCCGCGCCAATCGGTCCGACAAGAACAAGGGCGCCGGTGCTGCCCGTGCCGCCATGGCCTTGGTGGCCCTGCGTCAGTCGCTGGGAACGCAGTAATGGCCGCAACTGCCCGCGCTACCGCAACACCCAAACCTGCCAACGCGCGTGGTGTTGCCCGACTGATTGCGGTTCAGGCGCTCTACCAGATGGATGTTGGGGGAACGACGCTGCCGCAGGCGATGGCAGAGTTTGAGCTTTTCCGCCTATCTGAAGAGGTCGATGGCTGGTCGTATCGCCCAGCGGACAAAGGCTATTTCCGCCACCTCGTATCCGGGGTGGTCGAAAGCCAGAAGATTCTTGATCCAGCTATCCATGCTGCTCTGCCTGATGGCTGGCCACTGTCGCGTATCGATACGCTTCTACGCGCACTTTTGCGCACAGCGGCCTTTGAGATCATGAAGCGGCAAGACATACCTTCAGCTGTTATCCTCAACGAATATCTCGATATTTCCCGGGCCTTTTACGACGATCAGGAAGTTCGACTGACCAATGGCGTTCTGAATGCCATGGTGTCACGTTTTCGCTCCTAGCGTGGAACTACGCAGTTCGCCGGTAGACGGACCGAGCCGTCCGCGCGATAGGAAGGCAATGTCTACTGCTCAATCCCCTGCAATCGAATCGAGCGAAAGTTTCGATGATGCTCTAGCGCGCCGCAACGCCCTGATACTGGCCGTTGCACAGGCGCTTGGCGGAGCCAACGCGTCCATCGTGATTGCGACGGCCGGTCTGGCTGGCGGCTATGTGCTGGCGCCGGAAAATGCGGCCTTTGCAACCATCCCAGTGTCAATGTTCATTCTGGGTACTGCGCTTTTCACGCTCCCGGCCCAGACTTTGATGGGCCGCATTGGCCGCAGACCGGTATTCATCGGTGCAGCGCTGTTGGGTGCGGTCGCTGGCCTTATCGCCATGCAGGGCGTGCTGATCGGCTCCTTCATCATGCTTTGCCTGGGCACGTTTCTGGCCGGCATTTTCGGGGCCGTCGTGCACTCGTATCGTTTCTCGGCCGCCGACACGGCATCGCCGGCCTTCCGGCCCAAGGCCATTTCCTGGGTGCTGGCGGGCGGCGTCGCCTCCGGTCTCATCGGGCCGCAAGTCGTGATCGCCTTTAATGATCTGTTTGACCCAATTCTCTTCGCTGGCGCGTTTTTGGGCCAGGCCGGCCTCGCTGTCCTGTCTATTTTTGTGGTCAGCTTTGTCAGGCTGCCGAAACCCGCACCGAAAAGTGCGCGGACCGGTGCGGCGGCAGGACGGTCCATGCGCGAGATCGCGCGCCAACCGCGCTTTCAGGCCGCCTTGTCGTCAGCAGTTGTGTCCTACGCGCTGATGAGCTTGGCCATGACAGCCGCACCGATTGCGATGATTGCTTGTGGCCACACCGTTGGTGATGCGGCGCTCGGCATACAGTGGCACGTCATCGGCATGTTCGCGCCCAGCTTCTTCACTGGCGCGCTTATCGCTCGCTTTGGTGCAGAGCGTTTGATCTTGACCGGGTTCGTCATTTTGGCGGCTTGTGCAGCCGTGGCGCTCAACGGCATTTCGGTCGGCCATTTCTGGCTGGCGCTCATCCTCCTTGGTGTTGGATGGAATTTTGCTTTCTTGGGCGCGACTTCCATGCTGACGGACTGCTATGAGCCGGCAGAACGCAACCGCGGACAGGGCTGGAACGACTTCATCCTGTTCGGCTTTGTGGCGTTCGCCAGCTTCTCCTCCGGCGGGCTGATGCATCTGTTCGGTTGGGACGTCATCAACTGGCTGCTGCTGCCCATCATCGCAATCGCGGCAACCTTCCTCCTGTGGCGCGGGACAACCAGGCATCCCGAACCGGTTTGACCGCGCTACATTAGACTTTCGTGCAGTTTTCCAGTCCCAGCTCCACTGGGGTGCCCCCGTTGCCTTGATAGTGGCGGGGCTTTTTGGCATAGCCAGCCTGGCTGGGGCGGCCAGACCCAATTTTCTCCGGGTGGAAGCGTCCTAATCCGCCAAAATCACGATCCGCAGACGCGTGCGCTCAAGGCGCTGCGTTCGGGCAACAGGACGGGCGTGCCCTTCACGCCCAGCAGAGTACCTCAAGGGGTCACAATCCATGGAACTCATCTTCGTCATCGCGTGTGGCGTGCTGTCGATTGTCTACGGCGTCTGGGCCGCGCAATCGGTCATGGCAGCCGACGCGGGCAACCAGCGCATGCAAGAAATTGCCAGCGCCATCCAGGAAGGCGCGTCTGCCTATCTGACCCGTCAGTACATGACCATCGCCATTGTGGGCGCTGTCATCTTCGTGGCGGTTATCTTCCTTCTCGGCATGGCTGTCGCTATCGGCTTCTTGATCGGCGCCATTCTGTCCGCCGCCGCTGGCTTTATCGGCATGCACGTTTCAGTACGCGCTAACGTGCGGACTGCACAGGCCTCTTCACAGAGCCTTGCAGCGGGCCTTTCCATCGCCTTCAAGTCGGGCGCTGTCACCGGCATGCTCGTGGCCGGCCTCGCCCTGCTCGGTGTGGCCGTCTACTATTACCTGCTGACCGGCCCGATGGGCTATGAGAACACTTCGCGCGTCGTGATCGACTCGCTGGTCGCGCTCGGCTTCGGTGCCTCGCTCATTTCCATCTTTGCGCGTCTTGGCGGCGGTATCTTCACCAAGGGTGCTGATGTTGGCGGCGATCTGGTTGGCAAGGTGGAAGCTGGCATTCCTGAGGATGACCCACGCAACACGGCGACCATTGCCGACAATGTTGGCGCCAACGATGGCGATTGCGCTGGTATGGCGGCTGCCCTGTTTGAAACCAACGCGGTGACGGTTGTCGCCACCATGGTTCTGGCCTCCATCTTCTTCACCGGTGAAACCACCCCGACCATGATGATGTTGCCGCTATTGCTCGGCGGCGTCTGTGTTGTCACGTCGATCGTCGGCACCTTCTTTGTACGTCTGGGGTCCAACAACTCCATCATGGGCGCGCTTTACAAGGGCTTCTGGGCCGCTGCCGTGCTGTCTGTGATTGCGCTGGCCGCTATCACTTGGGGTTGGTTGGGCGCCGACACGGTGTTCATAACCACCAGTGGAGCGAGCTTCACCGGTCTCGACCTCTTCCTTTGCGGTGTGCTCGGTCTCATCGTGACAGGCGGCATCATTGTGGTCACCGAGTACTACACCGGTGTCGGCTACCGTCCGGTGCGCTCAATCTCACAAGCATCGGTAACCGGTCACGGTACCAACGTCATTCAGGGTCTGGCGATCTCGCTGGAAGCAACCGCACTGCCGGCGTTGATCATCATCGCTGGTATTATCGCTACGTACCTTCTGGCTGGCCTGTTTGGCATCGCTATTGCTGTGACAACCATGCTGGCTCTAGCCGGTATCGTTGTGGCGCTCGACGCTTTTGGTCCGGTGACGGACAATGCCGGCGGTATCGCCGAAATGTCGAACCTGCCTGACTCAGTTCGCGAGACGACCGATGCGCTCGATGCCGTCGGCAACACCACCAAGGCCGTCACCAAGGGCTATGCCATTGGCTCAGCCGGTCTGGGTGCGCTGGTGCTGTTTGCGGCCTATACGGAGGATTTGAAGTTCTTTGCGGCCAATGCCGCGCCAGGTTCCTTCTTTGAAGGCGTCGCGGTCGACTTCTCTCTCTCCAACCCTTACGTCGTGGTCGGCCTGCTGTTCGGCGGCTTGCTGCCTTATCTCTTCGGCGGCATGTCGATGACGGCCGTTGGCCGGGCAGGCGGCGCGGTAGTTGAGGAGGTCCGTCGCCAGTTCAAAGCCGATCCAGGCATCATGGAAGGCACCTCCAAGCCTGATTATGCTCGTGCCGTGGACATGCTGACGCGGGCCGCGATCAAAGAAATGATCGTGCCGACGATGCTGCCGGTGCTCTCGCCGATTGTGGTGTTCTTCCTGATCAATGCCATTGCTGGCAAGGATCAGGCCTTTGCTGCTGTGGGCGCTATGCTTTTGGGCGTGATCGTCAACGGGCTCTATGTGGCCGTTTCCATGACCGCCGGTGGCGGCGCGTGGGACAATGCCAAGAAGAGCTTTGAAGACGGTTTCACAGACAAGGACGGTGTGAAGCACGAAAAGGGCTCAGAAGCCCACAAGGCGTCGGTCACCGGCGACACCGTTGGCGATCCTTACAAGGACACGGCCGGTCCGGCTGTGAACCCGATGATCAAGATCACCAACATCGTGGCCTTGCTTCTGCTGGCTGTTCTGGCTCACGGCTAAGCACCGTTGCATTGCTCGCAAACAAAACCCCGCCGGAGCGATCCGGCGGGGTTTTTCTTTGCTGCTTTGCGCGGAACGTACGCGATGAGCCCCTGTACTGTTACTCGAACGGACTAGACGGAGCGTCCTCCAGGCCGCCCAAGATCTGCCCAATAAAGGTGACGTCCTGCCCGCCAGTTGGCGTCGTTTCGCTGACGAAGTCGAAGATCACGCCATCCTGAAGGCCGTAATTGGCGACCCGTTGCACCAAGCTGTCCTGGTCGAAATAGATGGCGATCACGCGCTGATCGATAATCTCCGGGCGTGAAAAGGCAAACTGCTGCTCTGTGCGCTGGGTGATGTAATAGAAAACTTCATTGTCGAGGGTCGCCGTCGTTTGGGGCGTGCCCAACACGATCAGCACCTGATCGCGCGATGATCCGATCGGCACCTGCTCCAGCCCATCATCAGGCAGCACGAAGCCGTGCGTGCGCACCTGGGAGGAGATACAGCCCGAAAGCAGAGCCGCAGCACCCATGCTAGCCATGGTTGTCAGGACCTGCCGACGCGACCGGCCCTTGCCTATCTGATCATTTTTGTCGAAAGCGTTCTGCCGAGGATGTATCGACACCCCCTTTAATCCAACCTTACGCAACCCTATACCTCCTCGACACAAAGGTCGCGCGAGCCCAACGGCAGCGCGACCGGCGTTCCGCACTACCCAAGATGGTCAAATAGGGCAACACGATGGTGTTCGGTTTGTGGAAGCGGCGCAAGGATATGACGCCCTTCGCGATGTATCAAAGTGTCATGGATCAGGCGCGTCAGCCGGTCTTCTACGCCGATTGGGGCGTGCCGGACACGATCGAAGGCCGATTTGATATGCTCATCACCCATGCGGTGCTTGCGCTGCGACGGTTGAAGATCGTTGATCCGTCGCGCGCTGAAGAGGCAGCAGACCGCTCCCAATCTTTGACGGACGTGTTGTTCAAGGACCTTGACCGCGCGCTTCGTGAAACAGGTGTGGGCGATGTGTCCGTGCCGAAGAAAATGAACAAGCTCGCCTCGGCTTTTTATGGTCGAGGCAAAAGCTATGGCGAAGCGTTGGACGCGCGTGATGAGGCCGCGCTTGCCGATGCGCTTGCCCGCAACCTTGCGACGAACATCACCGATGAAGCTGATGAACCGCGCGCTGCCGATCTAATGTCATCGGCGCTGGCAAACTATCTGATGGCCTGCGATGAGGCCCTTGCGCGCCAAGCCGACGATGATGTTCTCCGCGGTGATTTCGGCTGGGTGTCGTCGCCGGCCACCGTCCAACGCCGGGCAGGGCAGTTGGAATGACAAACCCATTACCACCATCGCCTTCGACCGGCAACGCCGTCGAGCTCCCGCAATTCAACGTTAAAGTCGATGAAGTTCGTCGCAGTCCAGCCCGGGTAAAGCTCGATCTCAATGAGCAAGAGCGCCAGGCGCTGGCCGCGCTCAATGATCTGCCCGGCATGGACCAGTTTCTTGTGTCGGCAACCGTCGGGACAGCGGGCAAGGGGCAGATGCGGGCAGAAGGGCAGATTCAGGCCAGTTTCCAGTACCGCTGTGCAGTCACGTTGGAGCCCTTCGACGCCGACCTCAACATTTCTTTCGATGAGCTTTTCAGCGTCGGCAAGGCCGCGTCCGTGGTGATCGACATTGATGCGTTGAGCGAATCGGATGTCGAACCGTTGCCAGATGGTGTCCTTGATGTTGCCGATCTGGCCTTTCAGCACTTTGCCTTGGCGCTTGACCCCTATCCGCGCCATCCGTCCTTGGCATCGACGGAACCTATTGGTGACGAAGAGATAGACACGGCCGAGGACGGCAAAAGACCGTCACCCTTTGCCGTTTTGGAGCAACTGAAAGCACCTAAACCCTAGGACGAAACGGGCAAAGCTGCCTATCTGGCCCAGCCTTGCAAAAGCCCTTTGCAGCCTCGGTCTGAAATCGAGCATCGGCGACATACCCTTTATCGCCAGCCCGATTGCCTATAGAGCAAAGCTCGGTTTCACTGGGGAGCGGCCACGGCGCCATTTCTCCAGGCTCCGCAGCAAGCAGGATTGACCCAAAATTCCATGATGACCTCAAAGGCCAAGGTGCCCATCTCTGTCGCCGCGATGGGCGGCGACATTGGTCCGCAGGCCATCCTTCCCGGACTGTCCATTTCCAAGATGCGTAACCCCGAACTTGGCTTCATCTTGGTCGGTGACGAGGCGGTTATTGGGCCTGTTCTGAACAATGAGAAACGCCTGCAAGACTGCGCGACCATCATCCACACCGATGTGGCTGGCAGCATGGATGCCAAGCCTTCCCAGGCGCTCCGGCAGGGCAGGCGACATTCATCCATGTGGAAGGCTATCGAGGCAGTAAAGGACGGCGAAGCCGATATCGCCGTATCTGCGGGCACCACCGGCGCGCTTATGGCTATGTCGCGGTTCTGCTTAAAGATGATGCCAGGCATCGAGCGGCCGGGCATAGCAGCCATCTGGCCGACGGTTCGCGGCGAATCCATTGTGCTCGACGTCGGCGCGACGGTTGGTGCGGACGCCAAGATGCTTGTTGACTTTGCCTTGCTCGGCTCGGCCATGGCCAGGGCGCTCTTCGGTCTCGATCGCCCAACGGTGGGCCTTCTCAATGTCGGCGAGGAAGAGATCAAAGGCTTGGAGCCCATCAAAGAGGCTGGCCAGCATCTGCGCGACGCCGATTATGATGGGCTTTCCTATGTCGGTTTTGTTGAGGGCGATGGCATTGGGGCAGGGCGCGTCGATGTCGTTGTAACGGAAGGTTTTTCCGGCAACATCGCGCTAAAGCCCGCCGAGGGCACTGCTCGACAGTTGGGCACCTATCTGCGTGACGCCATGCGTTCCAGCCTTCAGACCAAGCTCGGTGCTCTGCTCGCTAAGCCAGGATTTGATGCCTTGCGACTGAAAATGGACCCGCGCCGCGTCAATGGCGGCGTGTTCTTGGGGCTCAATGGCACGGTCGTCAAAAGCCATGGTGGCGCCGATGCACTGGGTTTTGCGGCAGCGGTCGATTTGGCACGCAACATGGTCCACAATGAACTGAATAAAAAAATTGCGGCGCAAGTCGCACAGGCTCATGCGCTGGAAGGCGAGGCGGCGCCAGCAGAAAGCGCTGGGTCCGAGCCGGCTGCCGCCACCTCCGCGCCCCAAGCTTCCAAGGCCTCCTGACCATGCCCGTTGCCCAAGATTTGAAACTCGCCGAACCGACATCACTTCAAAGCACTGTTCACACCCGTGTTTTGGGCGTTGGGAGCTATCTTCCCGAGAAGGTGCTGACCAATGAAGATCTGGCCAAGATGGTCGACACCTCTGACGAATGGATCGTCCAGCGAACCGGTATCCGCTCGCGCCATATTGCGGCCGAGAACGAGCGCACCAGCGACCTGGCGACAAAAGCCGCAGAGGCAGCGCTGGCCGATGCCGGTGTCGACGCTCAGTCAATTGATCTGATCGTCTTGGCAACTGCCACGCCCGACTACACATTCCCGGCGACCGCGACACAGGTGCAGCACAATCTCGGCATCACGCATGGCTATGCCTTCGACATGCAGGCGGTTTGCTCAGGCTTTGTCTATGCGCTTGCGACCGCAGATAGCCAGTTGAAATCCGGCATGGCGAAGCGCGCTCTTGTGATCGGCGCAGAAACCTTCTCGCGCATCATCGATTGGGAGGATCGCACAACCTGCGTGCTTTTCGCCGACGGAGCCGGTGCTCTGGTGCGCGATAGTGTGCCTGGTCCGCTGGAGGCTCGGCAGCCGGGCATCATTACCTCTTCGCTTCGCTCCGATGGTCGCCACCGCGAAAAGCTTTACGTCGATGGCGGCCCATCCACCAATCAGTTCGCCGGGCATCTGCGCATGCAGGGCAAGGAAGTGTTCAAACATGCTGTCGGGATGATCACCGATGTCATCGTCGATGTTTTCGACCGGTCAGGCTTCAACGGCGAAACGATTGACTGGTTTGTGCCCCATCAAGCCAACAAACGCATCATTGATGCCTCCGCCCAAAAGCTGAAAATCGATCCAGCCAAGGTCGTCATCACCGTTGACCATCATGGCAACACGTCAGCGGCCTCGATCCCTCTTGCCTTTTCCGAAGCGGTTTCGGACGGACGGATAAAAAAGGGCGATGTGGTGCTTCTGGAAGCCATGGGCGGCGGCTTCACATGGGGTGCGACCCTATTACAGCTCTAGTTAGCCGTCTAAAGCGTATTGATTCGCCCGTTCATGCTGATTTTTCAAGACAATTCATGTTAACGGAATTGCCCCGGTCCGGCCTTCTCCCTTACAAGTCTTGCCCTACAGGCGGGGCAAACCAAGCGACGATGAGGGGGCATGGCTGGAGGAACTGTCACCCGAGCCGACTTATGTGAGGCAGTCTACCAGCAGGTAGGATTGTCGCGCACAGAAGCGGCTGACCTGGTTGAGGCTGTGATTGAAGAAATCGCTGCGGCAGCTGTGGCTGGTGAAAACGTCAAACTATCATCTTTTGGCACCTTTGTTGTGCGCCACAAGGATGAACGGATTGGTCGCAACCCCAAGACGGGTGAAGAGGTGCCTATCACGCCGCGGCGGGTGATGGTGTTCAAACCCTCGAACATTCTCAAACAGCGGGTGAACGGCGTTCAGAATGACGACTAGTCGTCTATTTTCTGTTTCAGCCATTGCGTGATTGTCACGCCTGCCAAAGAAAACGCAAAACAGGCGCTTGATCCATTGACGCGGCGTGATGTGTTGCATCATGCTGACGCCCGCCCAGAGCTGGCCGAGCCTAAACGATTCGTTTTGGCTGTACTTACAGAGCATTGAAATTGCATAGAAAAATGTGCGGCTGCTCGCGTGGTGGCTGTCGAAGGGGAGTGCAATCTTGGCGCGTGGGACGGCCAAAAGCCCTGAAGCGTTTCGCACCATAAGCGAAGCTGCCGATGCTCTCGATCTGCCCCAGCATGTTCTAAGGTTTTGGGAAACCCGTTTCAGTCAGATCAAGCCGATGAAACGGTCAGGGGGAAGGCGTTATTATCGTCCGGGCGATATCGCTTTGCTGCGCGGCATCCGCCACCTCCTTTACGATGAGGGTTACACGATCAAAGGCGTTCAGCGCATCTTGCGCGAGCGCGGCATAGGGCATGTTGCTGGCCTGGCAGAACCGGTCGCCGTGCAAGAGGTGCGACCGCCTGAGGCCGCAGCTGTGACCCCCAACGGCCAGATCCCAAGTGCCCCCCCGGCAGGCATTGGGCACACGGCAGCCAATCCAGTTGGTCACCCGACGTTGCCCGCACCTGCGCGAGCCGATCCGGTACGTGCAGCGCTCAGCCGGCAGCAACCACAGCACTCGGTGCCGGAAGCTGCCCCTATGCAGCAGGGACCTGCTGAACCCTCTCATTCCGCTCCCGTTGCAACCAATGGGGCTATACCGGTCGATCATCCAGCCGCGGCGCCCTCGCCAGCTCAGCCCATTGCACCAAGTGGCTCTGGGCTGAGGTTTGTGCCTGAGCCACAAGAGCCGGAGCTTTCTCTTGAACCCTCAATGCAGCACGCGCCTCCGCCGGCTGCATGGTCCCAGCCGGCGGTGCCGACGCCTTCGACCGCGCCTATTGAGCCATCTGCGCCACCGGTCACAGTGGCTCCCCTTGGCCCCGAGGTTGTTGCGCTCGCTCCGGGTCAATCGGCACAACCAACTCCCATTGTTCCCGCGCTGAGCGACGACCAGCGTCGGGTTTTGACCGACGCGCTCCAGACCTTGGAGGCCTGCAAAGCTCACTTGGACCAGGTGCGTGGCGGCCTGAAAGGCAATTCACAGCAATAGTTGGCCTAAAACTACCAAAACCCCTAGCCGCAGCGTCAAAACTAGATCACATATGGATCACTTACCCTAACGTAAGTTGTAGTTTTGCATACGGCTATCTTGAGTATGCCTAGAGGTGGGGCTGAGGGGTGCCATCGTCGTTTTTGGATATATCGAAGCTGAGCTTCATCGTCGCCGATGACAGCCAGTTTATGCGTCGTTTGGTTCTCTCGGCCCTAAAAGGGTTTGGTGTGCGAACGGTTGTAGAAGCGGCAACGGGCGAGGCGGCCTACGGCCTCGTTGAGTCGCGCCTGTATGACATCTGCATTCTCGACTGGGAGTTTCCAGACAGGTCCGGTGAGTCGGTCATGCGTGAGTTGCGCCGACCTGGCAATCCGCTGGCCTATCAGACGGTGATCATGATGTCCGGGCATAGCGAGAAACGCAGGATTGAGCGGGCGTTGCGGTTTGGGGTGGATGGCTATGTCGTCAAACCCGTCGCGCCATCAACGCTGTATGCTCAGATCCGCCAGACAATCCTGTTCCCGCGTCGCTACATTCGTACAAGCAGCTATCTTGGGCCGCATCACCCCATCATGATGGGTGCCGATGGCCGTCCCGATCTTGCGGGTCAGTCGGCGCTTAAGCAGGCCAATGAAAATGAGCCACGCCACGACGTGCCCGTCGATCCGTCGGCGTCCGACGCCGATCGGTTCCACATCGAAGATGTGGCTGTGCTGGACTAGGTCTTTTTCTGCTGGGTCAGTGGTCGGAGCGGCGGGATTCGAACCCACGACCTCTCGTCCCCCAGACGAACGCGCTACCGGGCTGCGCTACGCTCCGACTGGCGAGGGTCATAGCCTGTGGGGCAGACGAAGTGCAAGCGCCAAAGCTGCTTGCGGAGAAACCCCAAGCCATGCCCAGGAACAGCCACAGGTGACGCCAATGCTCTGCCTCGTGCAGGCTGGCGCACATAACGATGCCAAGCACGCTAAACAGCAGCATGATGGGAACATCTGACCGGGTGCGCACATAGCCACGCCAGGCCGATACAAGAGAGCCAAAGAACAAGGCGAGCCAGGAAAAACCGCCAACCCATCCATAGTTCACGAACGCGCTCAGAAAGATGTTGTGGATCGGCTCGGGAAAGATCCGCTCCAACTGCAGCACACCCACGCCCACCGGGTCTTGCAGGATCATCGGCAGCACCAAGAGATAACGACCCAGCCGACCTTCACGGCCCGTATCGTAGGCTTGGGTGAGTGTAAGGCGCTCAAAAAACTTGGTTGCGAAATCCTCTGAAAGCGCAAGCGCTACTGTCAGACCGAGAACAGCATCAAGGCCCAAAACAACTATCTTGGGGAGGAAGGTCGCCAGCTGACGACGGTTCAGGAAGGTCAGATAGCCCACCAGCACGATCAACAACGCAGCCGATGCCACGCGCGAGAAGGCCACGGTAACCGCAGCTACAAGGATGGCGGTGCATCCCATCCCAATGATCCAGGGGATCTTGCGATGCTTAACCAGATAGACGGCCGCCAATGCTCCGGGGATGAGGAAGGAGGCGAACATGTTCGGATCATCGATGAAGGCCATGGCTCGCCCGTCCCAGGTTAGGCTGGGGTGGCCGATAGCAAACGCGACAATTCCGATCGTGCCGGCGATGGTCGTTGAGAGCAGGTAGATTTTGAGGAAGGTATCAAAGTCCCGCCTTTGCCAGGCTGAGGCTATGTAGGCCGCCAGAATGGCCAGCAAAGCAACAAAGGTCTTAGCCAGCAGTTCATGCTGCACGTCGTTGTCTCCTGCATAGGGAAGCGACGCATTCAGATAGGCCAGAATCCAAAGGGTGATAATGGTTAGGAAAGCGACGAAGCTGGTCCGGATCGGCTGATCGACCAGGACACAGACGCCCAGTGCGCTCAGAAAAATGAGGTCCACGGGTGAAGGACGCATCCATGTGTAATTCATGGCGATGACACCAAGGAAGAACAGCATCGAACTCACGCGCCAGAACGTGCGCGACGCATCCCAGGAAGTGGCGGCCATTTCAGTCATCGGTTTTCATCCGATCACAAACCGGCGAACAGAAGGCAGCTGCCATGTCGCTCGTCATCAATAGGCATTCTCTTTGTTGGTGATGAGCGCCAGCGGCGTCATGGCGAGAATTTGTAGGTCGAACTAAAGCGACCAGTTTTCATTATAGTAGAGATCGTGGTCGACACGGCGCTCGATTTTCTCATGCGTGTCTGTCTCACCGCGCCAGCCGTTCACTTGCGCCCAACCGGGGATACCGGGCTGCACCTTTTGGCGAGCAAAGTAGCCAGCGACGACGTCGTGATAGAGACCTCCGGCGGCTTTGGCGGCCATGGCGTGTGGGCGAGGACCGACAAGCGAGAGGTTGCCTTTGAACACCACGTTGAACAACTGCGGCAGCTCGGCAATGCTGGTGGCTCGGATAAAGCGCCCGACGCGAGTCACACGTGGGGCGCCTTTGGTCACCAGTTTGGTGGCCTTGGTATCGCACATGTCAGTGTACATCGAGCGAAACTTGTACACGCCGATCGGCTCGTTGTTGAAGCCAAACCGCTGTTGCTTGATGAGGACTGGCCCCTTGCTATCAAGCTTCACAGCATTTGCCGCTGCTAGCATGACCGGAGAGAGTTCAATCAAGGCTGCCAGGCCGACGATCCGATCAAGCAGTGATTTGGCTACGTTGTCCCAATCCGTCAGGGGCCGGTCGAAAACGGCCAAAAATGGTACCGACCCTATGTAAGAGTAGGCGCGTGGACGAAAACGAAGTTTGGCTGTGTGCGCGGCCAGGCGCACATCGATGGGCAGCACCCAAAGCTTGCGCGCCATCTCCAAAACACGCTTTTCGGCGCTGATCGGCAAGGTAACGATCAACATGTCCAGTTTGGCAATCCGGGCAAAGGACAGAACATCATCGACAGTCCCGAGCTTTGGCAGGCCTGCGCAATTGTCTGAGCTGCGCTCACCGCCGCGATCGTCAAAAAATCCAATCAGGTTAAGATCGCTGGAGGAGGAATCACGGAGCGTCGCAATCTGTTTCTCAGCGTCCGGACCGCCACCAATGATCGCCGCGTTGCGTGTCAGCCGGCCCGCGGCTGTCCACTGGTTGACGATTGCGACGACCGTGCCGCGAAACAGCGTGAGCGCAATCATCCCAAACACGAACCAAAGCCCGACCCAAAGGCGGCTCACATGATCGCCGGCGTTGGTGAAAAAGCCGATGGTCAGCATCACGCCAAACCGGGCTGTCCAGCCGGCGATGAGCCTGGCGCCTTGATGGCCAATTGAGCGCAGCCCAAAGGGTGTGTAGAGACCCAAAAGCTGGAAAACCAATATGGCAGCGGTTGAAACGGCCGCGATGATGGCGAAGTAGAAGCCCGACCAGCCGAGCTCACTGCCAAGATACATGGCATACACGCTAGCACCGACCGTGCTTGCAACTAGCCAATCGCCCATTCGAACCATGCCGGCCACGATCACCGGCGAGATCGCCTTGTCTGTCAGCCTGTTCGCCACTTCCAAGGCGCGCTCGGAAAGCGGGCGGCTCTCGGTGGACGGCGGTACTGATGCATCCGAAACATCGAGGCTGGCGGCCTTGACGCCTTGGCGGAACGGTTCGCCTACATCGCTCAACACGGATCTATCCTCATCTACCTTGTCGGTAGAAGGCATAACAAAACCGCCTTGGCGGTCGATTAAGCGGATTGGTGAACAAGCCCTTGCCGTAACGTCCTAATTGGGCTGTCTAAAGAGACCGGCAAGCCGTTAGGCGCGTCCCAGGATTTCGCGATAGGCGGATGCCACCTGATCCACCATGGTGTCGACATGGAAGGTCTGGCGCACAAAAGCGAAGCGGTCTTCGATTTTCTGCTGGGCGGCACCCGCAGGGCGTTCAAATGAGGCCGCCATGGCATCGCGAAGAGCGGTCACATCTTCCGATGGTACAAGCGCATCGCGCGTCGGGCCAAAGATTTCGCCGATACCGCCGACATCGGTGGCAATAACCTGCTTTCCAGCGGCGATAGACTCCATGACGATGTAGGGTAGGGATTCCGCTCGCGAAGGCACAAGCAACGTGTTTGTTGCTGCAAAGGCCTGCCGGACCGGCTGACGGCCAGCAAAGTGAACCTGCTCTGCCAGCCCCAATTCCTCCGCCATGTCCTTATAAGTTTCCAAAAGAGGGCCGTCGCCAAACATCAAGACCTTGGGTTTGCGTCCATCGGGGCGCTCAAGCCCTTCCAGCGCTTCCAGCACCAGATCCACGCCTTTGATGGTGCGCATTTCGCCGACAAAGGCGAAATCATAGTCCGGTTCGTCCAACCACACCGGTCCATCAGCGAACTCCGTGTCGCGCAGGCCGTTGTACACCACTCGGGCGCGCCCTTGAGGATCGCCAATTTTGGTGCGGAAGCCATCTCTGCTGTAAGCGCTCTCGAAAAGATAGGCGTCACCCAAGCGCATCAGCGCCCGTTCGGCGGAAAGGAAAACCTTCCCGCCAAGGGTCGACCAATCATAATGAAGCGATCCCCCATGCGGGGTGTAGAAGGACTTCTGTGGCCGTCCCGCGCTTGCAAGCCGGGCGTACAGGCCGCCTTTAGCACTGTGCCCATGCACAATGTCTGCCATCAGCTCTTTGGCGATGGAGCGGCATTGCCGGGCAATTGTGATATCGCTCCAACCCGGCAAACGCGGCATGTCGAGCGCATGGACCCCAAGGGCAAGACGAGGTGCAAACCGATCCAAAGTCTCATGGACGTAGCTGCTCGCACGTAGCTTATCCACCACGATCCCAAGTTCGAATCCGCGCTCCAAAAGGCCGTCGGTGAGATCAAGGATATGCCGCCACTGACCGCCAACCGGCGTCCGGGTGATGATGAGCACCCGAACCGGCATGTCGGCAGGGTCAGGCATTAGAACCAGCGTTCCCGGATGGTAAGCGTGTCGCCCGGCCGGATCGGTTCATTGAGCGCCAGGCGGCCAACCACCACTTCGCCGTTGATCGTGCGGCTGACATCCACATTGCGCTGAACGGCGCGCGGCGAGAAACCGCCGGCAATGGCGATGGCACTGCGCACTGTCATGCCCGCGACGTAGGGATACTGGCCGGCCTGTCCGACCTCGCCCAAAACAAAGAAAGGCCGATAGGTCGCGATCTCGACGCTGACATCAGGGTTGCGCAGGAAGCCGTCCCGATAGGCCTCGGTGATGAGGATATCGAGCTCGTCAGTGGTTAGGCCGCGCGCCACCATATCGCCGATAAGCGGCATGGAGATCATACCCTCGACATCGACAGTGTAAATCTCAGAGAGGTTGGGCTGGTCGAAAACCGTGATCCGTAATCCATCTCCGGAGTCGAGCGCATAGGGCTCCGTCAGAAGCGGGTTATACTCAGCAGGCTGCGGCAGCGCTGTTGCACAGCCAGCCACAAGTCCAGCACTGAAGAAGAGACCAAACAGTCGGGCGATTTTACGAGACACGATAGGATCCACCACTGAAGGATGATGCCAACAGGCACCCACGGCGCACGAGTCGTGCACACAGCCTCAAGGTGAGCGAACAAGGTTAATCAACCGTTGTTAGCTGTCGATGCTTTACACCGTGTTCACCACATTACGCTGCGGCGTTCTTGTACGGTCTGGATGACCTGCAATTGGCGGATGAATGCTTGGCCGAGCAGATTAACCGGTTCCTTACCATACATGGTCACACTCTACCCATCGGGCGCTGACTGAGTGGGCAGCGTCTCACGCGTAAGCGGCGAGGGGCCGGCGTCGAGTTGATCGCCGCAATGCCTTGGCCGGCGATTGTTGGAGTAAAAGCGTTGGCGTCCTCATTGACCTCAAACGGTTCCGTCGCTCGGGAGATCACTCTCGGCTATGTGCTTGAGCGGATCTGGGCCGCCAAGTTGTTGATCGCGATCTTCGTCATCGCGATGACGGGGTTGGTCTATCTCTATACTCAAACCACCAGCCCCAAGTTTCGTTCCGAGGCACAGATAATTGTCGAGCCGCAGGAAACGGCCTTCACGCGACCGCAGGCGGAAACCGGGCAGAACATCGAGGTCGTCGATGAACGTGCAATTGCCAGTGAAGTTCAGGTCGTTCGCTCGCAGGATATCGTTCTTGATGTGATCGAAGAGCTCAACCTGACCGAGAACCCGCTTTTTGATCCGGCTCGCAAAGGCCCATCGCTGGTCAAATCGGTGTTCATCTTCTTTGGACTGTCCGAAGACCCGCTGCGGTTGTCGATCGAAGAGCGCGTCTTGAGCAATTTTTACCGCGGCCTTGCTGTCTACGCGATCCCGGAGTCGCGGGTGATCGTCGTTGGGTATGAAAGCCGTGATGCGGAGCTGTCGGCCGCCATCGCTAACGCACTGGTCGACCGCTATTTGGAAAGCCAGCAGGTCGCGCAAGCAACCAACACCCTATCGGCAACCTCATTCTTGGAAACGGAAATCGCCCAACTGCGTGAGCAGGTGGCCGCTGCTGAGGCATCGGTAGCCCGATTCCGTGCCGGGTCCGGCCTGTTCCTCGGCGCTAACCAGACCACGCTGTCGGCCCAGCGCCTGTCGGAGCTCAACACCGAAGTGACTCGTGTGCGTGCAGAGCAATCCGAAGCTCAGTCGCGCGCCGATGAAATCCGCGCGCTGATCTCCAGCCAGGGCGGTCGGTTGGAGCTGCCGGACAGTTTCGCGACGCCGCTGACGCAGCGCTTGCAGGAAGAGCAGGCAACCTTGCGCGGTCGGATTGCCGAACTTTCAGCCTCTCTTCTGCCAGGGCATCCCCGAATTCAAGAACTCAACGCCCAACTGTCCGATCTCAGCCAGCAAACACGTACAGAAGCGCGGCGTATCGCCCAGCGCTTCGATAATGAAGCACAAGTGGCCGCCGCCCGCGCTGTGGGTCTGGAAGATCAGCTGGGTGGACTGCGCGCCGAAGCTTCGCGCCTCGCCGATGCGGAGGTGGAACTGCAGGCATTGGAGCGTGAGGCTGCAGCCCAACGCGATCTTCTGGCAAGCTACCTGGTACGATTCCGTGAGGCGGCGACCCGTGATGATGCAGACATGCTGCCAACCACTGCGCGGATTATCCAGACCGCACAGATCGAGCGCGAGCAGGTGTTCCCGCAGACTTTACCGATGATCATGATTGCCTTTGTCGGCAGTTTGGTTATGTCGATCCTGGTTGTTGTCAGCCACGCGATCCTGTCCGGCACGGTCCCCGCTCCACGCTGGGATGAGCTCGGCAGGCATCCGATTGGGTACACAGGCAACGGTCACTATGGGCCCGGGCATCCAACCTTTGTGTCGGCTGCACCGATACCTATGCAGGCACCGCCCAGTTTGCCGCGCGCCTACCGACTTTCCGATCCGACAAGCAGCGCGTCTCTTTTTGCCGAATTGCAAAGGCTCTCCCGCGGCGGCAAGGGCACGCGCACAACGCTTGCCGCTATTCCAGGCAACAATCAGGCCGGCATGGATGGTCTCCTCTTGGCGCGCGCGGCTGCTAAGAGTGGGCGGGCCACGACCTACATCGATTGCATTGGCGACTTGGCTGGTTTCATTCCTGTGCCAGACGGCCCAGGCTTCTATGAGCTTGTCACCGGCGCTGCTGGCTTTGATGAGGCTCTTCACCGTGATCCGGAAAGCCCGCTGCACATTGTACCTGCGGGCTTCCGGAAAGCGGAGGCTCATATGGTGGCCGATGATGCCGCCGACCTCATCTTCAGCGCGCTTTCAGAAGCCTATGACCTGGTGCTGATCAACACCGGTCGGGACGGAACGCTGCTGGTTGATTGCGCCCGGATCACAGACGCGGTGGCAATCCTCGGGTCGGGGCATGCGGACTTGGCGATGGTGGCAGCTCTTGAGCCGGTCGTGTCGAAAGACCGGGTCGTGATGGTGCAGGTGTCCGGCGGAGCCGCGCTGGCAGCCTGATTTCCCCACGCGTTAAGAGCATCCCAAGGCTTGCGGTGTAAGCAAAGGCAATCGCCGCAAGCCAGGGGCCGTTCCATGTCTTCAACACGCACCAAAATCATGCAGAACGGATTGCGCGCCTTGCATGCAATGGGCATGCATCGGTGGCTGCGTCCCATGTCAGAAGGCATGGGCATGATTCTGACCCTCCACCGGGTTCGACCGGCTGCGGAACTGGATGCGTCGCTCGGCGCCTTTACAGACTTTGCACCCAATGCGCTTCTGGAGATCACCCCGGAATTTCTGGACACGGCGCTTGAAGCATTGAAGGCTGACGGCCTCGCGCTCATCTCGATGGACGAGGTTGTTGAGGCGCTTTCCAACCCTATCCATGAACGCGGGAGGTTCGCTGCGCTCACATTTGACGATGGGTATATCGACAATCGCGATCACGCCTTGCCTGTTTTGGAAGCCCACCAAGCACCGGCAACCGTTTACATGCCGTCGGACTACCCGCAGGGCAAAGGCGAGCTTTGGTGGGTTGCCCTGGAAGAGATGATCCGGGCCGCAAAACAGATGGTTCAGCCTCTTGATCGGGACAAAGGCAGCGTCTCTTTGGAAACAGCCGAGGACAAGCTGGCCTTCTATCTTGATGTTTACTGGGCCCTGCGTGCCATCGATCAGGATACACAGCGCGCGACCGTCAGGCAGATGGCCGAGGACCATGGATATGACCTGGAAGCCACCTGCAAGGCGCTCATTCTCTCGACGCCAGAGCTGATCGATCTTGCCGATCATCCATTGATCACGATTGGCGCGCATACGGTCACCCACCGCGCCATCGCCAAGCTCTCACCGGAGGATGCGATGGCGGAGATGGTCGAAGGCGCCAACTGGCTGGAAGCCAACCTGGGCAAGCGGCCTGACCATTTCGCTTTCCCTTATGGCGATCCAGGTTCAGCAGCTGAGCGTGATTTCGGGTTAGCCGAAAAAGCAGGTTTTAAGAGCGCCGTTACGACGCGCAAGGGCATGCTTTATCGCGACCATGCCGACCATCTTTTCGGCCTGCCGCGGGTGTCGCTCAACGGGGCCTATCAGGATACGCGCTACATTGAGCTTTTTGCGTCCGGTGCACCGTTTCTGCTCGCCAACGGTTTCAAGAAGGTTGCGTAATGCAGCCAGCCTACTGAGCCGGCGCGTCTGGCTGCAGCATCCATTTCAAGATTACCATCGCCGGGAATGCCCATAGGCAGCCAGTGACAGCGTAGTAGATCACCTTCTGCCATCCATTGGCGTTCTCAAGCACTGCGACGCCGATCAGCAGGATGGAAAAGGCGTAGACGACAATAAACGCCAGCAGCACAAAAGTGCCGATCAGTTTGCGGATGCGCATGGGTAGCGCCATGGAATTGCTCTCGTCTCGTTTGGCGTGGTTTGCACTCAGATAGCCAGCCTTACCGGTTCGGCAAGGGATCCGGCCAGCCCTTCCGTGCGTCACGCAGCCGCAAAGCAAGGGACTGGAAAGGCGGTGGCCGCCGCGCAATAACCAACACATTCGTTTGGATGCAGGGAACCGAATGTCCGTCACCATTGATCACAACAGCACAGCGGCCTCAAGCCTGAGCATTGAGAACGCCAGCGCGACGGACTGCTACAAGGCCGTTCGCACTTGGCTTTGGGGTGTCGC
>JBHJIX010000055.1:0-10026 GCA_050043025.1 Cohaesibacteraceae bacterium
ACAGAAGGCCTGGCAAGTGTATTTTCACTCTTCAACACATCCACTCCCCGCGTGGTTGCAGATATCGACCGTGTCAAGGCCGAGCAACTGGGCGTCACGCCCGACCAGATTTTCGAGACCCTTGAAATCTATCTGGGCTCTGCGTTCGTGAACGACTTCAATTTTCTGGGACGCACCTTTCGCGTGACAGCACAGGCTGACGGCGTCCACCGAGATGCACAAAGAGATGTGGAAAACCTCAGAACGCGCACGGTCTCCGGAGGCATGATGCCGATCGGGTCGGTGGCCACGTTCGAAGATACAACCGGTCCTTACCGCGTGGTCAGATACAATCTCTTCCCTGCGGCAGCCGTGCAAGGCGCAGCCATCCCGGGCGTGTCCACGGGCGAAGCTCTGGCGAAAGTCGAAGCGCTCGCGGCAGACCTGCCGCCCGGCTTCAGCTTTGAGTGGACGGAATTGGCCTTGCAGGAGAAACTCGCCGAAGACAGTCTGGTTATCATCTTCACACTCGCTGTCGTTCTGGTCTTTCTCATTCTGGCGGCACAGTATGAAAGCCTCGTGCTACCGATTGCCGTCATCCTGATTGTACCGATGTGCCTGCTCACGGCGATTTCGGGGGTGTTGTGGCGCGGCATGGACAACAACATCCTGAACCAGATCGGATTGGTCGTGCTGGTCGGGTTAGCGTCAAAAAACGCGATCCTGATCGTTGAATTCGCCAAGCAACTCGAAGACCGCGGCGCCTCCGCCTTTGATGCCACGATCGAAGCCGCCCGCCTGCGTATGCGGCCCATCCTAATGACGTCGTTCGCGTTCATTCTCGGCGTCGTCCCCCTGATCACGGCGACCGGAGCAGGATCGGAAATGCGTCAAGCGCTTGGAACTGCGGTCTTCTTCGGCATGCTGGGCGTCACCATTTTTGGTCTGATTTTCACCCCTGTCTTTTACTACGCATGCCGCATCGTGGCGCGACGGGTCACTCGGGATAAGTTGACGTCCTAGAGGGCGTCAGACGCGCTTGCGTCTATTCAGACGCTTCGACAAAGCCATGCTGGTCTTAACTCGGAATGCGCAGGAAGCTCAGAAGTCTGTTGGTGGCGTGGGGGCGCATTGAATATCAATATCATGTAGTCTCACGTTGTCGCAGAATTTACAGATTTCCAAAAAAATATAGCTCTTTGCATATCACGCCGTTTCAAATCGTCTCAAATCATACTATATGTTGAGGTGGACTGAGGGGTGGACAGATGCCAGCGCTTCACAAGCTCAACGCAACACAGGTCAAGAATGCGCCGCCCGGCAAGCACTCGGACGGAGCCGGTCTATGGCTGCATAAGCGACAAGATGGCGGTGCCCAGTGGTTTCTGCGTGTAACCGTTCACGGAAGACGCCGCGAAATGGGTCTTGGATCTTTATCAGATGTTGGTCTCAAAGAGGCTCGGCAGTCTGCCGAGAAATGGCGCGCGGTCGTTCGGAATGGAAAAGATCCGATAAAGGAGCGAGAGCGTCAGAAACGCGAAGCCATGAAAGCCAACAATACGTTGGCAACCATTGCCGAAGAAGCATTTGAGGCGCGCAAGGCCGAACTAAGAGACGATGGGCGCGCCGGTCGTTGGTTCTCGGCATTAGAAAACCACGTTTTGCCCAAGTTGGGCGGGCTACCGGTCGAAGATATCGACCAAAGAGATATTCGAAACACACTGGCCCCAATCTGGCACACCAAAGCGGGAACCGCAGATAAGGCCCTACAGCGCTTGAGCATAGTTATGCAGTACGCCGCTGCTATGGGCCTAGATGTGGATATTCAGGCAACTTCGAAAGCAAAGGCACTGCTAGGAAAGTCGAGGCATGTGGTCAAAAACATTCCCTCAATGTCATGGCAGGAGGTGCCTGGTTTCTATGCCAGCCTGAACGACGGAACGATCACGCAGATGGCCCTTCGTTTGCTCATTCTTACCGGCCTGCGTTCAAAGCCAATCCGATTTTGTCGTCTTGATGAAATAGACGGTGAGGTATGGACGGTACCCGCCGGAAACATGAAGGCACGAAAAGGTCAGGAGGTGGAATTCAGAGTTCCGCTATCGGCCGAAGCGATGAGCGTGATCGAGCAAGCATCCCAGTTTGATCGCAATGGCTTCTTGTTTCCCAATCGGCGGCGCGGCGTGATCAGCGACGCGACAATGTCCAGGTATATGGAGCGCGAAGGTTTGGAGGCGCGTCCTCATGGTTTCCGATCCAGCTTTCGAACCTGGTGTGCAGAGGCGACCGACACCCCGGAACAAATTGCTGAGACCGCAATCGCACATGTCACCGGCAGCAAGGTGCAGCGCGCGTATCGCCGAACTGACTATTTGCAGCAACGCAAGGTGCTAATGCAGCGTTGGGCGGATCATGTGACCGGCGGAAGCGGTGAAGTCGTGAGGATGGTGCGGTGAGTCATCTTGAAGAGTCCAATGCAGTTATTGCAGTGGCGCGCGATCATTTCCCGGGTCTCGAGATAACGCAGCAGATTGTGATGGACCTTCACCCGAAAACCCTTCTGGAGTGGGAAGAGTTTCCAATTGTCAGGGTCGGGGATCAGCTGGCGGCTTTGGACGATCTAAAAGGATATCTCGAAAAGGCTCTAGGAGCGCATGAGAGGCTGCACAGGGTACCACTCTTGGCGTTAAACTTAAAATTCAAAAATGATGCGGCAGAACACAAACATAATGAATTTGTTGTGAGTTTCTCGCGCCGAACAGATGAAGGCATGCAAGCGTATGAAGCGCTGCAACCGGTCAAGCTTTTATTGGAGCACTTAGTCAGGAATTCTAGGGACAGCATAAAGGCCGCCAAAGCCGCCGTTGCGGAATTAGATCAACTCAGACCAAAAGAAGCTCCAAACGAAACTATTTCCAAAGCGTTTTTAGTTGACCGTCTGCGAGAATTTTGGAGTGTTCACCGAGGCAATCCGCCGACCAAACCCAGCCCTGGCTCACCATTTATGAGCTTTGTAGCCGACGTTGTCTTTGCTCTTGAAAAGGACTGGGATGCAGAGAGCACAATAAACGCGTGGTACAAGCGTCGTGATTTGATGGATAGATATCGCGAAAGAATCTAGGCTTCCGATCCGTGAGAATACGAAACAACTAAGCCAAATTGGGACCATCCAAGAAAGGATGGGCCATGAATAGAAACTTCGCAGCAAATGTTGGCACTGATAGCGCTTCAATTCCAGGCGCCGATCCATTGCTTTCAGACCGTGAAACCGCCGATCAGTTAGGATGCGGGCGATCCACCGTGTGGCGCTGGGCTTCTGATGGGACTCTTCCTAGGCCAATAAAAATCGGCGGCCTTGCGCGCTGGCGTCAAAGCTGGATTACCACTGTCATCCAAGAAGCTGAAGCTGATCGAGCCGCATGAAAAACCCCAGCCGGACAAGCCGAACTGGGGCAATTCTTGTGCAAAAGAAATATAGCATCAGCGGCTTGTCCCCTCAACCCAAAAAGGGAACAAGTAATATGAAACCAACCAACAAAACCACCAACGCCGCCCGTCGCGCCTGGTCTGCCGCACGGCGCAAGCACATCAAGCGGGGCGAGGTTTACCGCATTGAAATTCGACACGATCCTGACTGCCTGATTTACACGTCAGCACGGATCTGCACCTGCAATCCTGATCGGGCCATTCTGACCCTCGAAGGTACAGAGCTTGCCTGCGTGAAGAATGCCGGGCCGTACGATCCGCTTGAAATGCTGGAGGTGCCAGCATGACCCCTCGCACCCCCACACCCCGCCAATTGCAGATTGCAGAACTGCACCGCCGGTTCGGCATGAGCCCTCAACGCGCGCAGCTGCTGGCTGAGCATGTCTTCGGGGAGGTGCGCAGATGATTGACCCTGCACAACTCACCAGAGACCTGGGTGGCAAGTGGATGCGCAGCTACGGCAGCGCTCCATGCCCGGTTTGTCAATCGGAACGCCGCAAACACCAGAACGCACTGACCATTGCTCAAAGCGACGGACGGCTGTTGATGCATTGCAAAAAGCTGGGCTGCGACTTCAGGGATATCCTCGTCGCTGCTGGCGTTGAGCCCGGCAGCGTTGAGATTGACTTCGAAGACCTGAAACGCGCCAAACATGAGCGCCTTGAGGCGGAAGCAAAAGCCAAGGTCCGCGCGCAAGCCATCTGGCAACGCGGGCAGCCAATCACGGGCACGCCCGGAGAGGCATATCTGAGGGGGCGAGGTATTACCTGCCCCCTTCCGGACAGCCTGAAGTGGGTCTCAGACATCTATCACGCGCCATCCGGGCAATTCTGTTCAGCGATGGTTGCAACTGTCTCCACTGGCGCCATTCACCGAACGTTCTTCGACAAAGCGGGCAACCGGCTCTCAAGTTCAGCCAAGATGATGCTGGGGCCCTGCTCCGGCGGCGCGGTCGTGCTGTCTGACGCCGTAGGGCCTCTGGTTGTCACGGAAGGTATCGAGACAGGTCTCAGCCTGCTCTCCGGGCTGCTCAGCGGGCCGCATAGCATTTGGGCCGCGTTGTCGACCAGCGGGATCAAGACCCTGAAACTGCCTGTAAAAACAGGGACACTTATCATCGCACATGATGGCGATCCGGCGGGCCGCAGCGCAGGTAACGAACTCGCTAACCGTGCGCACGGTCTTGGTTGGACGGTTCGCCTGATGCCAGCCCCGGATGGACAGGACTGGAACGATGTCCTGCAAAGCGGGGTGGCGGCATGACTGTCATCAAGCAAACGCCATTCGTTCCCGAAGGCCCACAGCCCCTGGTGCGCAGCATCGCGCAGGGCTCTCGCTATCCCACGCATGCCCTCGGGCCGCTCAAAGCGGCCGTCGAAAGCGTTCACGCTCAAACGCAGGCCCCTATTGCCATCGCCGCACAATCGGCCCTGTCTGTCGCCTCTCTGGCGACGCAAGCCCATGCCAACGTCCAATCCCTCGGCGGCGCGGTGCCCTTGTCACTCTTTGCTCTGACGGTGGCTCAATCCGGCGAGCGCAAGAGCGCCTGTGACCGGCTTCTGATGCAAGGGCTTCGCGAGCATGAGCGCGATCAGATGGAGGGGTATCGCACCGATGTGAGCGACTGGAAACTCGCGCACAAAATCTGGACAGCCAAGCGGGATCGCCTCGTAAAAGAGTCGGCGTCCTCCAAGCTTGAGAAAGCAGCAGCCGCTTCTGCGGATCTGAACGCCCTGGGGCCTGAGCCCACTGCGCCACTGTCGCCCAAGCTGACAACGGCTGAGCCGACCCTCGAAGGTCTCGTGAAGCTTTATATGACCGGCCAACCCAGCCTTGGTCTCTTCAGCTATGAGGGTGGCGGCTTTCTCGGCGGTCATGCCATGAACAGCGACAATCGCCTGAAGACCATCGCGGGCCTATCAAGCCTTTGGGGTGGCGACCCACTCGACCGGGTGCGCAGTGGTGATGGGGCAACGACCCTCTTCGGGCGCCGTCTTGCCATGCACCTTATGGTTCAGCCCGTTGCTGCGCGTCCCTTGCTGTCCGATCCATTGGCCAATGGTCAGGGCTTCCTGGCGCGGTTTCTAATCACCGAACCACCCTCTGCCATCGGCACACGGCTCGCACGGCCGGAAAATGTCGCGAGAGTCGCGGAAGTCGCAATGGGTCAGCGCCTGAAATCACTTTTGGAAAGGCCAAAGCCTGTCTCGATTGAGGCCCCACAAGAGCTTGATACGCCCATGCTGCGTCTAAGCCCGGAAGCGGATTATCTCTTGTTTGGATATTACAGCGAAGTTGAGGCTCAACAGGCATCCGGTGGTCAGCTTGAGCATGTCAGGGCTTATGCTTCCAAGTCGCCAGAGCAGGCTGCCCGGCTGGCCGGCGTTATGACGATTTGGCAGGACATCGCCGCGACAGAGATCACCGGCGCCACTATGGCCGATGCCATAACGATTGCGTCCTTCTATCTCGATGAAGCCAGACGCCTTTCTGAGGCCGCAACCATATCTGCTGAAACTGAAGAGGCTGAGCGCCTTCGCACATGGATCTTCGAGAGCTGGCCGAGGATCGCAGCGGAGAGCAATCGCACACCGCAGACCATAACGCCGCGTGACGTCGTGCGGTCAGGGCCGAACAGCATGCGGGAAACCGCAAAGGTCAGAAAACTGATGAACACCCTTGCCGGTCACGGCTGGCTTCAGGAACTGGAACAGGGCGCAGAGGTGGACGGACAATCCCGTCAGCTTGCGTATCGGGTGGCGCAATGAGCGTTCTGTTCGATCCCTACGCCGAACTCGCAAAAATTCAAAAATCAGGGTGTCCCCCTGCGACTCCCGCGACATCCGCGACAAACACCTACTTTAAGGCGAGCAGGCCACAACCTGAGGGCGGTAAATGTCGCAGTGTCGCGAATGTCGCAAGGGGTCAGGGTCAAAAACACGTTTTTGAGAAAAGCCGCTCCCCCACAACATCCGACATGCGCCACGGCTTCAGCTTCGGCGGTCGCCCCCTGACGTGGACCGGCAAGGTCGTCAGCCTCGAGGAGTGGCGCACCCTGACCGATTGGGAAAAGCACGGCCCCGACGGCAAGCATTGGAATGCCCTGACACAGCAGTGGGAGACACCTGATGAGCCGTAAACGCAAAAACCTGGAAGCGCTGCCCGGTCCTCTGCCCCGCATTGTCACCGACAAAGAAGGCACGCGCTGGCTCGTATACCGAAGCATCGCGGGCACGCTGAAGCGGGAGCGCATCAATCCATGCCGCCTGCCTGCGCCTGAGCCAAGTCACCCTGCAGCAAGATTTTGACCCGGGCGGGACGAGAAGAAAAAGGAGCAGTTAAAATGACAGATGACCGAAACAACGGCGCAAATACGGATGGTCGGAATGCGGATGGTACGTTTGCCAGTGGCAACCCCGGTCGTCCCAAAGGCGCGCGTCACAAGACGACATTGGTCATGGAGGCGCTGCTGGAGGGCGAGGCGGAGACGCTGACCCAAAAGGCCGTCGATATGGCCAAGGACGGCGACACGACCGCCCTGCGGCTCTGTCTGGAGCGTCTGGCTCCGGCTCGAAAGGATACGCCGGTCTCATTTGACCTGCCGCCCATGAAGACCGCGCAGGACGCCTCTGAAGCCGCTCAGGCGGTGCTGCAGGCCGTGTCGGATGGTGAGTTAACCCCAATCGAGGGGGCGAGCGTCATGGCGCTGGTGGAAAGCTACAGGCGGACGCTGGAAACGACGGATTTGGAGCAGCGGATTGAACGACTGGAGGGGGTCAGCAGATGAGCATGGAGAAACGTCTCAGGAAGCTGGAGCGGTGTGCTCCGGAGCCGGTGGATCAGCTGTTAGATTTGGAATGCCTGAACCTTACGGAGGTGGTTATCGCATGATTAGACAATTGTCATCGCGACTTCGAAAACTGGAGGGCACACGAAAGCCAAACGACTTTGATCACCTTTCGTATGAAGAATTACTCCAGAGACTAGAAGTCGCAGACCTCAAGTTGGCCAAGCACTTCGACCACCTATCCCCAAAGCAAGTACTGGAGCTTGAGCGGGAGAATAGCGCCGAGTTTCCGTCCATACTCTCGGCGCTGATTTTCGCAGGTCGTCGGGATGCCGTTCTTTTGAATCGCGCCCGAGACCTGGCGACACGCTGCGATACCGTGGGTTTCTATTTCAAGCATCTTTTTGAATGCACGAGTGGCGAGGCCTCCGCATGAGCAGACCCAAACAATCGAAACAAGACCGGAACGAAAAGCTGTCGACAGACCGGCTCTTCGGCCCCTACTTCATCGGTGACGAGCAAAGGCCATGCACTCCGCTTGTGGCTATCACCACCGCAGGCGTCTTTCGTTGGCGCGATGATGAGACCTATGGCGCTTTCACGGATCGTGTGGAACGGCATGTTGATCCGCAAAAGATGCTTGGCGATATGACCCAGGATGAAATCGATCAGGCCGTTGCCGCCTTCATGGCGTGTGCGCGCGGGCTGAAATCCCGCATGAGCCCCGAGGCTCTCGAAGCCTATGAAGCATCCAGGGCAGGAGACATCCAATGAGGCAGTTGCAATCGCGCCTGCGCAGACTGGAAGGCTTTCGGGACGATGAACCGTTCGAACCTTGTTTCATCGGGAAGGAAGAGCACCCCCATGAAGTTACCATTGCGATTACCACATCCGGACTCTTCCATCGCGCGCCGAAGGAAACACTGAATTCGTTTGTCGACCGGGTAAGCCGCGCGGTCCACACCTTTGGCACAATCGATGATCTGAGCGATGTGCAACTTCAGGAAAGCATAGAAGCTTTGAGCGCCTGTGCCAGCGGCCTCAGGAAACTGGACAAGGAAGCAAGCAAGGAGACCATGTCATGAGACGTCTGAGCAATCGACTGGCGCGCCTGGAAACGGCCAATGCGCCTGCATTACCAACTCTTGTCGCAGGCGCACCATTGGACTGGACAACAGAAGAAGCCGAAGTGCGGCTAAGCCAGCTTGTCAGGCAACAGGGCATCAAGGGAGAGTACAACACTTTGATCATTCCAGAACACGGACGGGCGGACAGCGTGGGCATCATCTGGTTCGGCGGTGTTGATGAGTTCTTTGCGGACATCGCAGCGAACAGCTCGCGTTTGGGATGTGAGCCGCGAAACCCTTCAAGTGAGAAACCTACAACCAATACAGGGGCAGTCTTATGAGCATTATAGAAGCATATTTGCAGGGCAAACGCGCCCGCAAGATTGAGCAGCAGGAACAACGTCAAAGCGCAATGGACCAGTACCTGCGCGGCAACTCGCAGGGCATTATGTCGGGCGACCCTGCGGCCTACGCAGGGCTGGCGCAGCATAATCCTGTGATGGCTATCCAGCTTCAGGGCCAGCAGCGAAGCCAGCGCTATGCAGACAATCGTGAGCGCAGGGCCGCAGAGACGCACGACGCAGCGATGCGGGCGCAACAAGAGCAGGCAGCCATGGCGCGGTTCCATGCCGGGCTCAAACAGGTTCTGTCCCTGCCGGACACGCCTGAAGGGCGCGCCGAGTTCGACCGGCTAGCGCAGAGCGATCCGATGACGGCGCAATATGTTGGGCAGTTCGACAATCGCGTCGATATCGTCAGGGGGCTTGTTGAGACGGTCGAAGACAAACTTGATCGGATGAGCGGGCAAAATCGCGAGACCAAAAAGGACGCCAATGGGCGCTTGCGTTACCTCGAAACCGGCGAGCTTGTCTTTGCAGATGTCATTCCCGAGCCTTCACCGGGCAACGATTACGAGCGCTATGCCGCGCGAGAAAGGGCGGCGGGTCGCGAGCCCTTGGACGAGTTTGGGTATCGCGGCAGGATTGCCGAAACACAGGCGCCTCTGGTGCAGCAGAACTTCGGTGGTAATGCGCCTGATCCGTCCGCCCTGCCGGACGCCGCCGTGGATCTCAAGCCCTCGGATTACAAGACCGCCTTTGGCCTTTGGGAAACCATCGGCGGCGCAGCCTCACGCGGCTCAGACAGCGCCTTCGGGACGCAACTGACACCCATCCGGGATGCAGCGGCAGACAAGGTTAGCAATATGAACACGGAAGCCATGCTGATCGGCGCATCGGGCTTTCCCGGCAGACCCAGCAATCTCACCCGTGAGAAAATCGAAGACATGCTGCCAAAGCCCGGTGTCATGGGTGACGGGCGTGCCCGAAACAAATCCCGGGAGTTTGCAGAGCTCTCTATCAGCCGCATTAAGGAGGCGGACCAACTGTTATCGGACGCATCGATCAAGCCGGAAGACAAGGCAGAAATCGCCCGTCTCCGCAGCCAGTGGATGAGGCTCTATGAGTTCTACGCCATGCTGACGCGTGGATTGGGAGAGGAAACGCCCACCGGAGAGACCGGCGGCGTGCAGTGGAGGATTGTCGAATGACTACGGTTCTCGAAATCAATGGCAAGCGCGTGGAGGTCGATGACGGCTTCAAATCGCTTCGTGAAGCGGAGCAGCAGAGGATTGTTGAAAGCATCGCTTCCGAGATGTCTGGCGGCAAAAAGTCTAGCTTCTCGCGGTTCATGGGGCAGGTCAATGCC
>JBHJIX010000056.1:0-63175 GCA_050043025.1 Cohaesibacteraceae bacterium
GAGGGCCAACAGAGCCAACCATAGTCTCGCCATCTGGCGGCGAGATGGACATAACCAAGGTTGCATCCGTCATTCCCCAAGCATCTTTGACAAAAAGTCCTGTGAGATCGGTGAAGGCCTAATGCTGGCCCTGTGGCAGGGCGGCAGCGGACGATACCCAATGTCTGACGCCGCAGAAGGGTGCCGCTTCGGTTGAGCCCAACACGTCGATGGCAATTGTGGGTGGGGCGAAGAGAATGGTCGCTGCCTCACGGTTGGCAACCTGCGGAAACGCCACCCGCATCGCCGGATCTCGAAAGCCGTCTTTGCCCATCTGGACTATTCGGCTGCCGGCGCAGATTGGTGCCAAGCCGCCGAACACCAGGCCGCCAACATGGAAAAGCGGCATGCCGCACGGGATGACGTCGCCTTGCCGCATGCCTCCACCGAAGGCAGCGAGAAACGCCATGAAGGCTAGGTTGGCATGGGACAGCTGCGCAATTTTCGGGGCGCCCGTGGTTCCGCCGGTATGCACATAGGCAGCGATGTCGTTCGGCTTGGGATCTGAGGCTATGCCGGCTTGTGCCCAGCCTGCAAAAAGCCTGGCGATATCAAGCGCGTTGTCAGGCACATTCAGAACAGTCAGTTCGGCGCAGGACCGCTTGATCTGCGCGATCTGGTTCATGTCCGCATTATGAGGACACAGAAGCACATCGGCATGCGCGCGCGACAGCATCTGGCCGATTGCATCAGGCGCCAGCATGGGGTTGATCGGCATGTAGACGCCGGCTTGCATCGCGCCAAAAGCAAGTGGCAACGTCGCCGGTAAGGCTGGCAAGATGCTGGCAACAACAGGCTGATCGGACAGTGTCGCAAAACAGAGCGATGCCGCCTCGCTTAGGGTGCGAAGCGTTGCAAAGGAGGTGTCTATCGGCTCGGCATCCGGCGTCGCCAGGAATCGATGGGCGAGGGCTTCACCGCAACGGCTTACGGCGATTTCAATAACCTCCGGGACGGTTTCACCGCGCAGCCAGTGCTGGAGTGGCTGCGCTTCGACACGTTCTACGGTCACTAGACCTTCATGATCTGGCCAGTCCGGCCAGCTCATCGGGAAGCATCCTCTGCCGTGATGACAATTTTTCCAAACACCGTGCGTTCTTCGAGCATGCTTATGCCCTCAGCAGCGCGTGAGAGTGGTAAGACGGCACCGATGTGCGGCTTCAAGGCACCTGATGCGACCTGATTAAGGCAGGTGACGATGTCATCGCGTGAAAACCCGGTCGAACCACGAATGTCCATTTCGGCCATGAAGATGTAGCGAATGTCGGTCTGTGGATCATAGCCAGCTGTCGCGCCGCAGGTGAGCAGACGCCCATGGCGCTTCACCGATTTTAGTGAAGGTACCCATGTGTCGCCGCCGGTGAAGTTGACGACGACATCAAATCCACCGCCGCGAAACAGAGAACCCGTGACCCGCTTGGCGTAGGCGTCGATGTCTTCCGTGCTGTAATTAAACGCTGCGTCTGCACCCAGCGCGATAAGCCGATCGCACTTGTCTTTGGAGCCGGCGCCGACGGTGACCTTTGCGCCCAAGCCCTTTGCGATCAGCAGAGCGGCGGTGCCGACGCCGCCACTTGCGCCGAGAATGAGGACGTGATCGTCAGCGGTCACCGCGCCGCGAGTCACCAACATCCGCCAAGCCGTTCCATAGGCGACTGGCAAAGCGGCGGCATCCTGATCGCTAACGCCATCTGGAATGGGGATTAACTGCTTGGCCCTTGCAGTGACATACTCTGCCAGCGCCCCTGGTCTGGTTTCGCCCAACATCTCAAAGTGGCCGGTCTGGTCATCAATGTGGGCGGGGTTGACCAAGGCACGGTCGCCGATTGAGAGGCGCTCAAGCGAGCCATTGCTGGCAACGATTTCGCCCACACAGTCGCCGCCCGTCACCATGGGGAAGGGGACACGAATGCCCGGCATGCCGTTACGTGTGAAGACATCAAGATAGTTGAGAGACGCCGCGCGCACACGCAGCAACACCCAACCGGGTTCTGGTTCTGGCGTTGGTAGCTCTCCCCAAACCATTACGTCTGGGCCGCCATGTTTTTCGAAGTAGAGCGCTTTCATTGGAGTCTTTCCAGACGGTCGAGCGCGGTTTCGACATGCGCTGCTACCCCGACGATCAGCCGCGGGTCTGCTGGCCGGTCAGCCATCAGCAAGGGGAGTTCAGTGCAAGCAAGCAGAACCCTGTCTGCGCCTTGGCCAATGACATCGTCGATTGCCCCATCGAGCGATTGATGGCTCTTGGTCGAGATGGAGCCGTGTGTGAGATCGCCGAGGATCACATCGTCAAGGTCATTTGCCGCTTTGGGGCCTGCCTGCAGAACACTCAGTCCCCGGTCGCGTAGGCGTCCCTTAATGATGCCTGCGTCCAGCATGAAGCGGGTGCCCAGTAATCCAACCTTGTGCCCAGCTGACACTTGGTCCGCCAAAGCATCGCCGGCATGGACCAAAGGAACAGAGAGTGCTGTTTCAACCATTTGTGCGGCACTGTGGCCGGTGAAGGCCGTGATCATGATTAGGTCCGCCCCCGCATCCACGCAGTGATTGGCGGCCGCTAGAATTCTGCCATTCACCTCATCCCAATCGCCCGCTTGCGCGGCCGCCAACACATCAGCAAAGCGCAGTGTGAAAAGTACCGTTTCGACGGTCGCCCCCGCGCCATAGCGCAGTTCTGCTTCCTTATTGATGCGCTGGTAGTACAGCGCGCTGGCGTGCCAACTTAGTCCGCCGACCAGGCCGAGAATGGGCATGTCAGGTACTCGTTGTGCGGTCGTTTAGAAGTCGTACTGAGAGAAGATGCGCTCCTCGGCGATCCGCGCAAAGGCGTCCGGGTCACCATCAAACTGCGGAAGCAGATCCTCATGCCAGACACGGAAGACTTCAACGATTTGGTCGATCAGCTCTTCGCCGTTTTCGATACCGCGGTCTGCGGCCAACGCCTTCAAAGCGGCTGGCTCGCCTGATTGGAACACCCCCCAAGCAGCAAGCAGGGCATCGTCACCGGGCGCGAAAGCTATGCGATCTTCCAGATCCGATCTCACGGCGACATCGGGAGCAACATAAGCGTCGGCCACATAATCCCAGAGCATCTGTGGCATAAGATCAACCATCGCCTGACGGTCGTCGGCGTCAATGCCATCCCAAGTGGCCTGGTTGAAGGCCATCGGCACCGCACCGGCGATGATGCCTTGTGGCATTTCGATGACGCTCGTGACGGTGTCTTCCAGTCCGTAGCTTCTGATCCAGGATGTTCCAACGAGTGTGCAGTCGGTTTGTCCAAGCTGGAGGCCTGTCAAGATATCCGAGATGGAGGTGCGAACGGGCGTCATTCCGATCTGTTCAGCCCAACGCATCTCCGGCTGGCCAATGGTCGATACGCGCCGCCCTTCGAGGTCGGCCAGTGTTTCAGCGGGCTCGGTGCACTGCATGGTCAGTGGTGTTGCCGACTGCATAAGCAGGGGCACAATGCCAAGGGCGCGCATGTCTTCGCGGCACTCTTCGCAGACCACGAAGAAGGCCTCATTGAGCGCACCAATGGTTGCATAAGGGTCGGTGCCTAGACCGGTGATCTGCGACATCATGGATGCGGCCGGCAGCTCTGCCGGGTGAAACTGCGTGATGAAGAAGCCTGAGCCAACAACGCCATCCTGAATGCTTTGTAGGGCGCCAGGAATGGAGACCAGTTGTCCCCCCAGCAGCGGCGTGAAGGAAACATCTCCGTCGGTCGCCGTTTCAATGCGCTCCATCATTGGAAGCACGCCAAATCGATTAGCGCCTGATCGTTCAGGCACGCCCGCGCCGTAGGTGATGTTTTGCGCAAACGCGCCGAAACTGACCAAGCAACCGGCGACGACCAGCGCTCCTGTCGACAAAAGTTTGGTCATGGTTCTGTCTCCCTCGGGTTGGACTGGGCGCAAGCGCCTGCCTTTGGGAAAAGTGAACCATCAACGCAATTGGCGTGTCAACTATGTTGACAATAAATCAGCCAAAGCTATTTTCTTTATTAAAATCAAGCCCGTCGACGGCGCCATCCAATCAGCGGCTGATGTTGTTGGGCATCGACCGTGCGCAAAAGCAAGGCGCGAAGGGTCTCACGTTCGTGAGGACCGAGGGCCGCAAAAAAGGTTTCCTCAGCCGCTCGAAGGGCGAGAACGCCGTGCTTAAGGAGCTGTTTGCCGGCGTCGGTTGCGTAGACCTGACGTCCATAGTCGCCTCGCCATTCCACGTATCCCCATTGCTCAAACACAGCCACAAGCTTGCTCATGGCCTGCTTGGAGATACCCGCTCGTTCTGCCATGTCCGTCAGCGTTGACCCTTCCATGCGCATTGTGCGCAAGACATGCGTATGGGCTGCCCTTAGGTCCGGGTATCCAGCCTCGTGGAGGTATTGCAAAGCAAGCTTGTCAAAGCCGACATGAACTTCATCCAGGAGCTTGCCAAGATTGGTCCGCCTCAGCTCTTCAAGAGCATCATCTGAAGGAAGTGCTTGGTCTGTCACGTCATTTGTGAGTGCATCGGTCATCACCTTGCCTATAGCGCCGTTGCTAAGATGAGGAAAGTGCGGTCGCTAGGTTGCAGGTGCGACCAAGGCCGCCAAGACTGAGGCTGCGACGGGGATCAATCGATCGTTAAAGTCGTAGGCCGGATTGTGAACCATCGCCTGATGGTCATCATCATGTTGTCCTAGCAGGACATAAGCGCCCGGTCGTTCTTGGAGCATAAAGGCAAAGTCTTCGGCGGCCAAAAGCGGCTTGAAGTCATCATCCAACGCATCCGTGCCCATGGCGCGCTCGACAGCGCAGCGCAACTTGTGTGTCGCTTCTGCTTCATTGAAGAGCACGGGAAACTTCCGCTCATAACTCACATCGACGGAAAGCCCGCGTGTCTTCGAAACACCTTCGCACACGCGTGATAGGGCCGCCTGCAAGACGGTTTGTGCATTGTCATCCAACGTCCGAACCGTGCCAGCGATCCACGCGTCTTCTGGGATGACGTTGTGTGTTGTCCCGCCATGTATCTGCGTGACCGACAGGACTGCTGCGATGTGTGGATCGACCTCGCGTGCCGGCAGCCCCTGCAAAGAGACACAGGCTTCTGACGCTGCGAAAACGGAATCTGTTGAAAGGTGCGGCATGGCCGCGTGTCCACCCTTGCCTGAGAACGTCACCTTGAACTCATCAAAGGACGCCATGGACGGGCCAGGTTGCAGCGCTGCCTTGCCAAGGGGGAGCAGCGGCATGTTGTGAAAGCCGTAGACCTGTTCACATGGAAGCCGGGTGAACAAGCATTTTTCAACCATCACGCGGCCGCGGCCCAAACCTGCTTCTGCCGGTTGAAAGATGAACACGAGGGGGCCCTTAAAGGCGGGTGTACGCGCGAGATGCTCGGCGGTCGCGAGCAGGCTGACGGTGTGCCCATCATGGCCACAGCCGTGAAACCTCCCAGCGCTTTGAGATGTCCAAGGTCGCCCGGAGGCTTCGTCCATGGGAAGAGCATCCATGTCGGCGCGCAGCCCGATCATGGGTCCGCTGCCGTTTTCCAACGTTCCGACGATGCCGGTTGTCGCCAGCCCACGGTAGACCGTGCACCCTATCTCGCTCAGTCGGTTCGCCACGAGATCGGACGTTCGCGTTTCTTCAAAGCCGAGTTCGGGGTGCTGGTGTAAGTCGCGCCGCAGCGCGACGAGCGCAGCCATGTCAGCTTCTATCTTGTTCACGGCTGATCCAAAACCTCTTTGTCAACTAAGTTGACGGTGAGACATGGATGGGGGTCTGTCAGTTCGGTCCCTTTGGAAAACCGTCAGCGTTGCGGGTTTTCGCGATGGATGTCCGGGGGGAAATGGGTGCGATGAAGCGCAGTTGAGCGAACGGTACTCGGATCTTTCGAGCGAGCCCGTACGCATTCCCTATTAGTTGACTCTGAATCGCAGCAATTCATAACTTGCGAACGATAATCAACTTTATGGGACGAGTTTTCATGCTTTCTGATGATCTCAGATTTGCGCTGCCCTTCGCGGCGGCAGCGGCCATGATCGGTGTGATTGTCGTAACGACAAGTGCGCTTTCTGAAGAGCGCACGCTCATCGACCAGTACGGCAATGAGGTCACCTTTGATGCGCCGGTTGACCGGTTGGCCACCGTGCCAATTCCGGCAGCGGCAATGTCGGTGGCGGAGGCTGGAAGCTCACATGCGCTTGATGCCATGCACGGGCTATCGAAGACCGCTATTGTGAATGGCATTTTGGGTGACTTCTTCCCGGAAACGCGAGACATTCCCAGTGACATTGTCGGCGATGGATTCATGCCCAATGTTGAAGAACTCCTCAGCGTGGATCCGGAACTGGTTCTGCAATGGGGGACACGCGGCGACGACATCATTGCTCCGATCGTCAATGCCGGCCTGCCGGTCGTCACCCTTCGCTACGGGACAGAGGAAGATGCCGCGCAATGGCTCGGCATGATGGGCCAAATCCTTGGCCGTGAAGATCGTTCTGACGCGATCCTGGCATGGCGATCAGAAGCATTGGCGGACATGCAGGCGGCGACCGGTGCCATTCCAGACAATGAGCGGCCACGTACGCTCTATTTCCTGCGCTATCTTTCAAGCCTGCGGGTGGCCGGCACCGGCACCTACAACGATTTCACAATCAATCTGGCCGGCGGCAGCAATGTCGCTGCGGAACTCAATCGGTTCAACGATGTAAGCCCGGAACAGATTTTGGCGTGGGATCCTGAGGTCATCCTGCTCAACGGTTTTGAGGATGAACTTTCGCCTGAGGATGTTTACTCCAATCCTGTGTTTGCTGATGTGTCGGCGGTGCGTAACCGCCGGGTCTATCAGCTGCCGCTGGGCGGTTACCGTTGGGATCCACCCAACCAAGAGAGCCCGCTGACCTGGGCCTGGGCAGCCTCACTGTTGCATCCTGAACAGTTCAACGTCGATATTCGTTCGCAGATCGAAGAGCGGTACGCGTTGCTCTATGGTCAGGTGCCAAGCGAAGATCAGATTGACGGAATCTTGCGGATGGCTCGCAACGGCGGAAGCGCCAACTACGACCGCTTCGCGAGGTGAGCTGCTGACCATGAACGTCCAAGACGCTCCAACGGGCGCACCTTCTGCTGACATCGGTTTCACTGACACAATGCCACTGGGCTCGGCGCTTGAGTTGTTGCGCCAGGCCGGGTGGTCCGTGTCCAAGCAGTCCGGATGTCACGCCATAGGCATAGCGGATGCCGCGCCCGATGCTTTGCCTTTGCCGTTCGAGGCCGAACCAGAATTGTTGGTTGACGGCCACAGACTGTTACGTGCCGTTGGGCGAGGGGGTCTGGACTATGATCTGGCAAGTTCGATCAACAGTGACGCCATCGTCGATGACGTTCTTGTCGGGCTTAACTGGACAATGGTGCGCGCCGGGGATCTGACTGGTATTGCCCGGTCGCCTGAGCGTGGCACGCAAGGCGCCCGTACTGTGCGCGAGGACGCACCGATCTCAGGAAGGCCATTGCGAGAGCTCGCCCTCTGGCTTTGCTCGCTTGATCCGCTGCGCCGTTCCATCGGACTGGCGGCCGTCAACGCCTATTGGAACCGCGCGATTGGCATTCCCAATGAGACCTATCGTTTCAAAGGCCTAGATACCAATGGTCCATGGGGCTTTGCCCGGTTCGATCCACCCGGTGAGGGATTGGTGATTGTTGGCGGCTTTCGCGGTGTGCAGAAGCGCCTTCCCAACGCGCGAATTGTCGAGCGTGAACCCAAGGGAAACGACATCCCAGCGAGCGATGCGCCTGAAGCATTCGGCAAGGCGGCTGCAATCGCGATTACCGCTCAGACCTTGATGAATGGTTCGCTGGAGCCTCTTCTGCACCATGCGACCGTCTGTCCCCGAGTCATGTTGGTCGGGCCAAGCACGCCTGTGTCGCCGATACTGCTGTCTTACGGATTCACGGAGGTCTGTGGCCTGGCCATCACCGACCGCGATCAGGCGGCTCAGTTCATCAAAGAGACCGGAACAATGATCGCGCTGGACACCATGACGTGCCAGTTGGGCCTGGCCCAATGACCAAGCTTCCCGAAACGGTCGTTGCGTACAAAACGACGGAGCCGTTTACGCCTGAAACTGTTCCCAAGGCTCTCCTGGCTATGCATCGGACCAAGATCGGCGTCTGGGGGAAAATCGATGTCTTGGCCGGTGGGCTCACGGTTTCGCGCTTTAACGAGGACGGGAAACCGATAAGCGCGGACCTCGTGGCTGCGGGGAGTCACGCCATCGTCGCGCCGAAGAACCGCACGCGGTGGCGTTTGCCGAAGCAGGTCAGTTCACCGTGACTTTCTTCAAGAAACCATAGCCGATCAACTGAAACCAAGGAGGCGTGCCATGTCCCCCCAGCACAGCTCCTCGCCGTCAAGGCAGGACGTAGAGATCAACCCGGCTAAAGCCGAGGCTAAGTTCATTCCGAACAAGATCGTGAAAGACACTCTGCTCGTTGCAAGTTTCTTAGGTCTGGCGGCGATCGCCGGCGCTACGATCGGCAAGGCGGATGACGTCACCGTCACCGATGTGAATGGCTTCAGTGTTACTTTGACGGAGCCATCGCAGCGCTCGGCCCCGTTGCCCCCGCCGCTTGGTACGTTCGCGATCGCCATACCAGGCGACGCAGCCCATCTTGTAACGGCACATCCCTGGTCAAAAGCCGTCATGATGCAGGGATCACTGGCCGGCTACTTTCCGAGCCTTGCTGATTTGCCGACGGGTGCGGTTGGCGGTGGTTTCGCACCGAACATCGAAGAGCTGTTGGCGACTGATCCCGATCTCGTCTTTCAGGTTGGTTTCATCGGTGATGACGTGCTTGCGCCGATTATCGCCGCTGGCCTTCCTGTACTGACCATCAATGTGACAGCCAATGACGATGCAATGGACTGGATCCCGATGATGGGTGCTGCCTATGGGGTCGAGGATCGCGCGGATTGGATCCTGTCTTGGCGCAAGGAAACTCTCGCATCGATCACGCAAACACTGGCCGGTCTGGGCGATGAGGACCGCCCGACTGTTGCGCATCTAGCGCGGTATGGAGATGCATTGCGTGGGGTCGGCGGCGGGCATTTCCGCAGCTGGCAAATTGAAGCAATGGGCGGGGTGAACGTTGCCTCAGAGGTCCCGCTACGCTCAGCTGAGATCAGCGCTGAGCAACTGATTGCCTGGGACCCGGAGATCATTCTCCTCAATGCCTTCCAACCGGATCTTATGCCGCAGATGGTCTATGACGATCCGGTTCTGCAATCGCTGGCAGCGGTTCGCGAACGGCGGGTTTATGCCTTCCCGGTCGGTGGTGACCGCTGGGAGGCGCCGGTCGCCGAAAGCCCGCTGGGCGGGATGTGGTTGTCTGAGCTGCTGCATCCTGATCGTTTTCGCTGGGATTACACAGCCGAGATCACGGCGGCGCACGAGATGCTTTACGGCCAGACACCGCCTCCAAACGCGATTGGCCGGATGCTGAAGCTTGACGCTAACCAGGGTTCGACAGTGTATGAGCGTTTCAGCGCCTTCTGAGGCGGCACCTCAATCGGTCGCACCTGCCTCGATAGGGTTGGTTTGGGCGCGCACGGCGCTTGCAAGCGGCGGCTGGCTTTTGGGCTGTGCGGCCGTTGCGGTGATTGGCATCGTCGCGCTCGGGCTTGGTCGCTATGCCATCGAGCCCTTGGATGTGATCCGCATTCTGCTGTCCCGTATCGGGTTCATCGAGACGGACGTGTCCGACACCGCGCGGCGTGTGGTCGTGCTCGTCCGCGCGCCGCGCATTCTGTCTGCGGCTCTTGCTGGGGCCATTCTAGGGATGACCGGTGCTGCCTTACAGGGCATCTTCCGCAACCCGTTGGTTGGCCCGCAGATCATCGGTGTCACATCAGGCGCGTCGTTCGGTGGGGCGTTGGCCATCCTTCTTGTCGGCACAACGGCAGCGACGGTTGGCTTTGCCTTCGTTTTTGGCCTTGTTGCCGTCTTCCTCGTGTACACCATCGCGCGCGTTGGCGGGCGGGCGCCGGTGCTGATGCTCGTGCTGGCCGGTGTTGTCGTTTCAGCGGCCTTCACGGCCTTTGTCAGCCTGATCAAATATGTGGCGGACCCGAACGATACCCTTCCGGCCATCGTCTATTGGCTGATGGGTTCGTTCGCCACCGCGACATACGACAAGCTCTTTATCCTGACGCTTGCGGTGCTTGGGTCGGTTCTTGTGCTGCACGCGTTGCGCTTTCGCATCAACATCATGTCGCTTGGCGAGGAAGAGGCGACTGCCCTTGGTATCCGTGTCGAGCCGACACGGTGGGCCATCCTGGCGGCCGTTGCGTTGGGTGTTGCAGGCGTTGTGTCGGTCGCCGGCGTGGTAGGCTGGGTTGGTCTCGTCATGCCGCATTTGGCCCGCATGATTGTCGGGCCTGATCACCGCAAGTTACTGCCGGCCGCTGCCCTGGCCGGAGCTGGCTATCTCATCATCGTGGACACCTTGGCCCGCACAATGTCGGCGGCTGAGATTCCGATCGGCATTCTCACGGCTCTTGTTGGCGCGCCGGTGTTTGCCGTCCTGTTGCGGCGCCTGCATCTGAAAGGTTGGGGTCGAGGATGATCGCTGTGCTGAAGAAGCTGTTCGTGCCCGTTCTGGAGATCATTGCCGCCTGCGTGTCGGCGTTTCTCTACAAGGGTGTATTCCCGTGGAGTGCGGCCTGTTTTGTGGCCATGTTTTTCGCACTGGTTGTCATCCGCTCAGTTTTTGAAGTTCGTGTCGGGCGGACTGGCAAGGCTGCAGGAACACTGGAACAGGTGTTGCTGGTGGCCGTTTTCCTGGGCACTGGGCCAATCCCGTTTCTGTTCATCGCAACACCGGTCTTCGCTTTTGCCGACTATGCGCAGCCGGTGATCATCAATCTTCTAGCGATCCTGGTCGGCATTGGCGGATTGCTCCTGTTTTATCGCTCTCATATCGATCTCGATCGGCAATGGTCGGTGTCGCTGGCGATCCAGGAAGACCATCGACTTGTCGATACGGGCGTCTACCGCTGGATGCGACACCCGATGTACTCAGCACTTTTTCTCATCGCGATCGCCCAGGCAGGCCTTCTGCCAAACTGGTTTGCCGGCTTTTCCGGGCTTGTCAGCTTTGCTCTTCTCTATGCCTTTCGTGTTGCCCGGGAGGAGGCCCTTATGGCCTCCCAGTTCGGCGATGCCTGGCTGGATTATGCCAAGCGCACGCCGCGTCTTGTTCCGATGCCTTGGCGAGGCACCAGCCAATGACCCTGATGCTTTCTCTGGCTGGCGCTGGTGTTCAGTTTGCTGGGAAGCCGATATTCGTTGATCTTGATTTGGAGATCCATTCCGGTGAGGTTCTAGCCGTTCTAGGGCCCAATGGACGCGGCAAGACCACACTCATCCGGACGCTGGTTGGAACCCTCCAGCTTTCTTCCGGCGAACGACAGGTTTTGGGCACCATCGGCTATGTGCCGCAGTCGAACGCGCCGACTTTTGATTTCACGGTCCGCGACATGGTCCTGATGGGACGAGCCCGCCATATCGGCGTGTTTGGCTCTCCAGGGCGGCAGGACTTTTCGCGTGCTGACCTGGCTTTAGAAAGACTGGGTATCGCGGATTTGGCGAACCGAGGTGTGGTGAGCTTATCGGGTGGCGAGCGCCAACTTGTGATGGTGGCTCAGGCCCTTGCAGGTGAGTGTGATTGCCTCATCCTCGACGAACCGGCATCAGCGCTTGATCTGAAAAACCAGGCGATGCTGTTCGATGTGCTGGCCGATCTGGCGCATGTTGATGGGCTAGGTGTCGCCTTCACCACGCACGTGCCCGGACATGCTTTGGAAGCCGCTGATCGCGCGTTGCTCCTTATGGAGACCGATCGAAAAGACGGCCCAGTGGCCGACATCATTTCTCATGAGAGCCTGACGGCGCTTTATGGCACGGAGGTTCGCGTCCTTCGCGAGCAACGTGGCGCGAGCTCCCTGGCCGCGGCGGTCGCTGTGCCGGCTCGGTCTCGCCAACAGGCGGCGGAGTGAACCATGGGCAGTTTTGTTTTTCTTCAGAACACCGTTTCTGTCCCGGGCGGAATTGCCTCGCCGCCGGATGATCATACCATCACCGTGATTGATCAGTACGAGTTGACCGCAGACGCGCTTTCTGATGTCGACGGCCTGCTTCTTAGCCAACATCTTGATGAACACCATATGGCTGAGTGCACTCCCTTGCTCGACCGGTACCTTCGACAGGGCGGTTCCATCAGCCTCAATGGCCCGCTCTACCAACCCTATCTTGATGGGTTGGGTGCCTACGCACCTCTGCCAAGCGGTCGTGCGCAGGACTGGATTTTGCGGCTTGGAACCCAGCACGCAATTACCGATGGTCTGCTCGCCGATGACCTGACCTACCGCTGTGGCGTGATCGGTTTCTGGGCAAGGGGCAGTTTTCCGGTACCGCTTGGCTCGACGGTGCTCACCTACATGGTTGGCGACGACACGCCGGCTGATTTCATCTGGAACCGCAGCGGTGGCGGATCCGTTGTCGTGCACCCCGGCAATGACGTCTGGTTCGTCCACAATGATACCACCAGCGCCGGTCGCTTCTATGCCAACATGCTCGACTGGATGGTCGAGGGGGCGGCATGCCACTAGCCGTCATTGATGCCGGCCTGGCCTATCAACGCCGAACCCTTGCGGACTTTGCGTCAGCAGACCTGTTTTCGGTACGCTTTGCCCTTAGGGACCTCAACCAGGCCGATTTGAGTTCCCAGGCTGCCTTGTTGATCCCGTGCCGAACGCCCGGCCATCGTCTTGCTTGTCATAAAGAACTCTTGTCGAGCTATGTGCGCCGGGGCGGCTTGCTGGTTGTTATGGGAGAGACCAATCCTGACCTCTTCCTAGAGGGGCTGGCTTTCACGCCTGAGCCGACGAATTTTTGGTGGTGGCGCGAGCAGGGCATGGAACTCGGCGTTCTTATCGACAGTCCATCTCATCCCGTTCTCGCCGATGTCAGCGCTCAAGACTGCGCGTGGCATGTGCATGGCACGCGTTCAGTGCCTGAGGGTGGCCAAGTTCTTTTGAGCTGGCATCCCGCTCCAGCGGTAAGTCCAACCGGCGGGGCAGGGGCGTTGATGGTCGACTACCCCTTGGGAGAAGGCCGCGTCATCGTGACAAGCCTTGATCCCATCTATCACCACGGCTCCGGGTTCATGCCGGCAACCACACGGTTTTTGATGCGGTTTCTACCCAATGTGAGGGCTTATGCCGCAGCGCACCGAAATATGTTGACATTGAATAGCAGGAATTAGATGCTCCTTCCAAATCGTTTTGAATGGGAGTGCTCGATGACAATTTCTTCAGTGCGTCAATGGGTTATCGCACTTGCAGGCCTGGTTTTAGTGACTTCAGGTTGGACCGCTCCGCTGGCGGCTGCGGATTACCGTGTTAGCCTAACGGAAGCTGGCACGCGCGACTACTATTGCACCACGACAATTGAAATCGAGAACTTGTCTGATGCGCCTTTGGTGGGCATCAACACCTTTGTTGACCTTGTTGGCGCCAACGGTTTGATTAACACCTCGCGCGGTGTTCTCGCCGGTCCGATTGCGCCGGGCGACGCTGTTCAGATGACGATGGATGCTCCAAACGAGCCCTGCGCTGACATCGAGAGCTATGTGTTGGTTGTCGGGACCTGCCAGGTTGAAACTGGCTTCCGCAACCGCAACGACTGTGCCACCGCCTTTGAGACCGTGGCACCGATCAATGGTGCCCGGGGACGATGATCGAGCTCTCCCGGCGGCAGGCGGTCAAACTTGGTCTGGCTGGTTTCGGCTACGTTGCCTTAGCGGGATGGCCGACCCAGGACGTATGGGCAAGCAACGACCTGTCACATGGTGCTTCGCCGCTTGGGGATCTGGCTTACCAATCGGGTTTCAGCCATTTCGCACACCGTAATCCCGATGCCCCAAAGGGTGGCAGGTTGCGGCTTGCACGGGTCGGAGCCTTCGACACACTGGACACGCTTCGTTACCCCGGGCGTCCTCCGGCAGATATGCGCGTGATCTATGCTCGCCTGGTTGTCGCCAGCCCCGATGAACCGGCAAGCTATTATGGCCACTTGGCCGATGGTGTTTCGATCTCTGAGGACTTCTCACGCATCGCCTTTCGGCTTCATGACGATGCCCGATGGCATGATGGCGTAGCCCTGACATCCGAGGATGTGGCTCATACCTTTCAGATGTTGAAAGAACAGGGCGCGCCGTTTTACCGACTAGCCTACCGCGCGGTTCGACTTGAACTCCAGGACGAGCGGCATTTCACTTTCATCAATGACGGGACGGTTGATCGTGATTTGATCAGCGGTTTGGCCAGCCTGCCTATACATCCGGCGCATCGTGCCGATGTACCCAGCCCGGACGCCTTGCCACTGGGAAGTGGGCCTTACAGGCTTGTTGAGGCCGACGCTCCGAGCCGTATCGTTTTGGAGCGCGTTCCTGATTACTGGGCGGCCGATCTTGGGACAGTCCGCGGTGCCTTCAACTTTGATCAGGTCGCCGTCCGGTACTACCGGGATGCAACAGTCGCGTTCGAGGCGTTTCGTGCTGGTGAGTACGACGCGCGGGTGGAATCCAACCCGACGATCTGGCGCACCGGCTATGATGATCTGCAAGAGCGTGCAGTGCCAGTGCGTCGCGCCACGGCCACGGCTGACGGTCCGGGACGCCTTCATGGCCTGGTGATGAACGTTCGCTCCGGTCCATTGGCCGACCGGCGTGTGCGAACGGCGTTGCACCTGAGCTTTGATTCCCGAGGTGCTGCCGAACGTCTGTTCGGCGACTTTTTCCAGCCGCTCGGTAGCCTGTTCGAAGGCACCGCATTCGCATCGGACTATGACCCTCTGGCTGACCTTCCGTCTCCAGGATCGCGGGACGCGGCCCGCTTTGCCAGTAATCTGCTCGACGAGGCAGGCTATACGCTCGATGGAAATCAGCGCATCGATCCTGCAATCGAAGAACCGGTGCGTTTCAGAGCCGTTTCTACGAACCCTGTTTATGAAGGGGTTTTCGGCGAGGTTCGCTTAGCCCTCGAGCGTATCGGCATCGTGTTCGAACCACAGGTGCTTGAACCTTCTATCGCATCGCGAGAACTGCTCGACCGAAACTTCGACCTGGCGCCGCTGGCCTGGGCTCCGGGGCGTTTGCCGGGCTCAGCAGAACGGCTTTTGTGGCACAGTGATTTGGCGTCCCGGCCAGGCAGCTACGCGCTATCTGGACTGCTTGATCCATCCGTCGACGAGAGTTTGGATGCCTTATCGTCTGCGAACTCGCTTGATGAGGCCATCGCCGCTGGAAAAGCCTTTGACCGGCATTTGCGCCAGAGCCAAGTCTATCTGCCGCTATGGCGTGATGGCGAGACCCGGATTGCATGGCATGAGGGCATTTCGGGTCAGGATTCTCCGTCGCTTGGTCGTTCTGCAAGCTTCCTTTCAGATTGGTGGAGTGACGATGCGTAACCTCGTTTGGCGCATGCTTATGCGAGCCGTCCGGCTGCCATTTAAAGTAGGGCAAGCGCCCTTGGACGGCCGGGCGTGCTGCCAGGAAGCTGCCTTTCGCTTGTTTGGTCAGTGCGGAGAGGGGTGTTGTACCGATTCCCAGGTACACAGTTTGATGGAAGATTGGAGTGACGATGCGCGGCGACGCGCCTTGGCGCATCAACCCATCGGATCAGGGAGGCACTAGCGCATGTACATCGCAATGAATCGGTTCAAGGTGAAGAAGGGCGAAGAGACGGCTTTCGAGGCCGTTTGGCAGAACCGCGAAGTCCACATTCACAAAGAACCAGGATTTGTGCGGTTCGCAATGTTGAAGGGGCCTGAAGCGGACGACCACACCTTGTACGTTTCACACACGACATGGGCTGATGAGCAGTCCTTTCTGGATTGGACACGCAGCCGGTCTTTCCGCGATGCCCATAAGGATGCCGGTCAGAACAAACCGCTCTATCTGGGGCATCCAAATTTCGAAGGGTTCTCGGCTGTCGAAGGTCTGGAACTGGAAATGGCGGACGCCTAGCTTGGGTAGGTCGCCCTTGGTTCTAATCGCCGTGCGGTAATCATCGGTAACGTCGGACTTCCTCTCGGTTTGTTTGGGTCGTCGGCGCAGCCATACAAAACTGTAAGATCGCGGTGAAGCGGATGCGAGGTTCGGGTTGCATGTTGTGGGTCCTGAAAGAACAGGAGCCACATCATGTCCGAACCCAAATTGTCGATTGTTGTCATTACACTCAATGAGCAAACCAATCTCCCTCGGCTCTTAGGTGACCTAAAAAGGCAGACCTTCAGCGACTTCGAAGTCATTCATGTCGACAGTCAGAGCGAGGACACAACGGTTGATGTGTCCAAACGCTGGGCTTCCACCTTCGATCGCTATCGGATCATTGAAATGGATGGGCGTGGTGTGAGCCGTGGGCGCAATACCGGCGCGGCCGCTGCTCGGGGAGAGCGCATCCTGTTCCTGGATGCAGACACGCGGCTTTCACCTGATTTCCTGCAGAAAGCTTTGGCCGAGTTGGACGCCAAGAGCACTGATCTCGGTATCGTCTTGATGCAGGGTAACGATTTGGCCTGGCGGTACAGGGCCGGTTTTGCCGTGTTCAATACAGGCATTCGCCTGACCTCGGCTGTTTTTCCCACCGCGATCGGCGCTTGCCTGTTCTCCACGCCGAAAACCCACCGAGAAATCGGCGGTTTCGATGAGAGCTTGAGCCTGTGTGAGGATTGCGACTACGCACTTCGCGCTTTTCGCCTGAACCGCCGGTCGGTCCGGGTCTTGCGAGAGAAATTTCGCTTTGATCCACGCCGCCTGGAACAAGATGGCCTGCCGGCCACTGGATTCACCTACCTGCACGCCAACGCAAGGCGGCTAGTTCTGGGCGAGTTGCACAATCAAGAGATCCGATATCAGTTCGGGCACTACGCGCAGTAGGCGCCTGCCATGGAGTATTTGGCAAATCTGGATAGTTTCGCCGGATTGGCAATCCTGGCGGCCATCGCGTTTTGTGACACGCTTATCGGGGTTGGCTTCTTCGTGTTTGGCGAAATCGCCTTCTTGGCGGCGGGCGCCGGATTCGCAGCTGAAGGCCTGATGCTCCCGGCGCGCACCGTGCTTGTATTCGCTTGGGCCGGCGATATGACGAGCTTCTTTTTGGGTCGGCGCTTTGGGCCGCGTGCGTTGCTGCGCTTTATGCGTAAGCAGAAGAACCGGGCTGCCTGGCGCAAAGCCGGAGCAGCACTGGCTACCCGTGGGGCGGCCTTTGTCGTGCTCTCTCGTCTTCTCGGGCCAGTTGCCTGGATCACGCCCTTCATGGCCGGTACTTTGCGCATGCCTGCCGGCATCTTTGCTCCTGCGGCGGCCTTTGGGGTTGTACTTGGCGTCGGGCAGTTTTTGGTGCTTGGCGCGTTGGGACAAAGTGTCTTGAACGTCCTTCTGCCCTATGTTGCGCCGCATCTCACGGCAGCTGCGCTCATCGCCTTCACCCTTCTGATGTCAGTCTATCTCTGGAGGCGTAGCGACAAGTCTTTTTGGCGTCGGACATTGACGGTCGCCGTCACTGCAGGCGTGATCTTCCTTGCATCCAATTTTGCTTACTTCTTTGTTTTGGACACCCACGCGCTTCCAAGCGAGCCAAGAGCATCCCTGACGGATGCTTGCCAAGTCGCCGAGGCTCCGCTTTTGGTTCATTCAGGACAGTCCGGCTTGCACCTGCCTCAGCCCGTCAATGTCCTTTTGATCTCGCAGTCAAACGGGTCGGACATGATGCGGGATTTGAACTGGCATCGAAATGTTACCTATTCGCGCGACGCGATCAGCTTTGGGACATTTGTCAGTCTTCTTCTTCAACAAACACCACCCGTTTCCGAACTCTATCTGGATCAACATCCGGCCGACAGCGCATTCCAGATGCCTGGGACCATCAAGACGCGTGAGCATATTCGTTGGTGGACAGTGGGGGATGGTCTGCATTTTGGTGCCATCAGCCAGACCGATGAGATTGCTATCAAATACTATGGGCATTTGCCCGTGCTGTTGCACGATATCGATCCGAATGTTGACCGCTCACGTGACATGCTGACGGCACAGGTGAACGACAGCGACCGTTTCGACGTTGTTGGAATTGCGCCAATCGCGCAGGCAGTCAGCGATGGAACGGTAAGCGACTTCGAAACCGATGGCGGTGTTCTGGTCGTTACCGATCGGGGACGTGCCTTGCCGGACGACATTCAGACCTGCCTGCGCATTCAGGCATCCACCTAGTTTGGTGCCTTCCGCGAAGCCCGATTGATCTGCCCCATACTGCCCTCGGGCTCCACAAGGGTTCTGCTTACAGGACTGTAAGTCTGTGCACAGGCAGATGTGAAACTTGCCAACTAGATCGACATCAGACCAACCCTGGAGTGACTGATGTCAAAGCGCGCCTTGCTTGTCGCCGTCCTGTTTGCACTTGCCCATATTGGCTTTGTCGCGCCGTTTGTCCCGCTAGCGAACATCTTGCCGGCAGGGCTTGGAGCTTTGTCGATGTCGGCCATGGCATTGACCCTTACTCTGGCAGCGCGATGGCGACTGGTGGACCGCATCATGGGCGGTCCTGACAAGTCCTATCTCGCGCACCGATGGTTGGGGTTCCTGGCCTTGGTCGGCGCACTAGGGCATTGGGCGTTGGCCGCGGCCGTCGGTGCTGGATTGCTCCCCGCGTTGGCTGAAAGTGGCGAGGGTGTGGGGACGCTGGCAGCCTTTGGCCTGATCCTTTTGACCGCAGCGGCGATGGTGCGAGCGATCCCCTACCATCTTTGGAAAGCCAGCCACATGCTGATGGGGCCAGTCTTCCTGCTGGCGGCTTATCATACGTTCTTCGTTGCCAGTCCCCTTGCGGTTGGCGCGGCGCCATGGACCTTTATCGCGATAGTCTCCGTGGTTGGATTGTTGGCCTGGATTCAGACCTTGCTGCGCAAGCGCACACCGACCCGCCTGGTTACTGTAGAACGTGCAGAGCCCTTTGATGGCGGTGTTGATGTCACGCTTCGTGCCGATGGACCTTTGCCTGCCTTTCGTCCTGGTCAGTTTGCGACGCTTGCCCACAATCGTGCGCGTGCTGAAGCACACCCCTTCACCATTGCTGGCGGAGAGGAGACCTCGCGACGCTTTGTTATTCGCGACGCGGGGGATTGGACCAGCGATTTTGTGAGTAACGTGGCGATCGGAGATGAACTGCGGCTGGGGCGAAGTGTGGGACGGTTCCTACCGCAAACCAAGGAAAAGCGTACGGAACAGCTGTGGGTTGCCGGTGGCGTAGGCATCACGCCGTTTTTGGCATCGTTGGAACACATGGAACCCGATAGTTCAGCGAGGATAACGCTGATCTATTGCATCCGCTCAAGGGCGAGTGCCGGAGCTATCAATGACGTCGAGCACCATCCGGCCAGGTTGCCCCAATTGGATCTCACTGTCCTCTATGACAACGGCGGAGATCGACTGACGGAGGCACGCTTGGCCGATATCGTTCGAACGATGGAAGCGGATACGCGGGTCTATCTTTGCGGCCCAGAAGGCCTCAAAAACCTCGTGACGAACGTCTGGACAGCCGGTGGAAAGAGTGGGCGTATCCACACCGAGCGCTTTGATTTCCGCGGCGCATACAGCGTTTTCGATCTGATCTATATTGGCTATCGCGGGCAACCGCTGTTGGACGTCCCCAAAAGCTGGATTGTTGGTAGGAGTAACCCACGCCATGCGGCTGCTGGTTCTTGAAGATGATGCCAAACTAGGCCCTTGGATTGAAAAGGGCCTGCGCGAGGCCGGCCATGTCGTCGACCGATTCACTGACGGCAAGGACGCGCTGATGGCAGCGATGAGCCATCCCTACGACGTTTTCGTGCTGGACCGGATGGTGCCGAGCCTTGATGGCTTGTCTGTTCTCAAGGCGCTCCGTCAGGCCAAGGTCACAACGCCGGGTATTTTCCTGACTGCGGTGGGCGACGTCGATGATCGTGTTGAGGGACTGCGCGCGGGCGGCGATGATTATCTGGTCAAACCCTTCGCCTTCAGCGAGTTGCTCGCCCGCATCGAAGTGCTTGCCCGGCGCCCCGCTACGGCCGAGGAAGACGCCTCGGAATTGACTGTGGGCGATATCACCATCGACCTGCACAAGCGCAGATGCACAAGGCAAGGCCAAACAGTCGATCTCAATCCCAAAGAGTTTCGACTGCTAGAAGTTTTCTTGCGCTCCAACGGGAGGGTCCAAACGCGCACGATGCTCCTTGAACGCGTGTGGGACATGAACTTCGATCCCACCACCAGCGTGGTAGAGACCCATATCAGCCGTTTGCGAGGCAAGATCGAAAAGCCGTTCGGCGACACCTTGATCCGGACGATCCGTGGCGCAGGTTATGTTTTTGAACCAACTTAAGGAATTGATGGCGCTCTCAACCGTCCGCCAGACGCTTTGGCTGATGGGTCTGTTTGGTGCCATCACCCTTTTCGCTTGGGGTGGGACCTATTGGATGGTCCAGCGTGAAATGGAGCGCACGGTCGACGACCGGTTGTCGCTTCGCATGCAAGAGGCCATCGCCGTTCTGGGCCAGGGCGGCAGTCTGCCAGATCCAACAGACGGGCAATCTGTCAACTTCGTCAACGACGAATGGCCGGAGGGCTTCCGGACCTTCGACAGCGAGGGCCCACGCAGCATTGAGTTCCGGTACTTCACAAGCACAACGCCCTATGGGCGCATCCGGCTTGGCGAGAACACCGAACGCCAGGAGGAGTTGCGCGACATTTTGGCGGCTGGGATGCAGATCACGCTGGTTGGAACGTTGCTGGCGACGGCTTTGGCCGGCTTGTGGATGGCCAGACGTGGGCAGGCTCGGCTCGGCCAGATAAATGCTGGGTTGGCAAAGATCGCTCAGGGGCAACTGGATACGCGAATTGCGCTGGAAGGCCGGCGTGATGATCTAGCCCTTCTCTCAGACCGGATTGACGCAACTGCCGAGCGCTTGGAACAGGCGATGATGCAGATGCGCGTGCAGGCCTCAAACATCGCTCATGATCTGCGCACCCCCATGGCGCGGTTGCGCGCCCAAATCGAAACCGACCTGGTGGGGCTGGCTGAACACAAGCAGGCAGCCACGGTCGATGATCTTGGCGCCGCACTGGAACAGATCGATCAGATCACGGGGACCTTTGAGGCCCTGCTTCGTTTGGCCCGCATCGAAAGCGGGGCGGGTCGCGAAGCGTTCACGACCATTGATCTGGCCGACCTGGTGGCCGATGTTGAAGAGACCTTTGGACCGGTGGTCGACGAGGCAGGTCAATCACTGACTGTGGAAGTGGTCGATGCGGCGCAGATCAGTGGTGACCATGATCTGCTTGTCCAATTGCTCGCCAATTTGATCCAAAACGCCCTGCGACATGGAGCCGAAGGGCAAACAATTTTGCTGGGAATCCACGGGCAGCGGCTGTCCGTCAGCGATCAGGGGCCAGGCATCCCCTTCGCGGAACGCGAGAGGGTTCTCCAGCCGCTCTATCAGACCGAGAGCACCCGGCAGGGCGAGGGTTTTGGCCTTGGTCTCTCGCTGGTGCGGGCAATTGCGGAACTGCACCGTGCCGACCTGTCGCTATCCGATGGGCCGCGCGGGCGTGGGCTCAACGTTTCAGTGCGATTTTCGAACCTTACACAATTGTAAAGTTGGCGCGAAGCGACGGCAAACATCGCTGACTACATGCAAGCGGTTGGCAGGGCAAAACGCTCTGCTCCTTGAATGAGGATGCTTCGAATGATCACCACCTCAAAGCCAATCGCAATCGCCCTGGCTGCAAGCCTGCTGGCGGCGCCGGTACTTGCGCAGACAGCAAGCGAAACGCCAGCCATATCGGTGGAGCAAGCCATTGCCATCGCGTTGGAGGTACAGGCAGGGACGATCGGTGAAGCGGAGCTTGATCAGTTCGAGGGTCGGGCGGCTTACGACATTGAGGTCGTCAACGCGGCAGGCGACGAAATCGAATTCAAAGTCGATGCCGAAACAGGCGAAATCCTGAACCAGTGGACAGATGACGCCCCAACCGACGATCCCGTCGCCGGCTCTGACACCGACGGTTGAACAGCCTGTTCTGCATCGCACTCCATTTTTAAGGAAACACCATGAAACGCTTGAAAAACGCTGCCTTCGCGTTTGCTGGTCTCATCATCGCTGTTGCCACTTTCGCTTTCTTCGCGAGCCTTGGACTGGCCGTCGTCGGCCTGCTCGCCTTTCTGGCGCTCTTCGGTGGATTGGTGGCCGTGATTGCATCTCTCAATACACCCAAGTCGAAAACCGTTGACGTTTAACTGAAATGACAAAGGGGGCGTATCGATGAACCGGCGCACTTTCTTGAAAGCATCAAGCGCAGCGATTTTGGCGACCGGTGCTGGCCGTGCTTGGGCCCAGTCCGGCCTACGGCCTTTGCCATTGATCCCCATGACGGATCTCACGCAAGGGATTAATGGCCGGATCATGCTGGCGCTCAACCCGTCTACCCATGACTTTGGTAATGGTGCGGCCAGCCAGACCTTTGGCATCAACAACAACTATCTTGGCCCAGTTCTGCGCGTGAAGCAGGGTCAGACGCTGCCTTTTTCCGTCATCAACGGCATCGGCGATGTCACCACGCTGCATTGGCATGGATTGCATATCCCCGGCGAGGTTGATGGCGGTCCGCATCAAGAGGTCGAGCCGGCTGCGACATGGTCACCTGATGTGCCGATCGTCCAGCACGCCTCAATGAACTGGTTTCATTCCCACACGCACGGCAAGACAGCCCAGCAAACCTATAACGGTTTGGCCGGAGTCCTCCTTGTCGAGGACGATGCGAGCCTAGCCGCTGATCTGCCGAAGACCTATGGCGTGGACGACTTCACGCTTGTGCTCCAAGACAAGATGTTCAGTGGCGCCGGCCAGATGAGCTACGTTTTGACAGGCGAGGTCTTCGAAGACGGGTTTCAGGGCGACACGCTGGTGGTCAATGGTGCCATCGCGCCGGTCGGTCAAAGTGTGCCGACCGGTCTTGTACGCCTGCGCATCCTCAATGCGTGCAATGCGCGCTTTCTCTCTCTATCGATGGCCGAGGGGCCGATAACTGTGATCGCTTCGGACGGCGGGTTCCTGGCTTCGTCTGTGCAAACCGAGAGCATTCTGATGTCCCCTGGTGAGCGCTACGAAGTCCTGGTGGATATGCGGGCGGCCGAAAGCAGCAGTCTCATGGTTGGCTTCGACGGTGGTGGCGAAGGAGGCGAAGAAGGTGCTTTGGGCTTCCTTTCCGGTCTTTTTGGCGGACAGGCGAACACTCTTGCGGCTATGACGCTCACCAGAACCGGCGATCAGGGCATCACTGGATCCATGCCTGACCAGCTCGCCAATCTTGGCGCGCCAGACCCCACTCAAGCGAGCGTCACCCGGTCTTTTGAGCTTCAGATGGTTACCGGCGCCGATCTTGCCGCGCTCGCCTTTGCCTGGGGCAATATCTGCGGGGATGGTGCCATGAGCATCAATGGTCAGCCAATGAACATGGATCGGATCGACGAAGAGGTTCGCAAATGCGACACGGAAATCTGGCTCATCTCAGTGGATGATCAGCTTCATCCGTTCCACATTCATGGATGTTCGTTCCGCATTCTGAGCCAGAACGGCACGACACCGCCGGCTTACGCTCAAGGCTGGAAGGACATGGTCCATGTCGTAGAGGGTTGGTCAGAGGTGCTTGTCAAATTCGAGCATGATGCACCTGCCGATGCACCTTACATGTATCACTGCCATATTCTCGAACACGAGGATTGCGGCATGATGGGTCAGTTCACGGTGGCCTAAAACGGTCAGTTAAGGGGCCTCAGCCCTGACCTTCAGTGGTTGTTTAGGCTGGGCGCAAGACGGTCTAGCAGAGCCGGAAGACTCAGCTCTAGGAGAGCTGGGCGAGGCTGATTGTCTCAACCTCGCCCAAAAATCGTCAGGACCGAATTGTCAGGACGCGTACGCGACCGCGAGACCGGCCATGACAGTGACAAGATTTGCTCGATAGGCGGCGCTGCCATGGATATCGCTCAACAAGCCGTCTGGATCGATTGTAATTCCGTCCAGCGCGCCCGCAGTGAAGTTGGAGGCGAGGGCACTTTCCATCCCCGCATGGCGGAAGACGCCATCTGAGCCAGCGCCGGTTACAGCAACCCTGACCGAACCGCCCGTTTCGGCAACCAACACACCGGCCATGGCGTACCGCGAGGCTGGGTTGGGGAACTTGGCATAGCCGGCACGGCTTGGGATGGGGAACCGAACAGCCGTGATGATTTCACCTTCGTCGAGCGACGTGGCGAACATGCCATCGAAGAAGTCATCGGCAGCGATTTCACGAGTGTTCGTTACAACCGTCGCGCCCAGGCCCAGCACGGCCGAAGGATAGTCGGCGGCTGGATCATTGTTGGCGATTGATCCACCGATGGTTCCCATCGCCCGAACTGCAGGATCGCCAATGCCTTCGGCAAGTGCCGCTAGGGCTGGAATGTTGGCCTTCACCTCGCTGCTGTCTGCGACATCGGCATGCACCGTCGCCGCGCCGATGGTGATCGTTCCAATGCCGACGGAGATACTACTCATCCCATCAATGCCTCGCACATCGATGAGGTCCGATGGTGCGGCCAGATGTTGTTTCATCGTCGGCAAGAGCGTTTGGCCGCCCGATAGAATTTTCCCATCATCTGCGGCAGCCAGAGCGGCGACAGCGTCGGCCAGAGAGGCAGGCTTGTGATATTTAACGTCATACATGGCGTGTCTCCTTACTCGGCGGCTTGCGGCATGGACGAGGCTTGAATGGCCGCCCAGACCCGTGATGGCGTGGCAGGCATTTCCACATCGGTCCCGATGGCATCGACAATGGCGTTGATAACGGCGACCGGAGAGCCGATTGCTCCAGCTTCACCGCAGCCCTTCAGACCCAGCGGGTTGTTGGGCGAGGGGGTGCAGCCATGGCCGATGGTGTAGCTGGGCACATCGTCAGCACGTGGCATGCAGTAGTCCATGTAGGATCCGGTCAGGAGTTGGCCGTCATCATCATAGACGACGCCCTCCATCAGCGCCTGGCCGATGCCTTGAGTCACGCCGCCATGCGCCTGACCTTCCACGATCATCGGGTTGATGATGGTGCCGAAGTCATCGGCGGCCACGAACTGGACGATCTGCGTTGTGCCGGTTTGTGGGTCGACCTCGACCTCGCAAATGAAGCAACCGGAGGGGAAGGAGAAGTTCACCGGATCAAAGAAGCTGGTCTCCTTCAGCCCCGGTTCCATGCCTTCGGGCAAATTGTGGGCGAGATAGGCGGCAAGGCCGATCTCGTGCCAGGCCATCTTCTTGTCGGTGCCGGCGATCTTTGCTTCGCCGCCTTCGATGACGATATCGTCTTCAGCAGCCTCAAGGCTATGGGCGACGATCTTCTTGACCTTCGCTTCGACCTTGTCGAGAGCCTTCATCACCGCCGACATGCCAACCGGCCCGGAGCGAGAGCCATAGGTGCCCATGCCGAACTGCACCTTGTCGGTATCGCCATGGACGATGGACACATTGTCGATGGGCACGCCGAACCGATCAGCAGCCAATTGGGCAAAGGTCGTTTCGTGGCCCTGTCCATGGCTGTGAGCACCGGTGAGAATTTCAATGGTCCCCACTGGGTTCACACGTACTTCGGCAGATTCCCAAAGTCCAACGCCGGAGCCCAGTGAACCGGCTGCCGCTGACGGTGCCAAACCACAGGCCTCAATGAAGCAGGAATAGCCAATGCCCCGCATCTTGCCGCGCGATGTAGCTTCTGCCTTGCGGGCTTGGAAACCGGCGACGTTGGCTGCCTGTTGTGCCATGTCGAGCACGGCGTCGAAGTCGCCCGCGTCATAGGCGAGCAATACTTCGGTTTGGTAGGGGAACTCGCGGATGAAGTTCTTGCGGCGTAGATCGGCCACATCCATGTTCATCTCGCGCGCGGCTTTCTCCATCATGCGTTCAACCACATAGGTGGCCTCAGGCCGTCCGGCGCCGCGATAGGCATCCACCGGTACCGTGTTGGTGTAGACTGCTTTCACGTTGCAGTAGATGGCCGGCATCGCATACTGGCCGGAAAGCAGTGTGCCATAAAGGTAGGTGGGCGTCGCCGTTGCGAATAGCGATGCGTAAGCGCCGAGATTGGCAATGGTGTCGACCTTGAAGCCGACAATTTTGCCATCAGCATCGAAGCCCATCTTGGCGGTTGTGACATGATCGCGGGCATGCGCATCGGTCATGAAGGATTCGGAACGTTCGGCCGTCCAGCGGATGGTGCGCCCGGGTTTCATCGACGCCCAAAGGCAGGGGATCTCTTCAGGGTAGATATAGATCTTCGAGCCGAAGCCGCCGCCGACGTCCGGCGCGATCACTCGCAGCTTGTGCTCCGGCGCAACATTGTAGAAGGCCGACAAGACAAGGCGGGCGACATGTGGGTTCTGCGAGGTGGAGTAGAGGGTGTAATGATCCTCAGCGTCATCATAGACGGCGATCGCTGAACGCGGCTCAATGGCGTTGGGCGAAAGGCGGTTGTTGATGAGGTCGATCTCGGTCACATGGGCAGCGCCAGCCAAACCCGCGTCGGTCTTGGCTTCGTCGCCCACTTCCCAATCAAAGCACATATTGTTGGGGATCTCATCGTGCACTAGGGCCTGGCCGGGGTTCATGGCCTCACCGGTCGCAACTGTCGGGGCGAGAACCTCATAGTCGACGTCAACGGCTTCAGCGGCGAGGCGCGCAAGAGCCTGAGTTTCGGCAACCACGATGGCAACCGAGTCGCCCACATAGCGCACCTTCTCGGTTGCGAGTGGTGACCACGCTCCAATCTTCATCGGATCACCATTTTTGGAGGAGATGGACCAACCGGTGATGATGTCGCCAATGCCATCGGCCTTCAGCTCAGGGCCGGTATGGACGGCGATCACACCATCCATCGCCAACGCCGCAGAGGCGTCGATGCCTTTGATGCGCGCATGGGCGTGAGGGGAGCGCACAAAGGCTCCAAAGGACTGATTTTCAACGCGAATATCGTCTGTGTACTTGCCCTTGCCGAGCAGAAACCGCTTGTCTTCTTTGCGCTTCACACGCGCACCAATTCCATCGCTCATGGTCTGTTTCCTTTCAGGCTCGCTCACATGTTGGCGGCGGCGTCTTCAATCGCTTTGACTATGTTGTGGTAGCCGGTGCAGCGGCAGATGTTGCCTTCCAGCTCATCTCGGATGGCTTTCTCCGTCAGCGGTTTGCCGGCGGCCTTGTAGCGATTGACCATGTCGATGCCGGTCATGATCATGCCCGGGGTGCAAAAGCCGCACTGCAATCCATGATGTTCATTGAACGCAGCCTGCATGGGATGCAGATCGCCATTGGCAACGCCCTCCACGGTCGTCACCGATGCGCCCTCCAGGGAAACGGCGAGCGTTGTGCAGGATTTCACGGCCCTGCCGTCAACATGCACGACACAGGCGCCGCATTGCGAGGTGTCGCAACCAACATGTGTTCCTGTGAAACGGAGACTTTCCCGCAGAAAATCGGACAGCAAGGTGTTGTCCGGAACATCTTGGCTCACGGCTTTGCCGTTCACCGTCATGGTGATGCTGCTCATATGTAACCTCCCGACTGGCGCGCTTTTTTTTGCGCTTTTGAGCAATATGTATTTGGCTAGCCGGCACCCGACGTGCTGGCACAAAGCCTTTATTCGGCAGCGCTGACTTCGGCTGCCAATTCCTCCTGTGGGTTGAGATGTGTAGAGAAATTGTCGAAGAACTTGCCGGCGAGTTTGCGGGCGGTTGAATCGATCAACCTGCTACCAAGACGAGCCAGCTTCCCGCCCACTGTTGCATGCACCACGTAGGTGAGGAGCGTTTCTTCACCCTCTTCGGCCAGGGTCACGTCGGCGCCACCCTTGGCGAAACCGGCGACACCGCCTGATCCTTCGCCGCGAATGGTGTAGCTTTCCGGCGCGTTGATGTTGGCAAGCTCAACGTCACCTTCAAAGCGCGCTTTAACCGGTCCGAGCTTCTGCACGACGACGGCATGCAATTCGGTATCTGACGTTTTTTCCAGCTCTTCGCAGCCTGGAATGCAGGCACGCAGAACGTCTTCATCGTTGAGCGCTTGCCAGACCACCTCCCGCGGTGCGGCAATACGGTGCTCGCCCGTCATATCCATCGTACAGTCCTCCCGAAGACCTCGATGTTTTCTTTTCAACTTAGCAGCTTTTCTCGGCTCGCCTAGTCAGGAATTTGGAAGAGAAGAGTGAGTGCTTGCTCCCGAGAATGAAAAGCTAGGCAAGCGAGCGGGCTTCTACCAAAAAGCGTTCTCGCAGGTCCGATGCCTGCAGCGCGTCTGACAAGGCCTGCAAGCTGTCGAGTGAGTGACACGCGTGGAAACTATCGACATGGTCAAGCAGTGTAACGACACCGCCGGCGCGTGGAGCGAAGCCTTCCCAGCGCAGTAGCGGGTTGAGCCAAGCCAACCGGCGGGAACTTCTGCCGAGCCGTGCGGCCTCCCGGTCAAGGAGTTCCAGATCCCCGCGCTCTAACCCGTCAGTGATGAGAAGCACGACTGCGCCGGCCGAGAGGACTCGCCGTGACCAGGCCTTGTTAAAGCGTTCCAGCGAAACACCGATGCGGGTGCCACCCTCCCAGTCGGTTGCCTCATGGCCGATTGTTGTCAGAGCCATGTCCGGATCGGCGTTACGCAAGGCGCGGGTGACATTGGTAAGCTCCGTGCCGAATGTGAAGGCATGCACATGGCCCCAGCTTCGTTGGGGTGCATGGGCCAGGGCATGAAGGTAGCGGAGAACCATGCGCGAATAGACCGACATGGAACCGGAGATGTCGCAGAGGGCCACCAGGTCGGGCTGCCGCGTCACGACGGACTTGCGGGCTATTTCATTGATCTCGCCGCTGCGGCGACGGGCTGCTCGCAAGGTTGCGCGGGCGTCCGGACGCGCTCCATGGCGGGAAGGACGTGAGCGACGCGTGCGCATGGGCTTGACCGGCAATTGTAGATCACGCACCGCCCGCTGAGCTTCGGCAAGTTCGGCCGCGCTCATTTGCTCAAAATCCATCTGCTTGAAAGTTTCGTTCTGCGACCAGGTTAGGACGGCGTGTTCGACGGTTTCCTCGCGTTCTTTGTGGTCGTGGCGCTGCTCGCTTTTTTTGCCGAGCGCTTCTTCAGCCCGACGCTTGGCTGCCCGGGGTGGCGGCTGTTCCTCGTCGCCGGTCATCATCGGCGACATCAGATGGATCAGGCTCTCCAAGAATTCCGGGTCGCGCCAGAACATGGCGAACACCTGATGGAACACCTCCAAATGTTCGGCGCGCGTGATGAGCGTCGCTCGAAGCGTGTGGTAGAAATCAGTTCTGTGAGAGAAGCCAGCTGCCTCCACCGCCTCAATGGCTGTTTCAACCTGGGCGGTTCCGACTTTGATGCCGGCTTTGCGTAACGCCTGGACGAAGTGGACAATGTTCTCGACCAGCCGCCCGTCTTGTTTGGCAGCTACGGCAATCATCATTGCGCCCCTGCGAGCATGCCTTTGGCTTCGTCGAGAAGGCGGGTCGTTTCGGCGCCGGCGATCCGCGCGATGTCATCCTGGTACTTCAAGAGTGCGCCCAGCGTGTCGGTGATCACCTCAGGTGAAAGCGAAACGGCGTCGAGCGCCACCAGGCAGCGGGCCCAGTCGATGCTTTCGGCAACGCCGGGTGACTTGAAAAGGTCCTCGTTGCGCAAGCCTTGAACAAAGGCAACGATCTCGGCCGACAGGGCTTCGCTTGCTTGCGGAACACGTTTTTGCAGGATTTCCAGTTCGCGCTCGAACGCCGGATAATCCACCCAGTGGTAAAGGCAACGGCGCTTAAGGGCGTCGTGCACCTCGCGGGTCCTGTTGGATGTCAGAACCACAATGGGCGGGCTGGCAGCGTTGATTGTGCCGATTTCGGGAATGGTGACCTGATAGTCAGACAGGAGTTCAAGCAGAAAGGCCTCAAAAGGCTCATCGGTTCGGTCAACCTCATCGATCAACAGAACCGGTGGCCCATCGGGATGGGGTTCGAGCGCCTCCAACAGCGGACGGCGGATCAGAAAGTCATCTGAGAACAGTTCCGCTTGGAGGGCTGAGCGATCGGTGGCGCCAGCTGCCTCGGCAGTACGAATGGCAATCATCTGCCCGGCAAAGTTCCATTCATAGATGGCGGTGGCGGCATCCAGCCCCTCATAACACTGCAGGCGAATGAGGCGCCGGCCAAGCGTAGCTGCCAATGCCTTGGCGATTTCCGTCTTACCGACGCCAGCCTCGCCTTCAAGAAACAAGGGCTTGCCGAGACGCAGCGACAGATAGGCAACTGTGCCCAAATCCCGACCGCACACATAGTCTTGGCGTGCCAAGAGGGCGATGGTCTCGTCGATACTGTTTGGCCCGCTCGTCACCCGCGTTCTCCCGTCTCTTTTGGCCAACCGACATAGGAAGCCGGACGCACCCTGTCCATTGCACAATCCGTTGGCCCTTGCCCTGGATGCCTCGAAGCACCATGCTCTGGTGTAGCCATGTTGACCCAGACGCCCCCGATGCGCGACCCCATCGACGCGCTACTTGCCATGCCCCAGCCTGCTACACTGGCAGTTATTGCTGGCGTGGAAGGCCCGTCTTATCGACCCATCGGGGCGATGATGACGGTCTACTCGGCAACTGAGCGTGCCGGGACACTGTCATCGGGCTGCATTGAGTCGGATATCTCGTTGCATGCGATGGAAGCAGCTGAGGCCGGAGCGCCGCGCATGCTTCGTTATGGTCGCGGTTCGCCTTACATGGATATTCAATTGCCCTGTGGTGGCGGGCTGGACATTCTGCTTCTCCCACAACCTGACAGGGCGGCTCTTGCTGAGGTAGCAGCCAACCGCACGGCACGTGTTCCCTGTTCGCTGGTTGTTGATATCGAAACCGGTGCCATGCATGTGCAAGACACGGGTCCGACCGGGCGCAACGGCCAGCAACTCACGATCCGTTTTGAGCCAGACATTCGTTTCTTGGTGTTCGGAAAAGGCCCTGAAGCGAGTACCTTTGCCGCGCTTGTGCAGTCAGCTGGCTATCCCAACCTGCTGCTATCTCCCGATCCAGAGACACTCGATATCGGCTCGGCGGCGGGGTGTGAAACGAGGACACTGAAAGTCCAAGCGTTTCCAGAGGGTCTAGAGGTCGATGATCGCACGGCGGTCGTCTTGTTCTTTCACGACCATGATTGGGAACCACCACTTCTGGCCGGAGCGCTGGAGACATCGGCTTTCTACATTGGCGCACAGGGCAGCCAGCGGGCGCGCGATGCACGTTTGCAAACCCTCCAACTTATGGGGGTGGCTCAAGAGGCGCAGGCCAGGCTGCATGGGCCGGTTGGCCTCATTCCTTCGGCACGCGACGCTGGAACGCTCGCGGTTTCGGTTCTCGCTGAAGTGCTTGCCAAGGCCATGGCGCAGGCGGCATGAGCCTGGCCTGCGTGCTGCTGGCGGCTGGGTCGTCACGCCGCTTCGGACAAGACGACAAGCTTCTCTCCCTGTTGGATGGCGGACCGCTGGTGTCCTATGCCGCCAATGCTCTGCGAGGGCTTCGCCCTGAAGCATTGATTGGGGTTGCGCGATCGCCGGGCGTCATCGAACAACTGTCGGGTTTTGACATTGTCACTCCGCCCGAGGTTGATCCGGAACAGGCCGACAGTCTGCGGGCGGGCGTGCGGCGAGCCAGGGAGTTGGGCGCGACGCGGGTTCTTGTCGCGTTGGGCGATATGCCCTTCATCACCACCGGTCACTTAGCGACCGTTGCTGAACGGTGTACCGACACACAGGCCAGTGCGGTCAGCGGCGGGGCACGCCCGATGCCGCCGGCCTGTTTTCCTGCCTCCTTGATCCCAGATCTCCTCGCGTTGCATGGCGATCACGGAGCCGGGTCGCTTTTGCGCGCCCTTCCTTCCTCGGCTTTGGTCGACGTCCCGGCAGACCTTTTGCGCGATGTGGACACGCCTGCAAATCTGAGTGCCCTGGGCGCCGGGCAATCTGGCGTGGTCTGCCCTGCTTGCTCAGTCGTCGGAGCTGGAAAACCAGATATCCGGTTCTGCTGAATTCGCTTTCACCACTCGGGCATTGGGTAAGTCGTTCTCGCTGACTTTCGTCCTAGCCCTTTCCGGCGGAAGGCCCTGTTCAAGCCAACGGTCGGTCAGGCGCCGTTCAAGCTCGTCATCGGCGACATCGATGCTGATCGTTAGGTCGTAGAACTCTGCCAGATGCTCCCAGCCTGGCGCTTGAAGCAGCAAGTAGTTGCCTTCTACAAGGATGATCGGGATCGCTTGGTCTATCAGTCGCGCGCTGGCCCTCGAAAGCTCCATTGATCGGTCAAAAATGGGTATTGCGACAGCGCCTTTGGCATTTGTGCGGAGCCGCTGGTGAAGCGCGAGAAGACCGTCGATATCGAAGGTTTCCGGTGCCCCTTTGCGCGGTAGCAGCCCCAGCTCCTCTAGGACCATGTTGTCGTAGTGAAAGCCGTCCATCGGCACCGTTGCGCAGCAGCCGGGCGCGCGGGCATTGAGGACCTTTTCTAGTCTCTCCGACAGGGTAGACTTACCACTACCCGGAGGCCCGACGATGCCTATCAGTCGACGGTTTTTGCCGTCTTCGACCGACAGGAGGCGTTCGACCAGTTCGTCCAGCCGGTTGATATGATCGGGGCTCTTTTCACGCACAGATGAACTCGCGATCGTCGCACCGGTCTAAGCCGCTTGCGGCACGGACTCTGACGGCGGTTGCTTGGCACCGGTCATGAACGCCACGGCGTCTGACATCGTGTACTCATTGGGATCAATCACACACAGCCGTTTGCCAAGGCGGTGAACGTGAATACGGTCAGCAACCTCAAAGACGTGCGGCATGTTGTGGCTGATCAGGATGATCGGAATTCCCCGGGCCTTCACGTCCTGAATGAGTTCCAGAACCTTCCGACTCTCCTTCACGCCCAAGGCCGCCGTTGGCTCGTCGAGAAAGATCACTTTCGAACCGAAGGCGGCGGCACGGGCCACCGCTACGCCTTGGCGTTGCCCTCCGGATAGTGTCTCGACGGCCTGGTTGATGTTCTGAATCGTCATGAGACCCAGCTCCGATAGCTTGTCTCGCGCGAATGTCTCCATTTGTTAGCGGTCGAGTTGGCGAAAGACCTTGCCCATCATGCCCGTCTTTCGAATTTCCCGGCCCATGAACATATTGTCGGCAATCGACAGGGCAGGGGACATAGCCAGTGTTTGATAGACCGTTTCGATACCAGCTTCCCTGGCTTGAATCGGCGAGGTGAAGCGGACAGTTTTGCCTTCCAGGGTGACCTGACCTGCATCAGGCGACACAGCGCCTGAAATGACCTTGATAAGCGAGGACTTGCCGGCGCCGTTGTCGCCAATGACCGCCAAGATTTCGCCAGGCAGCAGAGCGAAATCACAATGGTCGAGCGCGGTGACCTTGCCGTAGCGTTTGACCACGCCACGGGCCTTGAGAATGGGCTCCATCAGGCTGCTACCTTTCTGATCCATTGATCGACCGCGACCGCGCCAATGATGAGGGCGCCGATAAGCAGGAAGGTCCATTGTGCGTCGGCGCCAAGAAGACGCAGCCCAAGGGTGAAAACTCCGACAATCAAGGCGCCGAAGAACGCACCCATGATCGACTCGCGCCCACCAATGAGCGAGATGCCGCCAATCACTACGGCGGTGATGCTTTCAATGTTGAGCTACTGGCCTGAGGTCGGCGAAACCGAACCGATGCGACCAATAATGGCCCAACCAGCAAAGGCGCAGATTAGGCCTGCGACCGCATAAACCGAAATCAGCGTCTTGGGCACGTTGACACCTGACAGCTGCGCGGCCTCTGGGGCAGCGCCGACGGCGTAGACATGGCGGCCCCAGGCGGTGTGTTTGAGGACGTATGCGAGCAGCAGGAACAAAACGATCATAAAGATCACGCCGAGTGTAAAGACAGCGCCGCCAACGTTGTAGTTGCTTCCCATCAGCTGCAGCACCGGTGCCTCTGCGGCGATATCTTGGCTTCGGATGGTTTCGTTGGCCGAGTAGAGGAAGTTCGCGGCAAGCACGATCTGCCACAAACCCAGCGTGACGATGAAGGGCGGCATATTCATGTAGGCAACCAGCCAGCCATTGATCGCGCCCTACGCGGTTCCGAAGTCAAGGCCGCAGACCACGGCGATCTCCGGCGGTAACCCGTACCGGAAGGCGAACTGGCCCATGATGACAGACGAGATCACGGCGATCGCGCCGACGCTGAGATCGATGCCTGCCGTCAAGATGACAAGGCTTTGCGCGGCAGCAACGATGCCGACGATCTGAACCTGTTGCAGGATGAGCGTTAGTGCGAATGGGGAGAAGAAGCGCTGGCCGAGCAGCATGCCAAAGATGGCAATAGAGGCGACCAGAACGATCAGCGGCACCAGTGCTGGATTGGTATGCAGGGCATGTTGAATGGTGCCGAGAACACCGCGTTTTTCGTCCTCAAATTCAACAACTTGTGCGCTGGCACCAGCAGCCGCGGCTTCATAGCTGTCCTGTTGGGACATTCTTCTCCCGTCCGTTCTGAAAGTTCGGTTGGCCCGACACGTGTTTCAAAAAAGGCGGGCCGTTGCCCGCCTTTCATAGTGAGAGTGTTCCAGGGTATTTTGGATATCAACCCCAGCAACGGGCGGTGCCTTCCGCCGTGTCGATGCTCTCAACGCCATCCACTGGTTGGTCGGTGACGAGCGCAACACCAGTGTCGAAGAAGTCTTTGCCTTCGGTTGCTGCCGGTGCAGTTCCATCAGAAGCCCAAGCGGCGATGGCTTCAATACCAAGCGATGCCATCAGTAGCGGGTACTGCTGAGAGGTTGCTCCAATGACGCCGTCAGCCACGTTCTGGACACCTGGGCAGCCGCCGTCGACGGAGACGATCAAAACATCGTCCTGACGACCGATGGCGCGAAGAGCCTCATAGGCGCCAGCGGCAGCCGGTTCGTTGATGGTGTAGACGACGTTGATCGTTGGATCGACGGCAAGCAGGCTCTCCATAGCCCGGCGTCCGCCTTCCTCATTGCCGGCGGTGACCTCGTTTCCGACGATGCGCGAGTCGTCCTCGTCGCCCCAGCGGTTGGGATCACCAAGATCAATCCCGAAACCTTGCAGGAACCCCTGGTCGCGTAGGACGCCAACGGTTGGTTGGCTGACAGCAAGATCGAGCATTGCTATGCGGGCATTGGCGGCATCGTCGCCAAGAGCGGCCGCAGCCCACTGACCGATCAGCTCGCCAGCTAGGAAGTTGTCGGTGGCAAAGGTCATGTCGGCCGCATCAATTGGCTCAAGCGGTGTATCGAGCGCGATCACCAGAATGCCCGCGTCGCGAGCCTGCTGCACAGCAGGGACGATGGCAGACGTGTCGGACGCCGTCAGAAGGATACCGCTGGCGCCGTTTGCGATGCACGTTTCGATGGCGGCAACTTGCGTTTCATGGTCGCCATCGATGCGGCCGGCGAAGGTCGAAAGATCAATACCCAGTTCTTCGGCTTGTGCCGTTGCGCCTTCGCGCATTTTGACGAAGAACGGGTTGGTGTCGGTCTTTGTGATCAGGCAGGCTGAAACGTCGCCACCCTGCGCGCTTGCCAGCGTTGTAGACCCTGCAAATCCAGCAGCCGCAACAGCTACGAGCGCTGTGCTTGCAATCAGCTTCTTCATGACTTTCTCCCGGAGTCGTTTGTTTTTCATCGTGGTGGCCGGTCAACTCGTTGGCCAAACCTGTGGGCACGTCGGCAGACAAGCAGAGGAAATTAGCAGCGTCAATAAATAAATAAACGTGATTTAATAAATGTTCTGACGGACTGTCGTTGTCCGGGGTGCCACTCAGGGGGAGCCATTGGAACCCACACGAACAACGACAAACCGCGATCGGCAGGCGCGCGATGGCGCAACACCTGGGCGCGTTCGCAATCACAATGAACGTCTGGTGCTGTCGGTGGTCAAAGAACGGGGCCCACTTGCCAGTTCGCAGATCGCACGGCTCACCTCTCTTTCTGCCCAGACTGCATCGGTCATAACCCGATCGTTGGTGGCCGACGGTATGTTGCTGCGCGGCGACCCGGTGCGGGCGCGGGGCCAGGTTGGTAAACCGTCGACACCGGTTTGTCTCAATCCGGGTGGAGCGTTGGCGTTCGGCCTGCGGATAGGCCGGCGAACCGCTGACATGATCCTGATGAACATGGTCGGCGAGGTGGTGGACAGTAGAACGCTGCCTTACGATTTCCCACTGCCGGAAACCATCGACGGTTTTGCCAAAGAAAGCGTTGCCGCAATGACCGCAGATCTGGCGCAAACAATGCGTCAGCGCATCGTCGGTATTGGCGTTGCGGCACCCTTTGGGCTCTGGAAACTGCCGGAGGAAGCAGGCGCGCCGAGAGAGGCATTGGACGGCTGGAAAACCCATGATTTCCAGACAAGCTTTGCCGCTTTTTCAGACCTTGAAGTCTTTGCGGCCAATGATGCCAGCATGGCATGCAGCGGCGAGTTCGTCTTCGGTCAAGAAGACCTGTCAGAGTTCATTTATTTCTATGTTGGAGCCTTCGTCGGTGGCGGACTTGTGCTCGGCGGGCGTGTGTTCTTGGGCCGCACAGGTAACGCTGCCGCTTTTGGCTCACTGCCCATCGACAATATCGACACAAAACCTAACCAATTGGTCCAAGGCGCGTCGATCTATGTGCTGGAGCGGGCGCTGAGCGACCGTGACGGGCGGCTGGTTACGCTGCGCAGCACATCGGATGCTTGGACGCTGCAAGATCCGCTGGTGGCATCCTGGGTTAATCAGACCGGACGGTCACTGGCCATCGCTTCTTTGGCTGTTTCGGCAACCGTGGATGTTCAGACCGTTGTCATTGACGGAAGCTTTCCGCCGGCCATCAAGCAAGCCATCCAGTCTTGCATGCGCGATGCTCTTGACCGGTTGGATACCAGCGAGATTGAGCGATCATCGATAGTCCTGGGCGGGCTTGGCCGGTCGGCGGCTGCCATGGGGGCCGCTTATCAGCCTATCAGTGCAGCCTATTTCATCGAGGGAAGCCAAATCCGCGCGAGTGTCTAGCCGGTCACCTTGGCCCTGCTAGTTCGATGATGGCGCTCTGAGGCTTTGTGTCCAGCTAGCCATGGCATCGGCTATCAGGATCTTGTCCGATCCGATGACAAAGGTTTTCACGCCAAGCGCTTGCCAGTGTTTGATCAGGTCTTGGCACTCATTGGGGTCGGGAGAGAAGACCGGCATCATGACAGGGATGCTCGCACTCACTGCACATCGCACCATGTGCTCCACGGCGGACAACACTTCGCGGTGTCGCCAGTTGCCATTGTGGCCCATTGAGACCGACAGATCGAATGGGCCGAACATGAGAGCCCGAAGACCATTGATCGCACAAATGGCTTCGATGTTGGCGTGGCCCTCCTTGGTTTCGACCAGGCCAATAACCCCAACCCTGGCCTCTTCCTCGGCCACATAGGCTTCCCAGTTGCGGATGAAATGGCCACCTGCCCGGCAACAAGGGCAGGCGCCGCGGAGGCCGTGCGGGCCAAAGCGGGTGGCGGCAACGGCCAGTTCAGCCTGCTCGGCCGTCGACATGTTTGGCACAACAACATGGCGTATGCCGGCGTCCAGCGCTTTCATAATCTCCACAGGATCGGATCGCGAAACACGAATGGCACTGGCGATCATGTTGGCATCGCAGGCTCGTGCGAGGTTTTCCGCTGTCTCGATGCCGAATGCGCCGTGCTCACAGTCGATGATCGAGAAATCAAAGCCATTGAGTCCAATGATATCAATAAGCTCTGGCGCTGCGATTTGCGTCCAGGTGCCCATTGCGACCTCGGGACTTTCAAGCAGTGCTTTGAGGTCGTGCGTCATGCGTCAGCAAGCCCAAGCACAGCCTTGCATTTGATCTCAACAAGGATGCCGGGCATCGAAAAACCCTTTACGGCAAAGCCGGTCCAGGTGGGGTAGCGGCCGGTGAAGAAACGGTCCTTCACCGCCATGAACGTCCCCAAATCGGCCATGTCGCTCGCAAACCAGGTCTCCAACTCAATGACGTCGTCAAAGGTTGCATCCGCTGCGGTCAGTACCTTGCCGACGTTTTCAAAGGCTTGTGTGAACTGGGCTTCGACCCCTTCGACAACATTGAGATCGGCACCACGGCCTACCTGACCGGAGATGTAGAGGGTATCGCCAACCTGAATGCCTGGGGCGTAGTGGTAGGTGTCGTAGATGTTCTCCATCCCCGTCGGGATGATGACCTTACGGCTTGGCATGTTCATCTCCTGTAGCAGACGGTTTCGATTGCCTCGGTGATACGCCGTGCGTCGGGCATGGAGGCTCGTTCGAGGCGGTCATTGTAGGGAACGGGCATCTCTGGCGAGCCGACGCGTTCGACCGGAGCGTCGAGCCAGTCAAAGGCCTCATGTTGGAAGGCAGCGGCGCTCTCGCCGCCGAAACCAGCGAAGGTTGGTGCTTCGTGGACAATGACCGCCCTGTTCGTCTTGCGCACGCTTGCAACAATCGTCTCGACGTCCAGAGGTTTGATGGTGCGGGGATCGATGACTTCCACACTGATGCCTTTGCCCGCCAGCCGCTCGGCGGCTTGAACAGCGCGCTCCACCATCGCCAGCGTTGCAATCACCGTGCAATCAGTCCCCTCGCGCACGATACGCGCCTTGCCGGGTTGGATGACGTAACTCTGCTCCGGAACAGGCTGTTCCTGACCGAGGTAGAGAAGCTTGTGCTCAAGAAAAATCACCGGTCCGTCCGAGCGAACGGCACTCGCCATCAGGCCCTTGGCGTCATATGCCGAGGACGGCGCGTACACCTCAAGGCCTGGGATGTTGGCAAACAGCATTTCCAGCGATTGGCTGTGCTGCGCGGCGAGCCGAATTCCGCCTCCCTGAGGCCCACGAAAAACAATGGGAACCTTGGCCTTTCCGCCGAGCATGAAGCGGGCCTTGGCCGCCTGGTTGATGATGGCATCCATCATCAGCGACACAAAATCCCAAAGCTGCGCTTCAACGATCACACGCTTGCCCTGTAGCGCCGCGCCCACACCGCAGGTGGCAATGGCGCCTTCAGAGATTGGAGTATCGCGGACACGCTCAGCGCCGAACGCATCCATCAGACCACGGGTCAGCCCGAAAATGCCGCCGATGCGTGCCACATCTTCTCCGAGCAGGATCAAGTCCTTGTCGCGCTGCATTTCCAGGTGAAAGGCTTCGTTGATTGCATCCTTGTAGGTAAGGGCGCGATCACCTGCTTCCGGTTCGATAGCATCGACGAGAATGGGCTTAGTGCTGACATGGCCAAGCGCATCATCCAAGGTTGGTTCAGGCTGTGCTTTTGCCCATTCGATTGCGTTTTCAACCTCCGCTTCGACGGCTTGCCGAACCTCGTCGTAGGCGGTTTCATCGAGCTGATGCTGTGCAATTAACTGATCTCGCTGCCGGACAATCGGGTCTTTGTCGCGCCACGCTGTCTCTTCGTCGGCAGTGCGATAAGCAGGGAGGTTGGCCCGCATGGAATGATCATCCCAGCGGTAAGTCAGTGCCTCGATAAGCGTTGGACCCTCGCCGGCGCGAGCGCGCATGGAAGCTTGCTCGCAGGCTTGCCGCACGGCTCCGGCATCATTGCCATCTATGCGCACATTCGGAACGTCATAGGCATCACCACGCGCTGCGATGGATGGTCCTGCGGTGACCATTCCAGTTGGTGTCGAAAGGCCGTACTGATTGTTTTCACAAAAGAAAATGAGGGGTAGCTTCCAAATTGCTGCGAGGTTCAAGGCCTCGTGGAAGATGCCTTCATTGGCGGCGCCTTCACCAAAAAAGCTAATGCCGATCTGGCCACTGCCGTCGAGTTGTGCAGCCAGTGCCGCACCGGTGCCAATACCCATCCCAGCGCCAATGATCCCATTGGCTCCAAGGATATTGCGCTCGATGTCGGCGATGTGCATCGACCCACCAATCCCTGCGCAGTAGCCAGCCTCTTTGCCCATAAGTTCTGCAAACATGCGGCGCATGTCGGCACCCTTGGCCAGCGTGTGGCCGTGGCCGCGGTGGTGAGTGAGCAGGAAGTCTTCAGCGGCGAGAGCCGAACAGGCTCCTGCAGCTATCGCCTCTTGCCCAACACTAGAGTGGGCCGTGCCTTTGATCACGCCCTCCAGGAATAGCTCTTTGGCTCGAACTTCGAAGCGCCGAATGCGCATCATAAGCCGCAAGGCTTCCCGCTGGTCCTCAAATGTCAGGCGATTGACAGCAACAGACCCTTGCACGCTGCCAAGAATGGAGACGTCGGCCATCATCCGCCCCCATAGATAAGGCGCGGAAGCCACAGCGACAGATCAGGCCACAAAAGGACGATGATAAGGGCCAGAACCTGCAGCCCGATGAAGGGCCATTGCGCGGCAAAAATGTCCTGAAGCGAAACGCCTTCTGGCGCCGCGCCCTTGAGATAGAAGCATGCTGGGCCGAAAGGCGGCGTGAGATAGGCAATCTGCATCGAGAGATTGAAAACGATGCCAAACCAGATTGGATCGTATCCAAGCTGTGTCAGGACAGGCAGGAATATTGGCATGGTAAGGAAGAGGATGCCGATCCAGTCTATGAAAAAACCCAGCACAATGAAGACGCCGACCATCACGGCAAGGATCACAGCCGGTTCCTCGGAGACGCTGGACAATACATTGCTTGCGAAGTCGCTGCCGCCCATGAGGTTGTAGACACCAAACAATGCGTTGGTTCCGCACACAAGCCAGACCACCATTCCGCAGGTTCGCATGGCCTGCAGCATCACCTCGCGAACCATGGTCAAGGTCAGTGTGCCGCGCACCCAGGCCGCAACTGCCGCTCCGAAAGCCCCCAGCGCCGCGCTCTCGGTGATGGATGCGAGACCAGCGTAGCTCGAGAACAGAACGCCTCCAGCCACAGCGACCGGCAATGCCACGCCTTTGAACAGGGCGATCTTGTCCCATAGCGGCATGTCCTGCTCGTCGGCATCAAGCGCTGGCCCCATTGCCGGGTTCAACCAGCAACGCATGAGGACGTAGAGAACGTAGAAACTTGCAAGCATCAGGCCCGGCACCAGTGTTGCCAGGAAGAGCTGTGAGATGTTCACCTCGGCGGTAAGGCCATAGAAAATAAGGATGATGGAGGGCGGGATCATCGTTCCCAAGGACCCGCCGGCCGTCACAATGCCGATGGCCAGTTTCTTGTCATAGCCAAGCCTCAGCATCTGAGGCAAAGCGATGAGGCCCAGGAGTACGATCTCACCGCCAATGATGCCCGTCGTTGCGCCAAGAATGACCGCAACAAAGATCGTGACAACGCCGATGCCACCTCGTAGCGACCCTGCCCAAACGTGGAGCGCACGGTAGAGATCACGGGCCACGCCGGACTTCTCCATGAAGCTTGCCATTATGACAAACATCGGCACAGCGATGCGCGCAAAGCTGTCGATGAAATCGACTGTCCGGCTGCCCACGATGAACAGGGAGTTCAGCCCGAATAGTGTGACAGCGAGGACGACGGCAATGGCGCCTGACACAAAGGCGAGCGGTACCCCAAGCATGAGCAGCGTCGCCATTGCCGCCAGGATCACAACGGTGAGCGTGCCGATGTCCACCGGATTAGGTCACCCTACGCTTGAAGGCTTGGTTCAGCAGGACGGCCAGGAAGAGGATCGCGCCTAGAAAGATCATGCCCTTCAAAAACGCGGGAACCGGTGCATTGAAGCTGCTGCCGGTTCGCTCAGGCGTCCAGGAGCCATCCAAAGCAAAGCGCCAGATGGCGCGTTCGGCCATGCGCCAGGATGCGTAGGCCAACCCTGAGAGATAGACTGTGCCTGCCACCACGCTCAGCCAGTGTGACAGGCGTTCCAAACCAGGGCGCCCGTCGACCAAAACGCCGATGCGCATATGCATCGCCTCGGCCATGCAGAATGCGCCGCCGAAGATGAAGGCAAAGCCGGCGAGCATAACCGACACTTCGTGTGCCCAGGCCGTTGGCGCGCCAAACCCGTAGCGGGCGACGACCTCATAGACCATCACCAGAATGACCGCGGCGAAACACCAGGACGCCGCGCGCCCGACAATCAGGGCAAAGCTGTCAAGGAAGCGCATTGCTCATCGCCCCAGGCATTTTGGGCTCACGACCAATCGCGGTCATGAGCCCTGATTACCATTAGTTGAGACCCAATTCTTCCAGGAAGGCCTGGTGACTATCCACGATTGCCTGAGCGTTGGGGCTTCGACTGCCCCAGTCGGCCCAAACTTCCTGGGTCAGCGCACGGAAGGTTGCAGCCTCTTCGTCGCCGAAGGCGATAAAGGTCACGGCCAGATCATTGCGTGCTTGCGCTTCGGCTTCGGCGTCGGCTGCCGGCAGCGCTTCGCGAAGGCGATCAGACATGGTGTTGCAAGCGTCGGTGAAGGCCTGTTGATGTTCGTCCGACAGGTCGTTCCATTTGTCCAATGAAACACTCATCTCAGTGACGGCCATGGAGTGCCGGGCCAAGACTGAATACTTCGCCTGATTGTGCATGCCGAGCGCAACGTTGAGGGCTACATTGGCCAGGTCGGTGGCGTCCAGGACGCCGGTCTCCATGGCCGTTACGCTTTCGCCGACACCCATGGTCACGAGTGAGGCGCCGGCTCGATTGAGAAGGTCCGATGCCAAGCCGCCTGGTGCCCGCATGGAAAGCCCTTCAAAATCCGCGACTGTGTTGATGGGCACCGTCGACGGAATTTGCTCAGGCGGCCAATAGATCGGACAAATGAAGTGAAGGTCATATTGAGCATAGAGCGCCTGAGCGAGTTCAATTCCCCCGCCTTCGGTAAACCAGCGGTCGCGCGTAGCGCTGTCTGGATAAGCGCCAATTGTATCGCCGAGCACGCCCATCGCCGGGTCGCTGCCAGCAAAATAGCTTGGCGCGGTGTACTGACCATCAAGAATCCCGTTCTGGATGGCTTCAATGGTTTCCGCCGCGCCGACGACAGCCCCACCGGGCAGGACAGTGATCTCAATGGCGCCACCAGTGGCCTCGGCGAGCTCAGCGGCCATCTCTTCAAAGGCCAGGGTCGTCGCGGCCGTCGCGCCGAGAAATGTCTGCATTTGAAACTCTGCGGCCATGGCTGGCGTGGCCAGCAGCCCGGCTAGGGCCGTCGAAGCAGTGAGAGCTTTGTTGAACATTATGGTTCCTCCCGTGGATGTGCTTGTTTGCCTGCGGTTAAGCCGCGATGCGTGGGGTTTTCATGTTTAGGATTGATCGGGTTTCAGCGACCGTCGCCGGCTCACGGCCAAGAGCGCGGGCCTGCGCCACCACCTTGGCGATCACTTCGGCGTTGGTGAGGTGGCGATCGCCATCCATGTAGGCGTAGTCGCCAAGCCCGATGGAGATGTGTCCGCCTTCGCGGATCACCTTTTCCGTCAGCGGGAAGAGATCGCCTTTGTAGGAAACGGCGGTCCATACACTGTCATAGTCTGGGGGGAGAAATGCGGTGTGTGCATCAAGGCCGGCTACGGTTCCTGGATGGCCGGCGAAGATGATCTCGTCGGTCATACAGAAACAGATGTAGGCGGGGGCATCCAGAACCCCCATTTTCAGGAACTGTTCGATTTGCCGGGTGAATCCGACGTTCCAACTGACCAGGTAAGGCGTTAGGTTGTAGTGCCGAATGCGCTCGGCGAAATACATCAGCGTGCCGGTGGAATTTTTGTAGATCAGCTCGGTGGTGTCGTACTTACCCTCCTGCGGGTTCCACCAGTCCACATTAACACTTCCAACATCCATCGGTGCGAAGTCGGGCGCCGTGTCGGCGGACTTCATCATCTCTTCGATGGCGGCGAAACGACCTTTGGCATCCACATCGTTGGCCACATAGCCAAGGGTTGGATGGATGAGGATGTCGGACTGGGCGCGAATGCCGGCGTTGGTTTCTAGATAAAAGTTGGGATCATGGTCGGGCGTGCCGTCGGCTTTGCGACCGTGAAAATGCACGATCGCTGCGCCTTCATCGTAGCAGGCCTTCGCGTCGGTAACTATCTCTTTGGGTAGAAAGGGAACGTTTGGATTGCCACGTCGCGTCGCGAGTTCGTTGACCCGCGCTTCAATAATGATCTTGCCCAACAATCCCTCCCGGACAGCGTCTTGGCAGCATCTTTGCGTGCGCCTTGGGTCGAGGATGGACCAGAATGATGTAAGAATCCAGACTTAAGATATATATTTGTTGCATGTCTTCGCAAATTGTATATCTTTAGATATATGTCTAATGCTTCTCTATCTTCATCCCCGCACGATGTTGCTGACCTTCTGAGCGACGCTTTTGCGGGTCACACCATGCAGCGCGTGCGCACCCCGGATGGGCGGTATCGCTACAGCTATGTCAGCGAGGGAGTGCGAGAGAGCCTGGGGCTAGATCCCGACGCTCTTATGCAGATGGAAGCCGTCGATCATCATTGGGTCCATCCGCAAGATCGGGGCCGTTTCGTTGCTGCCTTGGAAGCATCGGCTTCAACGCTTGGTCGGCTCGATCTGGAAGTGCGCGTTGAACTTGACGGTGGCGGTCACAAGTGGGTTCGCTCGATTGGAAACCCGCGTCGGCTGGAAGATGGGACGACCATCTGGGATGGTGTTGCGCTGGATGTGACTGATCGCCGTGAGGCGGTGGAAGCACTTCAAAAGACCTTGTCTCAGGTGCGGGCCAACGAAACGTCTGGTGCACGTTTCTCTCACATTGCGGCAAGCGATGTAGCTAAGAGACTTGCGGCGCTCGAACAGGCGGTAGCTGCGTTGCCGGCCGACGGTTCCGCAGCTGCATTGGTGAAAACGCAGTTTGATGTGTTCAAGCGAACCTTGTCAGCGGCCCGTGGATTGGTGGAGCAGAACGAGGATGTTCCGATCAGCGCAATGCGTGGGGAGGGTGTAACGTCGCCCGACAAAGAAATCCTCAACGCGCTGACGCACAAACAAAGAGCGGTTTTGTCATGTGTGTCGCAGGGTCTGCCCAATCAAAAGATTGCCGAAGAACTCGGCATCACGGAAGGCACGGTAAAGCTTCACATCTCGTCGATCCTCAAACGCCTTGGCGTTCGTAACCGCACCGAAGCGGCCTTGCGATGGAAAGCCGCTCGACCCTGACGGATCGCGAGCTCCCTCCAACGGTACAGACCATCGGCCCACCAGAAAGCGCTCGAACCCTAGCCTTGCAAGAGCAGGGGCAGGCCTAGCGTCAGCGCCGGGAACGCCAGAAGAATGCCGACGCGCACGATTTCCGATGCAAAGAAGGGGGCAACGCCGCGAAAGGTTGTCGACATCGGCACATCCTTGGCAAGCGCCGAGATAACGAACACGTTCATACCCACCGGTGGCGTGATGAGCCCTAACTCCACCACGACTAACGCCAATATGCCGAACCAGATCTTCAGATGCTCGGTCGACATCCCGAATCCGGAGCCTTCAGCTGGTTGAAAGTCGCCGCCGTTCATCGCGACGAGGACCGGCCAAAAGAAGGGTAGGACGAGCAAGATCATCGACAGCGAGTCCATTAAACAACCAAGCAGAATGAGCGCCAGGAGGAGAAGGAGCAGCACCATCATGGGTGTGAGGCCTGAGTTGACCGCCATCTCAGCGGCGAATTGCGGCACGCCGGCCCGCGACATGAAGATCTACAGGAGCTCAGCACGCAAAAGAATGAGGAAGATCATCCCTGTCGTTGACGCGGTTTCTCTCAGCGATTCCTGCGTGTTGTATATCGAAAGATGTCCCTTCACGATGCCGAAGACAAAGACGATGAAGACACCGATCGCTGCTGCCGGGGTAGGCGTGTAAAGGACCGCATTAATACCGCCGATGACAATACCAACCACGACGAGGACCGGAACCATTCCCCGGGTCGCAGCCCAGAATTCGGCGCTGTCCTCAGCGCCCTTGGCGGGACCGGCGTCGGGGGCGAACCGCACAAAGATGGCAATGGTCAGAAGAAACAAGATCACCGCCAGGATGCCTGGTATCAGTGCCGCCATGAACATGGTCACCACGTTGGCTTCCACGATGATGGCGTAGATCACCAGCACGACGGAGGGCGGTATCAAGATGCCCAGGACGCCGCCTGCGGCGACCGATCCAGTCGCGAGGGCTGGCGAGTAGTTGTAGCGGCGCAGTTCCGGTAGCGCGACCTTGCCCATGGTTGAGGCGGTGGCCAGCGATGATCCGCACACGGCGCCAAAACCGGCGCAAGCGGCGATGGATGCCATCGCCGTGCCGCCACGCATCCATCCAAGCCAAGCGTTGGCTGCGCGAAACAAATCTTGTGAGAGGCCGGTTTTGACGGCCAGCGAGCCCATCAAGATGAACATTGGAACGACCGACAGGTCGTAGATGGAGAACTGGCCGTAAGCGAGGGTTTTAAGCTGGGCTAGCAGAACGTTGGAGCCGCTCAGCATCGTTGTGCCGATAGCGCCCACCAGGATCATCGCATAGGCGATTGGCATCCTGAGAATGATCAAGGCGATGAGCGCGCCGAGGCCGGTCGCGCCGAGTGCGATGGGCTCCATTAAGCGTCTCCGGCAACGTCAGCAAGCAGCGTCATCAGAGCGGCGACAACGAGCAAAAACAAGGAAATCAGAACCGGGATAAAGACCCACCAAGTCGGCACCTGGAGAATCGTGCTGCTGTAACCAAAGGTGCGCTGATCGATCAGGCCGAAAAACATCCGCCACAACAAGATAGCTGCAAAGCCCAGCGCGACAGCGGAAGCGAAACTGTCGAGCACGCGCCGAATTCTGGGTCCGGTTGCCGCCGTGAAGAGGTCGGCACGCACATTTTGTCGGTGAAGCTGGCAGTAGGGCAGGAAGGCAAACGCCGCCGCCGCCACGCCCATTTCTGTTAGTTCCACATCGCCAGCGAAGCCGATGCCGAAAAACTCTCCGGCAACGGCCCACACATTGATGAGGACGAGAACGACGAGCACCACACCGCCAAGGAGTGCCCAAACGTCGATTGCACGTTGTAGCATTCCCCAAAGTGGCGTGCCCGTCATCGCCATCGTTTAGTTGCCTGCCGCCGCGATGGCGTCGCGGGCAGCGCCAACGAGCGCATCACCGTCAACGCCTGCGTCGGAGACTTCGACAATCCAACGATCAACTCCGCCTTCCATTGGCGCAAGCAGGGCGGCCGTTTCGTCGTCGGTCAACACAATGTGCGTGTTGCCGGCCTCGGTTGCCATGCAGATCCCGAAGTTGTCGGTTCCACGCCAAAGCTCTCCCACCTCGCGCAACCAGTCCTCATTGGAAGCTTCGCGGAAGGCGTTTTGAACCTCATCGGGTAAGCTGTCCCAGGTTCCCTTGTTCATCGACACCTGAAAGACTGACGTTCCAAGGCGCGCCATGCCGGCGCCTTCAATCTGGTAGTCGGTCTGTTCCTGCAACCGCAGCGGCGGGATGATTTCCCATGGGATCAGAGCGCCATCGACAACGCCCCGCGACAGAGCTTGCGGCAGTTCCGGAACGGGCATTGCGACCGGAGTGGCGCCCAGTGCTTCAATCACCCAGGCGCCGCTGCGAGAGGGCGTCCGCAGGCTAAGACCATCGAGGTCGGCTGGGGCACGAACCTCGTCGTCCACCATCTGCATGCCATTGCCAGCGTGCACGTGGAGGAACATGACCTCAAGGCCGGCGTATTCCTCTGCCAATTGGTCGTCGAACATCGCACGCATGGCGAGGTTGGTGGCTGTTGGGTCGTTCACGAAAACAGTTGGCAGTTCAATGACCTCGGTACGGGGGAAAAGGCCCGGCGTATAACCGTTGAGCGTCCAGACAAGATCGACCACGCCGTCGCGGGCCTGGCTGACCAGCTCTGGCGGGCGTCCACCCAGCGTCATGGACGGGAAGACCTCGATGCTCACCACGCCGTCCGAAAGCTCTTCAACGCGTTCTGCCCAAGGCACCAGCATTTGGCTGTGGGCGGGCGCGCGTTCACCCAAGAAGTGGTGAAGCTTCAGTTCATACTCTTGGGCTGCCACGGGTGTGGAGAGCATTGCCGTTAAGGCGGCAGCACTCAAAGCGATCTTGGAACTCATGGTTTCCTCCCTTGTCCGTCGCTTGTTTGACGGGCCTAAAACGGTAGCCCGATATAGTTTTCGGCCAGTCCCCGGCGCGCGGTTTCTGCCCGGGTCAGATAGTCGAATTCGGCTTTCTGCATGCGTATTTCGAAAGGTTCATAATGTGGAAAGTCGTGCAGCATGGACGTCATGGGCCAGGAGAAGCGTTCCGCCTTCCAGACCCGGCTCAAGGCTTGATCAGAGTAGCCGTCAAGGCCGTCAGATTTGCCATGGTTGAAGAAGAGGTCGAAAGCCCGGTGCAGATAGTAGACATCGCTGACGGCCAGATTGAGTCCCTTGGCGCCGGTCGGTGGAACGATATGGGCGGCATCGCCTGCCAGGAACAAAGAGCCGTGGCGCATCGGTTCGCAAACAAATGAGCGCAGCGGCGCAACCGACATTTCAAGAACTTCGCCATCGGTGACCATTGTGTCGGCCACGTCGGCTGGGATACGGCGTCTCAACTCTTCCCAGAAGCGGTCCGCACTCCAGTCTTCGATCTTTTCGGAGGCGGGGACTTGGACATAATAACGGCTGATGCTGTCCGAGCGCATGGAGCACAGAGCAAAGCCACGTTCAAGCGTTGCGAAGATGAGTTCTGGAGCCGCCGGCGGCGTGCGTGACAACAGGCCCAGCCAACCAAAGGGGTAGACGCGCTCAAACTCGCGCCGCACGCTGTCGGGTATCGTCTGTCTTGCTGGACCATGAAAGCCATCGCATCCAGCGACAAAGTCTGCCTCTACGCGGTGTTCGGCGCCGTTCTTTTCATAAACGACTGAAGGCGTGCTGCCTTCAATGCCTTCAATGTCTTCAATGCGCTTTACAGCGGCCTCGTGAACGATCTCCGCTCCGCGCGCATCGCCGGCATCGTACAGATCACGGGTGACTTCGGTCTGGCCATAAACGGTCACGGTTTCGCCCGTCAGAGCCTCAAGATCGATGCGCAGGCGCTCGTCGTGCCAGCTGAGTTCAACGCCTTCATGTGGTTGGCCTTCGCGCGCGACGCGCCCGCCCACGTCAGCTTCGTTTAAGACCTGGACCGTTCCAGACTCCAAGACGCCTGCCCGAATTCGGCTGAGCACATAGTCGCGAGAACGGCGTTCAAGTACGATGTTTTCGATGCCACTAAGGTGTAGCAGTTGAGAGAGCAGCAGGCCGGCAGGTCCACCGCCAACAATGGCAACTTGCGTTTTCAAAGCTGATATCCTCTTGAGCGTGCAAAGGATTGGGCAATGGCAGGTGCGCGTCCTGCGGCGGCCAACCAATCGTCGGAGCTTTCCCAGTTCAGGTCCGGGTGGTTGGTCTGCAGCGTTTCAATGGGTGCGCCGGACTTGAGCGCTTCGGTGACAGCCTTCCGGGCATCGGAGCGTGGCATCGATTTGGCCAGCCGATAGGTAAGGGACTCTGACAAGGCTGCCGGTCCCATGGCCTGAAGATTGGCAAGCATCGCATCGTGGTTCGGTTGGAGCGTTGCGAATGCCTGTTCAATGTTATTGATGGCGGCAGCCCCAGCGCCGCAAAGAGGGCGCAAGGATAGCCACTCCAAGCCCCAGGCCACACCATCGCGCTGTGCGCCATGAAGGGCAGACTCCGCAAGTGCGCCTTGAAGATGCGCGCAGAAGCGAGCGAGCGACTGTGCGGCCTCGGCCCCGATCGGGTTCACCTTATGAGGCATCGCCGATGCGCCGCCGCCTGCCAGTTTCACCTCGTTGATGCCTGTCGATGCAAGGAAGGCCAGATCCCCACCGATGCGCCCAGCCTGACCGGCTAGCGAGGCCATCGCGGTGCCGAAAACAACGATCCTATCACGGAGGTTATGCCAAGGCGTTTCGTCGGCACGAACACCAAGCGAATTTGCCATATGCGCGCGAACCTCTGATGCCATTTCGCCGAGGGCTGCGTCTGTCCCGGCTGCTCCATAAAGAGAGATGTTTGAAAGGTCGTTTGCAGCGGATGCCAGCGTCTCTGACGCTTCAACCAAACCCGCACCCCAGCTTGCCAAAGTGGCGCCAAAGGTTGTCGGTGCCGCGCCCTGGGTGCGGGTTCTGGCCAGCTGCACGGTCAGAGCCTCCTGACCTGCCAGCAGCGCTATGCTGTCAATCAGGCGGTTGGTCTCGCCCAATACGGCGTCGGCGAAGTCGCGCAAACAGAGGACCGTAGCTGTGTCGATGATGTCCGGCGATGTCTCGCCCCAATGCAGGGCGTTTGCCGTCTCGGCGTCAAGCTTATCTCGCAGCAGCGCAAGCAGTCCTGGAACTGGAACGCCATCGCGTGAAGCAGCCGATGAAAGTCTGGCCGGGTCGATTTTAAGGCCACTTAGTGTGGATTCAATCGCTGGTCCAGATCCTTGCGGTGTCATGCCATAGGCCTCGCAGGCATGTGCAAGGGCAATTTCAACTCGCACCATTGAGGCGAGCAGCGCTTTGTCGGCGAGGTGAACCTGCGCCAAAGGGCTGTTGTAGAGCCCCATCCAAAGCTGACTGTCGAGTGGCGACAGGGTCATCGAACCGCTGGCTCACATGTCCAGAAAGACGGTTTCGCCTGGGCCTTGCAGGCGAATGTCGAAGGCGTAGCGACCATCACCTTGCGGCTTGGCAACAAGGGTTTGTATGCGATCCCTGGGATCGATGCGGCTAAGCACCGGGTCGCTCTCGTGGTCGGCGTCCTCGAAATAGACCCGCGTCGATAGCCCGATGTTAATGCCCCTTGCGACGATCCAGAGCGCGATATGGGGTGACTGAAGACGGCCATCGGGCAATGGAACCGGGCCAGGTTTAATGGTCTCCAGCCGGTACCGTTTGGTTTCCGGATCAACTGCGAACCGGCAAAAGCCGGTGATCTTGGGGTCCGCGCTGTCGTCGCCGGTGTAACGGCCTTCAGCGTCGGCCTGCCAGCTTTCCAGGACGGCATCCAAGATTGGATTACCGGAGCCGTCTAGAACCTGGCCGGTGACCTCGATCGGTGTTCCTGCCGCTCCTTCCTGAATGGGTGACGTGCCCAGCTCAGCAGCGAATGTGCCGGGGTTGCCAGCATGGCTGGGCATCATGCCGATATGGACATAGGGGCCAGCCGTCTGGGAAGCCGTTTCGCGGTTATTGGTCAGCTTCTGCACCATCACAGACCCTCTGGTCGGTTTTCAAAGTGGCTCTGCCGGCGCCCACGCAGCACGATGTCAAAGCGGTAGGCCAGATAATCGAGTGGGCGGGCGTGCTTCATGTCGAGCGGTGCGACCAGTCGGTCGACCTGACTGCGGTCTTTCACGGTCGCCAGGATCGGGCAGTGCGCGATAAGCGGATCGCCCTCGAAATACATCTGCGTAATGAGACGTTGGCCAAAGCTGCGACCAAAAAGCGAAAAATGGATGTGCGCTGGACGCCAATCATTGCCGCGGTTTGGCCAAGGGTAAGCGCCGGGCTTGATCGTCATGAAAGCATAATGCCCGGCCTCATCGGTGAGGCACCGCCCAGCACCACCGAAGTCTGGATCAAGCGGCGCTAGATACCCGTCTTTCTTGTGCCGGTAGCGGCCGCCGGCATTGGCCTGCCAAACTTCAACCAGAGCATCGGGGATGCCTCGGCCATGTTCATCCCTTACGTGGCCATGCACGACGATGCGCTCGCCAATCGCTTTGGCCTTGCCGCCTGTCCAGTTGCGGATGAGATCATCGTCGAGTGGCCCGAGTTCGGCATGCCCAAACCGGGGGCCGGTTTCTTCGGTTGGTGTGGATTCCAGCGTCAGTAACGGAAAGGTTGGGGACCGCAAGACGCTTGTCTTATAGTCCGGATCGCGCGGCGCCGGATGGGCACTGCGATCCCGCGGAATTAGCCGTCCGTCCTTCATCCCACGTCCCCCATTTCAGCAAAGGTCGCCTTGGCAATCTTTAGTGCATGGTTGGCGCGTGGGACGCCGGCATAGATCGCCACATGTTGCAGCGCCTCGGCGATGTCGCTCTTAGACGCGCCGGTCCTGGCCGTCGCACGCACATGCATGGCCAGCTCTTCGAAGTTTCCAAGAGCGGCGAGCAGAGCGATTGTCAGCATAGAGCGCTCGCGGTCGCTGATCCCGTCTGATTCCCAAACGTGACCCCAGGCTGCCTCGGTGATCAAACTCTGGAAGGCTTGGTCTAGGGCGTCCGTGTCGGTTTCCGCACGATCAACATGGGCATCTCCCAGAACGCGTCGGCGTACCTGGGTGCCTTTGTTGTGACGATCACTCATTTGGAAGGCCCTCGATGAAATGTGAGACAGCAGCGGCGAACTGTACCGGCGTTTCGATGGCGGGCAGGTGCGCCACGCCGCCAAATTCTATGAACTGCGCCTGTGGGATGCGGTCGGCAAGAGCACTGACCCGCCAAGCTGGCGTTGCTTCATCCATGCTGCCGGCAATGACGCATGTTGGCACACTGATGGTAGAGACGTGGTTGGTAAGGTCTGCTTCAGCAATCGCTTGGCATAGCGCGCAATAGCCATCAGCCGGCGTGCGCTCCAGCATTGCTCGCCAGAGGTCTCGTTCTGCCTTGTCCAAGGAGGATGGAGCAAACCAACGCTCGAGGATCTCCCCCGACAGATGGGGAAGTCCATGGATCTTGATGCGCTGTACTCTGTCTTCCCAGGCCTCAATTGTCCCGAGCCGCGATGTGGTGTTGGAAAGAACCAGAGCGGAAACGCGATTGGGCGCGACGATTGCCAGCTGTTGGGCTACGAGGCCGCCAACAGAGCAGCCGATGACCACGGCCTGCTCGATGTTCGCTGCGTCCATCGCGGCGACGACATCCTCTGCAAGGTCCGAGATGTAATAGCCTTGTTCAGCGACCGCACTCAGTCCATGGCCTCGGAAATCAAGGCGCAAAGCCGTACGGAGAGATGAAAGCTCATCAATCGCGCTGTCCCACATGCGCAGGTCCGTGCCCAGAGAATTAAGAAAGACAGCCCCAACGGACCCATCACGCTCGTCAAGTCGAGCGTGCATGGCTCCCCATGGACGTGCGATCGCGCGCATATCTAAAATTCCTCCCGGCCCTTATCATGACCAGAAGTGTTTTCGATTGAAAATAGAATTTTCGTCTGTTTTCATAACTAAATGAGTATACCTCACGGTCTGAAACTTCGACACGTCAGAGGATTCCTTGCGGTCGCTGAAGCGGGTTCGGTGAGCGAGGCTGCAAGATCGTTGCACGTGTCCCAGCCGGCGCTTTCCAAGACGATTGCCGACATCGAACAGGCGCTTGAGCAAGTCCTTTTTGATCGCTCAGGCCGGCGGATGACGCTGACAGCTGCGGGCGCTCTCTTTCGGCGCTATGCGTCGGATGCCGTCAAAAGCCTGGAAGCTGGAACCATTGCTCTAAACGGGGAAAACCGGTCCACAAACATTTCGGTAGGGGTTTTGCCGACCGTGGCGGGCCGGCTTTTTCCATCGGTTGCCAAAGACTTTGTCGAGCTAAGACCGGATGCAACTGTCTCTGTGACCACTGGGCCGCACGGGTTTTTGCTCGACAGGCTCCGGCAGGGCGCGATCGATCTGATCGTTGGGCGCATGCCAACGCCTGATGAGATGGTCGGTCTGAACTTTGAGTTTCTCTACAATGACCCTATCGAGTTGGTCGCACGTGCCGATCATCCCTCGCTGGAAACAGGCGTTGCGCGCGCGCTTTCTGCCAACCCGGTGATCCTGCCGACACGTGAGTCGATCATTCGCAAGATTGTCGATGGGTTCCTGAATGCCCAAGGGCTTAGTGCGATCAAACCGCGCCTTGAAACGGTGTCGCTCAGTCTCAGCCTGCCCTTGCTGCTTTCCTCAGACATGCTGTGGTTCATTTCCCGCGGCGTTGTGGGCAGGGAGCTAACGTCGGGCAACCTTGCTACCTTCGATCTGGGCGCAGGCTACATGTCTGGCGCTGTTGGCATCACGCAGAAGCGGTCTGAAAACGAAGAAAGCAACATCAATGACTTGATTGAGCTGTTGCATATCGGTGCACGCAATCTCGACCGGTCATAGCCGCTGATTCCTCAAAGTGACTAAGTTGTGCAACCCAGCAGTTCGGGAAGCGGCAAATGGATCGGTCAACCGAGCCGGAGAACTACTGTGCTGCTTGCGCGGAAAATCCTACCCGGCGAAGCGCAGAAAGATCGGGAAGCTGGCCCGCGCCACCGACATGTGCCACTGCGGTGCTTCCACATGCGTTGCCCAGTTCAAGCGCCTCTTCCCAGGAACTGCCGGCAAGCCAGCCTGATAGGAAGCCGGCGTTAAAGGCATCGCCTGCACCGGTCGTGTCTACCACTTGAACGCTCGCTACTGGCGCATGGATTGTCGCACTGTCTTCCATTATGGCGGTCGCACCCTTGTCACCTTGCTTGATGATGGTCGCCAGCTTTGGCTCAACGCGCGTCTTGTGTCGCTCAAGCGCCTTGGCCTCATCTTCATTTGGCAGAAAGATATCGATCTTCGCGATCAGATCAGACACGTCGGAGCGGGTAATGGTTTGCCCGTCCCAACTGCAATCGAGCGAAATGGTCATGCCTTTCTGGCGTGCGGCACTGATCAGATCGGGATGTTCAAGCGCTGTGGTTAGTTCCCCGATGTGTAGATGTTTTGCACTTGGCAGGTCATCAATCTTCTGCTGAGGGACGGCGGCGCCGACGCGTCGAGTCACGAAGGCGCGGTCTGGGCCAGTCACAAGGGCCGCGGTCAGCTGCGCGTCCTGGCCCTTGGTCGGTTCGCAGAAGGACCGAACGTTGTTCTGCTGCATCTCCTCTTTGACCACCGTTTCAAACGGTGCTGCCGGAAGCATGCCGACAAGACCGACAGCATCACCAAGTGCCGCCAAATAGGCAGCGGTGATGTAAGCGCCGCCGCCCGCACAGATCTTGAGGGCGTCCGCATAGACCTCTCGGCCGGGTCGCGGGGCATCGTCTAATCCGGTGAAAACAAGGTCGCAATAGATCCGCCCGGCGCACAAAATCTGTGGGCTGTCCATCATTCGCGACCGCCTCCGGCCACCACCGTTCCGGTGTTCGCATCGAACAGGTGCATGGATGCAGGATCGGCACTGAGGCCGATGGCATCACCTGCTTTAGGCGGGTTGCGGCCGGAGCCGGACGCGATGATCTCGGTCCCGGCGACATCGACGTAGATGAGTGTCTCGGCGCCCAACGGCTCGGCCACGGAAACCTGGCCGTTCAGCAGTGCCGAGCCATTGCTTGCCGGGCCGATATCCTCTGGCCTAACGCCCAAAAGCACATCGCGCCCGTTGGCGATTTCCTTGCCGGGTAGGGGTAGGGAAACGTCGTTGAACAGCTTCACCGCGCCATCCTCATAGGTCCCCTGCAACAGGTTCATCGACGGCGCTCCGATGAACTGGGCAACAAAGGTGTTGGCCGGTGAATGGTACACCTCGGCCGGCGTGCCAATCTGCTGAATGTGGCCGTCTTTCATAATCACGATGCGGTCTGCCATGGTCATGGCTTCGACCTGATCGTGGGTCACAAAAATAATGGTGCTCTTCACCCGCCGGTGCAGCTTTTTGATTTCCAGCCGCATCTGGGTACGAAGCTGCGCGTCAAGGTTCGACAGCGGTTCATCGAACAAGAAGACGGCGGGATCTCGCACCATGGCGCGCCCAATCGCGACGCGTTGGCGCTGGCCACCGGACAGTTGGGCTGGCTTGCGGTGCAAGAGATCCGTCATCGATAGGATGCCTGCGACCTCTTCGATGCGGGCATCTTTCTCCGCTTTGGAAAGGTTCGAGCTGCGCAGGCCAAAGCCTATGTTCTTGCGTACCGACATATGCGGGTAGATCGCGTAGTTCTGGAACACCATCGCGATGTCGCGATCCTTGGGCTCCAAATTGTTGACCACGCGGCCGCCGATCTCAATCTCGCCGCCAGTTACTTCCTCAAGGCCTGCGATCATGCGCAGCGTTGTGGACTTGCCGCAGCCAGACGGCCCGACAAGTACAACGAACTCACCGTCGGCTACGTCCAGGTTGATGGCGTGCAAAACCTGGGTCTTGTCGTAGAACTTCACCAGATTGCGCAGGGAAACGTCGGACATTAACGGGTCTCCAAAATGGCAGAAAAGGCGATGCCGAGCGCTTCGGCGGCCTTCTCGCGGCGCGCCTGGCGCATCTTGATTGATGTGTCATGGTCGCCATAACCGCGCCGATAGCTGGCAAAGGCTCTATCCAACGCGGCTGGAGCAGGGCCGCCAATTCGGTCGCGGCGCGCCACAAAAGTTTCCGGGGCAACGCATTCCCGAAACGCTGTTTCATCCATGCGCGTGGTGCGTGCGGTGCTCGTCTCAAAGGCCGTCGTAAAGGCCGCGAACCCTTCGCTCAGAGGCGTTCGGGCGGCGATGACAGCTTCGGCGGTTTGGGCCGCGATTTCGTGCGCTTGGCGGAAGCTTAGGTCTTCCTCCCGTACCAGCGTGTCGGCAAGCTCTGTGATCGTAATGCAGCCTGCATCGCTGTTCGCGCGCACTCGTTCGGCGTTGATGGAACATGCAGGTAGGAATGCAGTCAGGAGATCAAGAACGCGGCCACCGCTTTCAAAGGCGGCATGACCTGCCTGTTGCACCTCGCCCTCGCTGTCGTTCATGTCGGTGAAGGGCGTGTTGTGCATGGTGTTCATCACCATGTCGCACCGTCCCGCAGTAACCGACGCCAGATGGCGCATATGCTCAATCGGTACCGGATTTCGCTTTTGCGGCATGATAGACGAAATCTGGACCAGGCAGTTGGGCACATAGAGTTGACCGACCTCGAACGCCGACCAGAAGGCCATATCCTGAATGAGCCGTCCCAGATGCAGGAAGATAAGTTTGATCGCGCTATAGAGCCCGGTGACATAGTCAACGCTCGCAATACAGCCGTAACTGTTGGTGAGCGGTTCCCGAAACCCTAGGAGATCGCTCATGCGCTGACGATCAATGGGAAACCCGCTTGTGGTGATCGCTGCCGCACCCATTGGGCAAAGTTCAACGTTGTCCAACGCAGTATCGAGGCGCTCCGCGTCGCGTATGAGCACTTCGATGGCTGCAGAAAGGTAGTGCCCGAAGGTCGACGGCTGAGCCGGTTGGCCATGAGTATAGGCGACGATCAGGGTGTCGCGTTCCCGCTCTGCAGTTTTGATCAAGGCGAGGATGAGATCCCGGACCTGGCTGTAAAGCACTTGGCCACGGTCGAGCAGCGCTTGCTTGAAGACCGTATGGTCCATGTCGTTGCGTGAGCGCGCCGTGTGCAACATGCCGCCAAGGTCAGGACCGAGGCGGCGTTTCAGCTCAGACTCCACGTAGAAGAAGTAGTCTTCATGCTCACCAGTATAGGTGAGGGCGTCTATGTCGGTTTCTTGGTCGATTGCGGCCAGCGCCTGCCCAATAGCCCGGCCCTGATCGCTGGGCAGAATGCCGGGTTCGACCAGCATAACGAGGTGGGCCTTGTTGATAGCTGCCATGTGGCCGGCGAAGTTCGCCTTAACGCCATCAAACAGCGGGGCCAGAACGGTGTCTTGGTAGACGGGATCGGGAAAGACGGAGGTATCGGTCATGCGAAACTCCCGGCCTTCAGGGCTTGCAGCCACGTCCGAACCTTGGGGTGATCGTAAGTCGTCAACTCCAAATGGTTCCCGTCCGGGTCGGCAAAATAGTAGGAAAAGGCAAGGCCGTGGTCGGCGGCTTCTAGTGTGGTCAGCTGCGAGCCCTTGCGCGAGGCAACATCAATCGTTTCCAGTGCCTCACCGAACGCGATGAACGTGCGCCCCGGCACCCGGAATGCGGTGGTGTGGTCGCCGTCGGACGGGGGTTTGCCGACGAAGATTGAGGCGCAGTACTGACCCTTGGGCGTTGCCATATAAAGCGGGCGTTTTGAGCTGGGCGTCCCGTCGCCCGAGCTTGGCATCACCTGCAATCCCAACACACGGCCGTACCATTGGGCCGCCGCGTTGGGGTCAGCCACGTAAAGGTGCACATGGTCGAGCGCAGCCACCTCGATGCCGGTAATCGGTCCTGTTCGTGTCTCACTCATCCTTTCAGCCCTGCCATCACGACACCGCGAATGATGAAGCGTTGGAAGATGAGAAACACGACAAGCGTTGGGATCGTGGAAATCGCTGCACCAGTCATGATCAGCTCCCACTGAACATCGGCTTCATCGCCGAAGCTCGAAAGGCCGACCGGCAGTGTGTAGAGCTCGCTGGACGTGGTCACGATGAGCGGCCAGAGAAACGCGGTCCAGTTACCGAGGAAGATGAAAATCGCTAGCGCCGCCAGGGCAGGGCGGACCATGGGCATCGCAACCGTCCACCAGATCTGAAACTCGTTAAGTCCGTCGATGCGTGCGGCCTCCAGGAAGTCATCCGGCACAGTCTCGAAGAACTGCTGCATCAGGAACACGCCAAAGGCCGTCATAAGGCCGGGGAACATGATGCCCCAATAGCTGTCGAGCCAGCCGAAGCTTTGCGACATCAGGTACCAGGGGATCACCAGCATTTCGGTTGGGATCATCAGCGTCGATAGGATCGCGATGAACACAAGATAGCGTCCGCGAAAGCGGAACTTGCACAGCGTGTAACCGATTAGGCTGTCGAAGAAGAGGCTGGAGATGGTGGTGATCGTCGCGATCACCAGCGAGTTGACGAACCAGTTGTAGAACCGCCCATCCTCCAGAACGTACGCGTAGTTCTCCAGGTGCGGCTCTTCTGGGATCAGGCTGACATTGTAGACCTCGAAGGGCCATTTCAGCGAGGTCGAGATCATGTAGGCGATTGGCATCACCATCAGAACGCCGCCGAGGAACAGGAGGATCCAACGAGCGAGTTGAGCGGTGGAGCGCTTTTGCTTGGCGCGGGCGCCTTCCAGCAGCGTCGCCGATGATGCGCGAATTTCTGTGGCGCCGGTGTCCAGTGTTGCCATGTCTACCGATCCCTCAAAACGCGCAGTTGAATGAGGCTGACGATGAGGAGGATGAGGAACAGGACAACGGTTTGCGCCGCAGCATAGCCCATGTTGAAGCTGTCGAACGCTGTTTCGTAGATCATGAGAACCAGCGGCTTGGTGGCGTTGAGCGGCCCGCCGGGATCGTTGGTCGTCATGTTGAACACATGATCGAAAATGCGCAGGAAGCCGATGGACGAGAACACCACGAAGAACACGATTGTCGGCTTGAGAAGAGGGAGTGTGATCTCCCAGTGAACCGTCCACCAGGAAACGCCATCGATCTTGGCGGCCTCATAGTAGCTTCGCGGGATCGCGCGAAGGCCGGCCATAAAGATGATGATCTGGAAGCCCAGTCCGGCCCAGACTGCTGGTGCCAGAACCGCTGGCAAGGCCCATGTCGTTGAGTTCAAGAACGCGATTTGGCCTATGCCGACCGACGCGAGGATGTTGTTGAAAAGCCCGATCGGCACGCCCTGATAGAACCAGCGCCAGACCCAAGCCATAGCCACCGCCGACGTCATGAATGGCAGAAAATAGAGCGCTCTTAGAAAACCGTGAGCAAAGCGGATTTGATCGAGATGGTAGGCAATTACGAAGGACAACACCAAGCTGATGGGCGTCCCAAGCAGCAGATAGATAAAGGTGTTGGCGAAGACCTTCCAGAAAACCGGATCTTCGACAAGGCGCACATAATTGTCGAGCCCGGTCCAAGTTCGCGCGCCCAGCAGATTCCATTCCTGAAAGGAAAGAACAAACGCGTTGAAGGTTGGGTAGAACCGGATGACCACAAAAAACAGGATTGGCACGGCAAGGACCCTCCAAGCCCAAACCGTCCGCTTCTGTTTAATCGTCAGGTTTTGATAACTCAGCATGGCCGCCGTGTCAGTGTTGCGTGCAGCACCGGGATCGCCGGCTCGTTTGGCAGGTTAGGGAAGGTCGCCGGTGCATTGCCGGGTTGCGCCGCCCAACCCGGGCCGCCGCGAAGGCGCCCCAGGCCGGGAGGAACAACGTTCGCCAGAGGTCCTAGCGGTTGTAATACTCGTCGAGCAGGGACTGCTCGGCTTCCGCTGCCACGGTCAAGCTTTCAGATAGTGCTTGGCCCTCAATGCGGGTGCGCCCGACCATATCCATCAGGATCTGCCGCTGAGCACTTTCATCGGCGAACACGGTGGTGTTGGCGTATTGCAGCCCGCGGATGAACGGTCCGAATACCTCATCATTGGCATTTTCCTCGGTCATGCCGGCAGCAGTGCGGGCGGGTAACTCACCGACCTCTTCCAGCCAGACCTGCATGGCTTCTTCTGAGGTGATGTATTGCATGAAGCGTACTGCGGCTTCGTAGCGCTCGCCTTCGGCGTTCGATGTGATGCCGTTCACCCAGTAGGAGGAATAGTTGGACTGCGTTCCATCAGGACCGGCGGGCAGTTCCGCCACGCCCCATTCCAGGCCTCGGGTGTTGTTGAGAGCACCGATCCGGAACGATCCGTCAATGTGCATGCCGGCGCGGCCAGCGCGGAATGCTGCCTGCGGTTCATCCATAAAGCCGAACTGGGTTACGCCATGCTCGCTCTCTAGACCGGTGTAGAACTCCAATGCTGCCAGACCGGCTTCGTCGTTGTAGTTCACGACGCTGTAGTCTTCGAGGTAGGGATCGCCGCCAAACTGGCGTACCAGCACCTCGCGGAACCAATGGTGGTCCTGCGCGTTCATACCAGTCGTGATGCCAACCTGTGTGACGTTCCCAGCGCCGTCACGTTCGGTGAGCGCCGCTGCCGTTTCAACCAGTTCATCAAGCGTGGTCGGGGGACCGTCAATGCCGGCCGCGTCGAACAGGCGGGTGTTGTAGAACAAGGCCAGTGAGCGCACGGCGGTTGGCAAGGCGTAGTATTGCCCCTCGCGCTTCATCGCCTGGACCATCGGGAAGAACTCTTCGTCGATCTCCGCTGGCGGAAAAGAGTCAGTCGGTAGCGGCTGGATGAGTTCAGCATCGATGTAGTCGTTCAACCAGCCGTAGAAGAGCTGCACAACATCCGGGCCTTCTCCTGCGGGGATCGCGACCGCTGTTCGTGTGCGGTAATCGGCATACGGGAAGTGGGTCATGGTGACCGTAACATCCGGATTTGCCGCCTCGAAGTTCTCAATCAGTTGCTCCATGGCCGTCACGCGAGCATCGAAAAAGTACTGCCAGTACTCAATTTCAACGGCCGAGGCGGGGGCAGCGGCAAACAGGGCCGCGCCGGAAACAGCGGCCCCCAGAAGTGTGTTGCGCATGGGTTTCATGATGGTTCCAGGCTCCGTGTTTGGTGGCGCGTGAGGTTTTCGGTCGCGGCCGCGTGAGGCGGCTAATGAACGATTAACTCAACTCAGTTGAATTAACAAGCGGGCTGCGCTAGGTGGTCGAGTGACATGCCGTATTCGCTCGACAACCGTGCTGTTCATGGCTCCAATGCGGAGCGCAGCCGTGCCTACAATCGCTCGCTCGTTTTGGGCCATGTGCGTACAGCGGGTGCCAGCGGACGTGCGGAAATTGCGCGTGCGTCGGGTCTATCGACCCAGGCTGTCAGCAATATTATCAGCGAATTGGTGGACGATGGCTGGTTGATGGCTGCCGGTCGTCGCAGCGAGGGACGTGGCCTGCCAGCGATTCAATATGCGAGTGATCCAGGCGCTGGCGCGGCGTTCGGCGTGGAAGTTCGGCCCGGTGCCGTTCTGGCCGCGCTGGTTGGTCTTGATGGTGAGACCCTTTTCACCAGGCGTGTCGCCATCGAACGAGCGGACCCTGAGACGCTTGAGGCCCTTGTTCCGTCGCTTCAGACAGAGGCCTTAGAAAGCTGTGGAGCTGAAAATGCAGGGCGCTTGCTAGGTGCCGGTGTCGTGATGCCAGGGCCCTTTGGTGTGACCGGTCTGGGAGGCGCGGCGTCCGACCTTCCAGGGTGGGCGGACCTTGATCCGCGGGCAGTCTTCTCCGACTGGATTGGCCAACCGGTCATGGTGGAGAACGATGCCAACGCTTCAGCCATGATGGAGCGTGTGCTCGGCGTTGCGCAGGGCAGTTCTTCCTTCGCCTACATCTATTTCGGAACCGGTTTGGGCCTTGGCTTGGTATCTCACGGCGCCATCCAACGGGGTGCCCGCGGCAATGCCGGTGAGATTGGTCACATCCCGGTGCAACGCTCCGATGGTGTCTTTCCGCTCGAACAGTTTGTTAGCCGCTTGGCAATCCAGGGCCACATGGCGGCAGCGAACGAGAAAGCCGATGTGATCGAGGATATCGAGGCGCTGCATCAGGCCGGCCATCCCGCTCTGATGGAATGGCTGGACGCGGCGGGCCCAATTCTGGCGCACGCCCTGCACGTCATTGAGAATTTGCTTGATCCGGAGACGATCATTCTCGGTGGTCGCCGAAAAAATGACATTAAGGATGACCTGCTAGGTCGAGTCCGTCTCTCGGATCGTTCGGTTGCAAACCGGCCTGCCCGTCCCATTCCGCGACTGAAGCGCGGTGCCTGCGGTCGAATGGCCGCGACACGTGGTGCGGCCGCGCTGGTTATCACTCAAGCTTTCACACCACGCATGGCCGCCTAGGCGCAAACTCAACAAAGGACTTTCGATGCCTCTGTCTGCCCAGCAGCGCATTGCTGATGATCGCCATATGCCGCGCAATCTGGCGCTCTGGCGGGCCCTTCAACCATTGCGATCGACAGTTCGCTTTATGAACACTGGGGCCCATCCAGATGATGAGACTTCGGCGATGCTCGCCGCGCTGGCCTTCCGCGATGGCGTCAATATCTCTTTTGCCTGCGCCAATCGCGGCGTGGGCGTGCTTATCGACATAGGCAAGGAGGGGACTGTGGACCTCGGCAGTGTGCGCACAGCGGAGATGGAGCGCTCGGCCGATGTGCTCGATATGCGGCTTTATTGGCTGT